>CALGYB010000071.1 GCA_937935075.1 uncultured Roseiflexus sp. | reverse complement strand
GGCGACCCGGCTTCGACCGGCTCAGACCACAAGGCCGTCAACGGATGGTTCGGCATGCGCGCTGCGCCCGGCGGCTGAAGCCGTGGGCTACGGTTGCGAAGCCCGCTTTCGCAGGCTCTAGCGGAATTTAGTTTAGTGGCGCTCGCAGGCGAAAGATCGCCACTCCTCCTCCTTCGTAGACACGCTCAAACAGCGACGTCTGCCGAAGCGGTTCGGCGCGCAGCGCGCCAGGGCGTTCGCTGGTGTATACATAATTGTACCCGCGCTCGCGCATGAAAGCGACGAGTTCCTCCGCGCTTGCGGACGCGCCATGGTCGCGCAGCCACGCGGTGTCGCGCTTGATGGCGGCGACATCGCCAGAGGCGCCGTAATTGTACACAACCGGCGGTGTGCTGACCTGCCGCCCCGCCAGCGGCAGCAGCCACCATCCGCCGTCGGCGCTGCGGTCAACGTCGTAGAGCCAGCCGACCGTCCCCACCACGAAGCGCGCGTCGGGCGGCGTGGCGCGCGCCGCCCACGCAATCGCTGCCAGGTCCGCTGTTCCGGCGAGCACCGTGTCGGGGCGGACAATGGTGCGCCACTGGTTCGTTCCCCAGAGCATCACGCCGACCGCCAGCGTAACGGCGCTCAGACGCCAGGCCACCCGGCGGAAACCGGACATCGGCGCACGCGCGTCGATAGCCGCCGCCCCACCGGCGATCAACAGCGCCAGCGGCGCGAACATGGTGATGGTCAGCATTTCGTTGGTGATGAACGAGAGATACGGCAGCCCGATGACCAGCGGATTCGCCAGCAGAACCGCAGCCGCACACCAGATGATCAGCCAGGCGGCAGCCCGCCTTCGCTGCCAGAGCGCCAGGAGCGCCCCTATGCCGCCGAGGGCGAGCAGTATCCGGTTTGTCCCTGCCCAGAGCAATTCCAGTGGCAATGCATTGTATGCGGCGTTGCCAGCAACGTGCATCGCGGAACTTCCCGTTCCCGGCAGCATGCGACTCGCCAGCAGGACGATCCAGGGCGCTGTTATCGCCAGTGCGCTCGCCAGCGCCGTGCCCGCCCAGACGACCGTTTGGCGCCAGGCTGTGCTGTTTTCGGTTGCCAGCAGCACAACGCATGCCGCCAGCGTCAGCGCGAAAACAACGAAGTGCACCAGGCTGAGACCCGCCAGCAGGAGCGCCAGCAACGCCGCCGACGCCGGTCCCGGCGTGCGACGCAGCGTGTCCAGCGCAATCAGGGCTGCTGGCAGCATCAGCATGCCGGTCAACAGGGTATACCGTCCCCAACTCACATAGTACGCCGGCATGACCGATGCCAGACCGACGACCAGACCGGCGGCTGCACCGGCAATTGGACGCTGCCAGAGGCGCAGCGCCAGCGCAGCATAGGCGGGAACCATCAGTGCGCTCATCACCTGACCGCTCCAGAGCATCAGGTGCGGCAGACCTTCTGGCGAGCGAACGCCGCCTGCCAGCGCCACTGTCGCCACGAATACATGATATCCCCAGTGGTACGTTAACCCCTCGACAGGCAGGTATGGGCGGAGCGAGAGCGGCGCGGCGCCCTGCTCGATAGCGACGCGAATCAGCAGCGCGTGGTGGACAGAATCGACCCAGGCGGGTAAGACAAGAGCGCGGATCTGCTCGAAACGCAGCCAGAAGGTCAGCGCTGCGCTGCCGGCGATGACCAGATGCCAGATGCTGCCGTCGGGCGTAAGCGGCGGCGTCATTATGGGGATACGACGCAGCGAGATGAGAGCAATGACCAGGAAGACAACCAGCCCAAGAGGCGCCATCGGCGGACGTACTGCGATGCCCGCCCACGTAAGCCAGAGGTGGAGAAGCGGGATGAGACTCAGGCTTGCTCCAATTGCCAGCGTCATGCATTCGAGGGCGGACCTGGCGGCGGTTGGTGCAACGCGCAGGAGGAGCGCCAGGCCAGGCAGAATCGCAAGAACAAGGGTAAGGAAAATGATGCCGATCAGGGAATTCACAATCGGTTCAACCAGACCATTGCGGATATCTATTCCTTTGAAAAACGTCCTCCTGATCGACGAGGATCTGATATGTGGGGATCAGACTGACGCGGTTCGGACTGGCGCGGCTCAGACTGGCGCGGTTCGGATTTGCGCCGCTCTTCCTCGAGGGCGCGGGCGATCAGGCGCTCGAAGAATCCCTCGCGTTTTTCCTCCCTATCCCCTGTGCTGGTCTGCGGGTCGCCGGTTGAACCTGCGGGCGGCTGCGGCTGAGTAAGGGTGACAATCTTCTGTTGAATGAGCGTTGCAATGCCAACATACACATCAATCGGCGCTACTGCCAGATCACGTGCAATGTCCGGGATCGACCGTCGCCCATCGATCATCATCAGCAGCGGCCTCAAATCTTCGCCAACCAGCGACTGTGCGCGCTGAAGCGGCGTCCGTAATGTCGGAATCGCGCCCAGCGCCGATACATAGGGGCGTACTGTCGTCCAGGTTTGCGCCTGATGTTCTGCCAGGTCAATGATTTCCCACGGGTCCATCCAGAGGGTCGGCGTGACCGGCGCGTTGTCGGCGAGAAAGCGAAACGATGCGTCGTGCTCGGCAAACATGCACCCGATGGCATCGATGCCCTGTAATGCTGACAGTTCCGCGTGCTGTGGCAGACCGTCGCGGAAGAAAATGCGACCGACATCAGCGCCGACCTGCACTTCCAGGACGCCGCTCACCGAACTATAGACCGCCATTTCGATCAGTTCGCGCAGCGGAAACTGGCTGAGAGAGCCTTCGAGTTGCACATCACGTCTCCGCGCTGCAAGCATATCGGGTAACTCTGGAGAGGGCGCATCACATTGCACGTGCTCATTATTGACTTCACTGCAAAAAGCGGAACCACGAAGGTAACCACGAAGGTCACCAAGGGACACAAAGGGCAATGCGCTTCATGTTTATGCACCTTCGTGCGCTTCGTGTCCTTGGTGGTTGAGCCTTCCATGACTTCACTGCAAAAAGCGGCAACCACGAAGGTCACCAAGGGACACAAAGGCAATGCGCTTCACGTGCGCTTCGTTTAACCACGAAGGTCACCAAGGGACACAAAGGCAATGCACTTCATGTTTATGCACCTTCGTGCGCTTTGTGCCCTTGGTGGTTGAGCCTTCCATGACTTCATTGCACAAAGCGGTAACCACGAAGGTCACCAAGGGACACAAAGGCAATGCGCTTCATGTTTATGCACCTTCGTGCGCTTCGTTTAACCACGAAGGTCACCAAGGGACACAAAGGCAATGCACTTCATGTTTATGCACCTTCGTGCGCTTCGTGTCCTTGGTGGTTGAGCCTTTTTGCAGTGGCTCATTATTATTATATCCCATGCTTCGTGTATACGGGTGTGCGCTGGCGCGATGTGAGAGCGCGTCCGAAAACTCGCCCTATGCGGCGGAGTTGGGTGGGCTGGCGTCTTCGCCCACCTAATCGCAGTTTCAGACACGCACTGAATAAGGCGTGCGCAACTCTCCACCCCACATGCGCGTAGATTGTTACAGAAATGTGACAAGCATAAGAAAGGGTTTTCATGCACAGCGTCAAACAACGCATCGCCTCGCTGATAACGGCGGCTATCTTCATCGGCATTCTGTGGGTCATCCTTGGGCGCGTCTGGATTGTCATCTGGGTTCAGATTCCCTGGTGGGGGTTGCTGTTGGTTGGGATCATCCTGTTTCTGGTCATCGATTATCTGGTGCACCGTGCGCTTGGCGGGAAGCCGTAGGTTCGATTATTATGGGAGGTAGAACGTTTGCGAAGCAACATGAACCGCGCTGTTCGCGTTGATCGAGGGTCTGGATATGTTTCCTGAACTGACCAATCGCCAGCAACGCCTTGTTGCGCTGGCGGATGAACTCGCGGCACGTTTCGCTGAGCGCGCTGATCGCTATGACCGCGAGGGGATGTTCCCGTTTGCCAACCTTGCCGATCTGCGTGACGCGGGGTATCTGCGACTGGTTGCGCCGCCACAGTACGGCGGCGACGGCGCCGACCTGTTCGAGATGACGCTGGCGCAGGAACGCCTGGCGCGCGGCTGTGGCGCAACGGCGATGGCGGTCGATATGACTGTTCACCTGATCGGACGACTGGCGGAAATGCCGTCGTGGCCCGAGCCGGTCTTCGAGATGGTCTGTCGCTCGGTGGTCGACGAAGGCGCGCTGATCAACTCAGCCGCCACCGAAGCGGATATGGGCAGCCCATCGCGCGGCGGTCTGCCCGCAACGCGCGCTGTCCCCGTGGAAGGCGGCTGGCGTATCACCGGGCGGAAACTATTCGTCAGCATGGCGCCTGCCCTGCGCTGGTTTCTGGTCAGCGCCGCTCTACCGCCAGACGATGAAGCGCCGCAGGGTGCGGTCGGCAGTTTTCTGGTCGAAGCCGGTTCGCCAGGCATCCGCCTGGAGGACTCCTGGAGCGATTCGTTGAGTCTACGCTCCAGCGCAAGTTATGATCTGGCGCTCGATGAGGTGTTCGTTCCTGCCGAACGTCTGGTCGAACGCGCGCCAGCCGGCGCCGCCCCGCGCCCTGGACCGCCGACACAGATGGCATGGTTCGCACTGACCCTTTCGGCAGTCTATCTGGGGATCGGGCAGGCGGCGTGTGACGCTGTTTGCGCCTATGCGCGTGAACGTGTTCCAACCGCGCTCGGTCGACCGATTGCCACGCTGCCGAACATTCAACGACGGGTTGGCGCCATGCAGGCGGCACTGAGCGCGGCGCGCAGTGTGCTGCACCAGACGGCGCACGCCTGGGTGACGCGCCCGGCGGAACGCAGCGCAATGGCGGCGCAGATCGCCACGGCGAAGTATCTCTGCACCAATGCCGCCTGCGAGGCGACCGATCAGGCGCTGCGGATTGCCGGTGGTTTTGCGCTGACGCGCTCGTTGCCGCTCGAACGCTATTTCCGTGATGCGCGCGCCGGACTGACCCATCCGCCGAACGATGACGCCGCGCTGGAATTGATTGGCAGGGAGGCGCTTGGAGGGTAAGCATGAATCTCGGATTGCGTGATCGTGTGGCGCTGGTGACCGGTGCATCGAGCGGGATCGGCGCAGCGACGGCGCGCCTGCTGGCAGAGGAGGGCGCCGATGTGGTAATCGCGTTTGGGCGCAACGAGATCGGCGCGCGCCAGACGATGGCGGCCGTCGAGTCTGCCAGACGGCGCGCCTGGCTCTGCCGCTTCGACATGACTAATGCTGCTGCCGTCGAGTCCGCCGTTCGTGCAGTCAGCGCACAAACGAGAGGGTTCGATGTCCTGGTCCTGTGCGCCGGGCACAATATCGTCACCCCGTTTGGCGACATCACCCCTGAAGAATGGAACACTGTCGTCGGTATCAATCTGAACGGCGCATTCTACACGCTCCGTGCCGCGATTCCGTTTCTGCGCGATGGGGCTGCGGTGGTGACGGTCGCAAGCGTCGCCGCCGTGACCGGTGCGCCGCACCATGCGCACTATGCGGCAGCCAAGGCCGGTCTGGTGAACCTGACGAAGAGCGCAGCGCGGGCGCTCGCGCCGCGCGTGCGGGTCAACTGTGTCGCGCCCGGCATTGCGCTTACCCCAATGGGTCGCAACACCGTCGCCAGCCTGCCTCCCGACTATGCTCAGACGAAACTTGCGTTGCAGCGCTATGCTGAACCGGACGAAATCGCGCGTTGCATCGTCTTCCTCGCCAGTCCAGCCGCCAGTTTCGTGACCGGCGCCACCCTCGATGTCAATGGCGGGCGCGATATGCGCTGACGCTTCGATTGACGCTCGGTGCAACAGATGCTACACTTGCGCTGATTGTGGATCGCCTGATAAGATCAACCGGATATGAGACAATCTCGTGACCGGCGTTGGTTGAGCCTGTCGAAGCCAACGCCAACCGCTTCACAGGTGCAAGCGTGGTTGTCCGGATGGAGATTGATCTTCCTGTGAGATGAGGGAGGGACGTATGTTCGAGAAAGTTGACCATATCGGCTTCGCTGTACGCGACATCGACAGCGCCATCGCCTTCTACAGCCAGACGTTCGGGATCGACGAGTGGGAACGCATCCCGATGCCGGAGCGCCATATGGAGGTTGCCGCAACGCGCATGGGCGATATGCTCCTCGAACTGATCGCTCCAACGTCGGACGAGGCGGCGTTTGCGAAGTATCTGAACGAGCGTGGTCCTGGCATGCACCATATCGCCTACAAGGTAAACGATATCGTTGCTGCTCTGGCAGAGATCAAGGCGCGCGGCGTGCAACTGATCGACGAAACGCCCCGCCCCGGTCTGCACGATACGCTGGTCGCCTTTCTCCATCCCAAGAGTTGTCAGGGTGTGCTGGTCGAACTGGTGCAGCATCGCCACTGAATCTATGTCAGGAAGACGCACCTCAATCCGGCACGTGAACGGAACCGCCTGTGCCTGAGCATCTCCGTCGCAGTATTCTCGTCTCGCTCGCCCTGGGACTGTTCGTAGCCGTTGTGCTGGGGCTGATCAGCGACATCCGCGAGGTTGCCGCCAGTTTCAGCGGCTTCGACTGGTCGGCGCTGCCGGTGGTGCTCGGGTTGACGCTCTTCAACTATACGTTGCGCTGGCTGAAGTGGGACTACTATCTGCGGCGCATGGGGATGGGGAGTGGGGTCGGGTATTACGATAGCGTCCTGCTCTTTACCGGCGGTATGGTGATGGCAGTGACGCCTGCCAAGGTCGGTGAGGTGTTGAAATCGGCATTGTTGAAGCGGATCAACGGCACACCGATTTCTGCGTCGGCGCCGATTGTGCTCGCAGAGCGGATCACCGATGGGTTGGCGATGCTTCTGCTCATGGGAGCAGGACTGACCCTCTACCCGCCAGCACGCCCCGCGTTTGTGGCTCTACTCGTCCTGACAGTCGCCGGATTGCTGCTGGTTCAGTCGCAGCCGCTCATGCAGCGCACGCTGGCAATGCTGGCGCGCCTGCCGGTTGCCGGTAAAGCGGCGCCGCGTGTGGCAACCGCCTATGAGAGCAGCCGACGCTTGCTGTCGTGGCGCTTGCTGTTCGTTTCGACCGTCATTAGCGTCGTGTCATGGTTTGGCGAATGCGCCGCCATGTACTACGTACTGGCAGGATTGGGAATCAGCGGCGAGGCGCTGCTGCTCAAGGCGACCTTCGTCTTTGCGGCATCGACGCTCTTTGGTCTGGTGTCATTTTTGCCCGGCGGACTGGGGGTGTCGGAAGCGTCGAGCACCGGATTGCTCGTGCTGCTTGTGCCGATGGCTGCCGGTCCTGCCACAACGGCGACGATTATCATCCGCTTCTGCACCCTCTGGTTCGGCGTGAGCCTGGGAGTCGTCGCACTGGCGCTGTTCAGCCGACGGTATGGCGCAACCGCACGAGAGGGGTTAGGGGTTAGGGGTTAGGGATTGGGTTCTCGATTCTTAGTTCTCGGTTCTCAGTTCTCAGTTCTCAGTTCTCCTCAATGAAACGGATTATCACTCTCCTTCTTACGCTCACCGCGCTGTTACTCCTCTCATCGTGCGCAACACGTCCGCTCCTTGGCGAGGTGACACTCTCGGCGAACGAGTTACGCCCCACGGGGTCTGGAGAGACGGTGACCATCGCCTATGCCATCGGTCGCCCGGCGCGGGTGACGGTGGCGCTGGTCGATGACCGGGGAACGCGCTATACGCTCCGCCGTGACGAACCACGCGCGCCCTCCGGCGAACCGTATGCGCTGCGCTTCGATGGCACGGCGCCAACCGACGATCCGACGCTGCTGCGGCGGATGCTTCCCGGTGGCGCATATACGGTGGTTGTCGAGGCGGTTGGCGAAGACGGCACACGTCAGGCGGCGACGCAACCGCTGACCATTATTGGTCAGGAAGCGCCGTTGCCGCTGATCGACAACCTGGTGATCTTCCCCGATACGATTTCGCCCAACGCTGACGCAATTGACGATGTGGCTGAGATTACTTATCAGTTGCCGACGACAGCGACTGTGGATATTGTCGTGACTGCCGAAGACGGCGCCACATTCCCGTTCGTCACCGCTGCCGAAGAAGAACCGGCGCTACAGAAACACGTCTGGAATGGGCGCACTGTTGACGGAACGCTGCTTCCTGATGGCGTCTACACGCTCATCATCCGGGCACAGGATCGTTTTGGCAATCTGGTCGAACAACGCCGATCGATCACGATTGCCGGCGGCGGGCAGCCGGAAGCGCTGATCACCTACAGCTACATGGCGCCGCAGTCGGTGATGCTCGGCGAGGTCATCACCGTGACCGTGCGCGTCCGTAATACTGGTACAGTGCCGATCCGCACCTACGGACCGCCATCGGGGTACGAGTACGATACCGATCAGGTCTTTTCGTCTATTGCGGATGGCGCATATGTTGCGCGATCCGGCGGATTCTGGCGGGTTGGCGTCGATTGGGACGCCAACAGCGGCGGCGCTGCGAAACGCTATCCCTACCGTTGGGCAATCTCGCCGCGACCGCCGGAGCAGTGGCGGATTCCGTTTGAAGAGGACATGCTCATGCCCGGCGAAGAAGCGGAGATCGTCGGGCGTATTCGGATTCGCCAGCCAGAGACGAAGATGGGCTTTTACGTCGGACTGATCCAGGACGGGGTCGGGTTCTTCCAGGATCGCACTGGTCGCACCATCATCAATGTCGGGTTCTGATGCGACCGTCACCTTTCTGCAATCGGGAGCGTAAAGAAAAACGTCGAACCGCGCCCTGGTTCGCTTTCGACCCAGATACGTTCGCCGTGCGCCTCAATCGCCTGTTTACAAAACGCCAGCCCCAAACCGGTGCCGCCACGGCGTTCCCCCACCTGGCTGAACTTGGCGAAGATGCGCTCACGATCGGCGGGGGCAATCCCCACCCCCTCGTCGTTGACCGTTACGAGAATCTTTTCCTGACCATCATCGGCGCGGTTGACGGCAGCCTGCACCCGAACCCGTCCGCCGCGGTTGCTGAACTTGATGGCATTGCTGACCAGATTCTGAATGACACGCCCGACCAGACCGACATCGGCATAGATATGCGGCACATCTTCATCGACTCTGGTTTCGATAGTAATGGCGCGATCGAGCGCCAGTGATGCCAGCCGTTGCACGGCATCGGCAACGATGCTGCGAATGTCCCCGCGGCAACGTTCGAGCGGCATCCGTCCGGCTTCGAGACGGCTGATATCGAGCAACGTGTTGATCATGTCCAACATATGCGTCGCACTGGTGTTGGCAATCTGCAACACATGGAGTTGCTGGTCATTCAGCGCGCCCGACACTCCGCGCATCATCAATTCGAGCGATGCCATAACGCTGGAGAGCGGAGTGCGCAGATCATGCACGATCATATGGGTCAGATCGTGCCGCAGGCGATCCGCTTCGCGTGCTTCGGTAATATCGCGCAAAACGAGCAGCGCACCGCCGTGGCTATCGCCACTGCTCTGCGCCCGCAGCACCGACCATTCCAGATACCGCAGGCGACCAGGGCTTCCGCTCAATTCGCCCGCGATAAACTGAGCAGCGCTGGTCAGAGCATCATCGATGGCGCGCTGCAACGCCGCACACTCTTCGGCAGGGTAGGCGGCGGTCTCAAACCAGCGCGCCAGAAATGCATCGATGGGCATACCCTGAATGCCAGCAATATCGAGCGCGGTCAGTTCAGCGCATGCTGCGTTCGCCAGCGCAACCGAGCCATCAGCGCTGATCAACATAATGCCTTCACGGGTTGACGCCAGGATCGATGCCATCTGGTCGCGCGCCGTGCGCACGGCGCCAAAGAGTTCAATGCTTTCGATCGCCACTGCCGCCTGTGAGGCGAACAAGACGACCGTTTCCCGGTCAGACGGCTCTGGCAGCGTATTCGCGTAAGCGGCGCACACACAGCCCAGTGTGCGCTGGGTGGCGCGGAGCGGAACGACGAAGAGCGTATAGCGTGGCGAACGTCCTGGCGCATCGCCATCGGATGCCAGCGTATCGGGGCGCCCGGTGGTAATCACACGGCGCACAACGCTCAGCAACCGATCATCGATTGGCACACGCAGACCGATGGATACAACCGGATGCACGTTGCCGTCTTCCGGCAACAGCGCCATTGTGCCGAGCGCACCGGTCATTTCCGCGATCCCGCGCGCCGTCATGCTCAAGATCTCGTGAGGACTGCGCAGCGTCGTGTTGATCGCCATGCCGAATGCATTGAGCGCCGTCAGACTGCGCAGGTTCTGTTCCAGTTGCTCATTGGTGCGCGCCAGTTCCTGCGCGCGTCGCGCCAGCGCCTGATCGACCTTCTGGAACTGCCGCGCGTTTTCCAGCGCAATCACCGCGTAATCAGCCAGCGCTTCGAGGAGATGCTGATCCTCGATGGTGAATGGGCGCTGATCACGGCGATTGATGACCTCGATGACCCCTTCCACACCGCCAACGCTGCGCAGCGGCACCGCCAGCAGGGTGCGGGTCGTATACCCCGTTGAAAGGTCCATCGAACGATAGAATCGCTTATCGGACTGCACATCATTCGAGATCACCGATTTCCCGGTTGTGACCACGTACCCGACGATGCCAACGCCGCGCGGCAACCGCTGCCCCAGGATGCGTTGCCCGACCTGCCCGGTCGTATAGGCGAAGACCATCTCACCCGTATTCTCGTCGGTGAGCAGCAGCGAACTTTCCTCCACGTTCAGCAACTCTGTGACCTGACGCAGGATAATGCCCGGCACCTGTTGCGGGTCGATCGACGACGTAATAATGCGCCCGATGCGGTTCAAGACCATCAACTGCTGCGCCTGACGTTCTGTGCGCTCATACAGCCAGGCGCGGTCGAGTGCAACCGCCGCATGCGTCGCAATGGTCATCAGCAGATTGACGTGCTCCTGACGATACACATATCCTGCACGGGAACTCGCCAGCACGATAACGCCAATCAAGCGCTCATTTGCAATCAGCGGCACGCCAAGCCAGGCTGGACCCGGCACACGACCATCGAGCATACGCGGTTGGATGCCGCGCTGTTCGCATGCTTCGGCATAGTTGCTGACACTCAGCGGCTTTCGTTCCCTGATGACCACACCCACAAGCCCGTCGTCGACCAGCCATCGTCCGCTTGCAGGCTGTGGTTGCCCGTCGTGCACCAGATACACCGGCTCCAGTTCATCGGTTTGCGCATCGTACAACGCGATCAGGAAGGTTGGCGCTTCGACGACGCGCTGTGCTGCCGCGTGGATGGCGGCAAACAGTTGGGTACGGTCAAAGGCGCCGCTGAGCAATTGCCCGATCTCATTCAATGTTTGCAATTGCGCCGTCTGATCGTCACGCCGCCCAAGGTTGCCGAGCAGCGCAAGCGCAGGACCGGACTGTGCGGCGATTGACCCCAGCAACGCTGCAAGATCGGGAGACCATACTGGATCGATCAGACACAACCAGCCAATCAGGGTACGCCGCGCACGCAACGGAGCAAAACAGATCACGCCTGCATCGTGCCGGGTTGTAACAATGACTTCCCCGGCGTGCAACGCAGCAAGTTGATTATCGTCCGGCATCTGAGCAGCGTCGGCGCCGTGCGCCACACGCGGCTTTCCCGCTATCAGGAGAGTGACCTGGCAATCACGCGGTGCGAAGGTGCGCTCGAGCGTTGTAGCCACACACGCGACCCCCGCATCGAGACTTGTGGCCAGCGACAAATCGGAACCGAGCCGGTGCATCAGGTCGACGCCATTGAGATCAGGTGCGGGCATGCAACTCATAATGGTTTGCTTCAAGTAGAGAATAGCCCAATTTTACCCGCATTTTACCAGAGAGCGACGCTTTGGGCAAAGGTCATATCGCTTTTGCACGTGTGTCGTATGCGTGCTATACTCACATTCTGTAGTTCGTTACATGAGTCCACTGCACAAAGGCTTAACCACCAAGGACCCGAAGCGCACGAAGGTGAATAAAAATGAAGCGCATTGCCTTTGTGTCCCTTTGTGACCTTCGTGGTTTCGTGGTTTACAGCTTTTTGCAGTGAAGTCTTCCATGCTTTGGTTCCCAATCATGAGCAGCGCATTGCGTACAGTCTGGTGGGAAGCGGGTCAGGTCTGCCTGATTGACCAGCGGTTGTTGCCGAACGAAACGACCATTGTTCGCTGCTCGACGGTCGAGGATGTCGCCCGCGCCATTCGCACGATGCAGATCCGCGGCGCTCCCGCCATTGGCTGCGCTGCGGCGTATGGCATGGCGCTTGCGGCGTGGGATGCCGCGCGCTCTGCGGCCGATGGCGATCATCAGCGTGTCTACGACCACCTGGCAACGGCAAAAATGCTCCTCGACGCCCAACGCCCGACGGCGGTCAACCTTAGCTGGGCGACACGGCGCGTCCTGGAGTCGACGCGCCGGTTGATCGATCCTTCTCCTGAAGCCATTGCGCATGCGGCGCTCACCGAGGCGCACGCCATCCTGGCGGAAGACCTGGCGATGTGCCATGCCATCGGGCGTCACGGTGTGGCGTTGATCCCGCCGCGTGGTCACGTGCTGACGCACTGTAACGCCGGCGGACTTGCCACTGCCGGCTATGGCACGGCGCTGGCGCCGATCCGCACGGCTCACGAACAGGGTCGCCCGATCCATGTGTATGTCGATGAGACCCGCCCGTTCCTCCAGGGTGCGCGGCTGACCGCATGGGAATTGCTCCAGGAGCGTATCCCAATGACCCTGATCACCGATACCATGGCAGGATACTTTATGAAACGCGGCGAGATCGATTGCGTCCTGGTCGGCGCTGATCGCATCGTCGCCAATGGCGATGTCGCCAATAAAATCGGCACCTACAGCCTGGCAGTGCTGGCGCGCGCGCATGGCATCCCATTCTTTGTGGCAGCGCCATCGTCCACGATCGATCTTGCCCTGCCAAACGGAGATGCAATCCCTATTGAAGAGCGCAGCCCTGAGGAAGTGGTCACATGCTTCGGTCGGCGGATTGCGCCAGAGGGCGTGGTCGCAGCGCATCCGGCGTTTGATGTGACACCGGCCAGCCTGGTGACGGCGATCATCACCGAATACGGCGTTGTTTATCCGCCGTTTGACGTTCAGTTGCAACAGGTGGCATCGGGGTCTCGTTGACGTATGCCATTGCCCTTTCAACCAGCGTGCCTGCCGTTGGCGCTTGGCGCTCTTCCCCATCGCAGCGCTGCACAGGCGCTCGATATTTCGCGCCGGTACGCGGGAACGTTGCTTGCATGGCCACAGTTGCCGCAACGCAGTTTTCGCGAACAATGTCTGGTGCAAAGCGTCATCGGGTTTCCCGGGCTGGTCGTTGATGCTGCCGCACTGCGGGTGTACGTTGATCGCAACGAGGCGGAACGCCGGATCGACTCGCTGTTGCTGGCATACCTTGAACACACCATCACCTACGCGGCGCTGAGCGCCGATGACGCTGCCGGGCTTGCCGAAACATTGCGCATTGGCGGAGAACGCGATCTGCGCGCGGTTAAGGGTCAGATCCTGGGACCGATTAGCGTGGCGCTGCAACTGACCGATGAGCACGAGCAGCCGTTGATCTACGATGACATGCTGTTTGATGCGATTGCGCACCTGTTGCGATTGCGCGTGGCCTGGCAGGAGTTGCGGTTGAGCGAAGTTTCACCCGCTACCATCATATGCGTCGATGAACCGTTGCTTGAAGCCGTTGCGTCGCCGTTCTTCCCGCACGACTGGAACCGCGTCGCAGGGCAGATCGACGACGTGCTGGCAGGGATCAACGGATGTCGCGCACTGTGCGTGTGCGGCGACGTCGATCTTCATCGCCTGATGCAAACGTCGGTTGAGTTGTTGATCGCCGATGGCGCCACATATCGACGCACGTTCGCATCCGGGTGCGACGCATTGATCGCATTTCTGGAACGTGGCGGCATTGTCGGCATCGGGATCGTTCCCTCCGACAACGAACGTCTGGCGACGGCATCGGTTGAGTCGCTCTTTCACGAGTTTACGGTCCTGCTCGATGATTGGACGGCACGAGGCGTTGCGCGTGATCAATTGCTGCAACAGATGGTCATTTCGCCGGCGCAATCGCTTGGCTATCTCGATCTCGTCAGCGCCGAACGGGCGCTGCAATTGCTTGCTGGAGTGTCACGGCGAATCCGTGAAGAGTATGCGCTGATCTGACAGGTGTGCCTATGCGTCGTATCATTGTTACCGGCTCGCTGGCCTACGATTACATCATGGCGTTTCCTGGATCGTTTCAGGACCATATCGTTCCAGAAATGCTCCATAAGTTGACCGTCAGCTTTCTGGTCGATACTATGCGCCGTATGCGCGGCGGGGTTGCGGGGAATATCGCCTATACCCTGGCGCTGCTCGGCGAGCGTCCGCTGGTGCTGGCGAGCGCAGGACAGGATTTCGGTGAGTATCGCGCCTGGATGGAGCGTCAGGGCATCGATACCAGCGGCATTATCGAAGTGAGCGAAGACTTCACCGCATCGTGCTTTATCAACACGGATCGCAACAACAATCAGATCGTTGCGTTCTATCCGGGCGCGGCGAGTTATTCGCGCCATCTGTCGCTCGAACAGTTGAACCTGGGACCTGACGATATTGTGATTATCTCGCCAACCGATCCAGACGCTATGGTGCGCCATGCCGCCGAGTGTCGCCGTATGGGCGCGAAGTTTGTCTTCGATCCCGGCAAACAGACGCCGCGCCTGAGCGGCGAACAGATCCTGGCAGGAATGCACGGCGCAACCGTACTGGTCGGGAACGACTATGAGTTCGCCATGATGGCGCAGGCGACCGGACGTTCGGTTGACGAGTTGCTGCACGCAGCGCCATTGACGGTTGTGACGCGCGGCGAACAGGGATCGACCATTTACGATCAGCAGCGCAATGAGATGCACCATGTGCCGTCCGCGCCGGTTGAGAAGGTGGTCGATCCGACCGGCGCCGGGGATGCCTACCTTGGCGGATTCGTCTTCGGGCTGGCGCGCGGGATGCCGCTGCCGGTCGCCGGGCGTGTGGCTGCGCTGGCTGCATCGTATGCCATCGAGCACCGCGGTTGCCAGGAGCATTCCTACACGCCAGGCGAATTCATAGCGCGTTACGAGCGCGTCTTCGGGCGCGCGCCGGAACTGACGCAGCGGAGCGTGGTTCCGGCGCTGCGGTAACCGAATGCTCATTGTCGGGCGAGATCGGGTCATAGACGTGTCACATGACCCCGATAGAATGGTAAAAGATGCGTAGCCAGCAGGCGATCTTGTTGGCTGCGCATATCGATTGCACGTTTAAACAGAGGAGAATCAACGCATCATGGGGAAGACCTTCGATATCAAAGACGCCAGCCTGGCAGACTACGGTCGCCGCCGGATCGATTGGGCGGAGACCGAGATGCCGGTGCTACGCCAGATCCGTGAACGCTTTGCCAGCGAACGCCCACTTGTGGGTGTGCGTCTGTCCGCCTGCCTTCACGTGACGGCGGAAACCGCCAATCTGATGCGGACGCTCGCCGCCGGCGGCGCCGATGTGGTGCTCTGCGCGTCCAACCCGCTCTCTACACAGGACGATGTTGCCGCCTCGCTCGTCGTGCACGATGAAATTCCGGTCTATGCCATCAAGGGCGAGGACCACGAAACCTATTACAAACATATCATCGCCGCGCTCGACCACAACCCGCACATTACGATGGACGACGGCGCCGATCTGGTGACCGGCGTGCTCAAACAGCGCCCCGATCTGATCCCCGCCATGCTGGGCAGCACCGAGGAAACCACCACTGGCGTCATCCGTCTCAAGGCGATGGCAGCCGATGGCGTACTGAAGTTCCCGGTCATTGCAGTCAACGATAGCGACACCAAACATCTGTTCGACAATCGCTACGGCACCGGGCAGAGCACGCTCGACGGGATTTTGCGCGCGACAAACGTGCTTCTGGCGGGCAAAACATTCGTTGTTGGCGGCTATGGCTACTGTTCACGCGGGATTGCCGAGCGCGCGCGCGGCATGGGCGCGAATGTCATCGTCACGGAGGTCAATCCGATACGGGCGCTGGAAGCCGCGATGGACGGGTACCGGGTTATGCCGATGCGCGAAGCCGTGAAGGTTGCCGATTTCGTCGTCACGGCGACCGGCAACAAGAATGTGCTCGATGCGGAAGACTTCGCAGTGATGAAAGACGGCTGCATCGTCGCCAACTCGGGGCATTTCAACGTCGAGATCAACATTCCCGATCTGGAGGCGATGGCGGTCGAGAAGCGTCAGCCGCGCACCTTCGTCGATCAGTACATTCTCAAGGATGGGCGCCGGATCAATCTGCTCGGCGAAGGGCGCCTGATCAATCTGGCAAGCGCCGAAGGGCACCCCAGCGCCGTGATGGATATGTCGTTCGCCAATCAGGCGCTGGCAAGCGAGTATCTGTTGACCCACAAAGGCCAGCTGCAGAATGGCGTGCACGCCCTGCCGAAGGAAGTGGACCGTGAGATCGCGTCGCTCAAACTCAAATCGATGGGTATTGCCATCGATACGCTGACGCCCGAACAGGCGAAGTACCTGGCATCCTGGGAAGAAGGAACGTAAAACGAGGAACCTATGTCAACATCTTTCATGAAATCGCCGCGCCTCTTCTTCACCTCAGAGTCGGTGACAGAAGGGCATCCCGACAAAATCTGCGATCAGGTGTCGGATGCGGTGCTCGACGCCTTTCTGTCGCACGATCCGCGCGCCCGCGTCGCCTGTGAAACGGCGACGACCACCGGTCTGATCGTTGTCATTGGCGAGGTGACTTACGAGCAGGGATACATTCCCATTGAGGAGATCGTCCGCAAGACTGTCAAAGATATCGGTTACACCGACGCTTCCTATGGCTTTGATGCTGACACCTGCGGCGTTATGGTCGCCATCCACGGGCAATCACCCGATATTGCACAGGGGGTCAATCGGGCGCTGGAAGTGCGCGGCGATGGGCATGTGACCGATGAAGAAGTCGCAACGATTGGCGCGGGCGATCAGGGAATGATGTTTGGGTTCGCCTGCAATGAGACGCCTGAGTTGATGCCGCTGCCGATTGCGCTGGCGCACCGTATTGGCCGGCGTCTGTCGCGGCTGCGCAAGGAGGGCGTGCTGCCCTACCTGCGCCCCGATGGCAAGAGCCAGGTGACCGTCGAGTATTCGTATGGGCGTCCGGTGCGCGTCGATACGGTGCTGGTCAGTAATCAGCATGCCCCTGATGTGCCTCAGGATCAGATCCGCCATGATATCGTTCATCATGTTATTCAGGCGGTTATTCCAAACGAACTGCTCGATGAGCAGACGAAATACTTCGTCAACCCGACCGGGCGCTTCGTCATCGGCGGTCCTATGGGCGACAGCGGACTGACCGGGCGCAAAATCATCGTCGATACCTACGGCGGCATGGCGCGTCATGGCGGCGGCGCCTTCTCGGGCAAAGACCCGACGAAAGTTGATCGTTCCGCAGCCTACGCCTGTCGCTGGGTCGCCAAGAACGTCGTGGCCGCCGGTCTGGCCGACCGCTTCGAGATCCAGGTGTCCTACGCGATTGGCGTCGCCCGTCCGCTCTCGATCAGCGTCGAATGCTTCGGCACCAACAAGGTCTCCGAAGAAACGATCGTCCGGCTGATCGATGAACACTTCGACCTGCGCCCCGGCGCGATCATCCGCGATTTGCGCTTGCGCCGCCCGATCTATCGCCCGACAGCCGCCTATGGGCACTTTGGGCGCGACGACATCGATGCGCCGTGGGAGCAGACTGATCGCGCCGAAGCGCTGCGGCGCGCGGCAGGGCTGTAGTGTCCTCTGTGCATGTCACTGCTTGATGATGGTCGCACTGCCCGACGGTTCAACGTCGGGCAGATGACGTCGCCGCCGCTGCTGCACTCTACCTCCTCAATGCCCGTCGCTTTCGCTCCCGGAATGCGGTACAATATGCGGTTGAGGCACGGTAAGGAGCGCACATGCAACTCTTCAGTCATCCTGATCGCACCAGCCGTTTGTTGAAAGCCTTTCGCACCAATTTTCTGTTTCTGATCTCGGATGGCGCATATCCACCGCACCGTCAACAGCGACTCTATCAGTGGTGTCAGAAGGTCGGTCTGGATTGGGCTGTCGCCCGGGCGCACGTTGCACCGGAGTCAACCGCATTTTTGCAAAACGTCATTCAGCGTAGCGTGAGAGATGGCGTTCTCGCACCGGAAGAAATGCAAAACTTGCAGCGTCTGCGGCGGCGGCTTGGGCTAGCAGAGGATGTGGAGCCAATGGCGCGGCTCTATGATCTGGTTGAGCGCAAAATCGAACATCTGCTCGTGGAACGGGCCGCTTATCTGAGCGAGGAACAGGTGGTGAAGAATCTGGCGGAACAGATCAGCGCCTACCACCTCCCACAGGATCGCGAAGGGCGTCTCCAGCGCCTTTTGCAGCAGCAACATGCCTATGCCCGGCTGATGGCTGGCGTGTTACCGGTGATTGCAGCACCCATCGACCTGCCGGACGGAGAGGTGTGCCATGATTACCGCGAGATCTCCTTCATCGAAGCCAGCGCAGCCGCGCGCCACTCAGGAACCGGTTATCTGGCGGTAACGTGTAAGCGGGTCATGGTGTTAGCGCCGCAAGGCGGCAGCGCCACGCGCTGGAATGACATCCGCCACGTCCAGTTGCAGGGCGATCGTGCCGTGCAGATCGTCACCGCAACCGCCAACCTGCTCGTGTATTGCAACGAACCGCAGTATGTCGCCACGCTGATCATCGGCGCCATGCGACGGTACACCCGCTACGATCCTCAACCGCCCTTCACAAACAAGCGCCTGATGTCAAACCCGGCGTCGCCAGTATCCTGACCGATCCCGATGGAGCAACTTCAGCGTATCGCACCCGCTCCTGATGAAGCGCCTGGCATCATCCACGTCCTTGAACATGCGTTAAAAACGTTGAGGGCGAATGCCTGACAGCCATGCCGACAAGGGCGCATGAGGCGAAAAAGTTCAAGGGCTGGGACGAATGCACGAGTCGTCTCAGCCCTTTGCATATCCCTGCTATGGAGCCGATGGTCGGATTCGAACCGACGGCCTGCTGTTTACGAAACAGCTGCTCTACCGCTGAGCTACACCGGCGTTCCTTCGTATTGTAGCATAGAGCGTGTGGTGTTGCAAGCCGACCCAAAAGCGCAAACGCTGTGACCGTCACACTGCTGGTGTCATCTTGTCCTTGGAAGCAAACGCCTTTGAGGCGTAAGCGGGTTGTAGCTGTACGCGCAAGGAGAAGTCGCCACGCCGATTGCGCTTCAGTTGCCCGCTGTCGATCCTGCGCCCTGCGGACGCCCCAAGCAATGCCCCTGCTGTGCTGCGCCGACGCTCCAGCGCGGGGTCGGCGCGCAAACCCGCGCGCGACCAGAGCGATCAACATATTGCTGCATACGTGGCAGGCACATACCCGCAAGCCCGTGCGCGACCAGAGCGATCACCGTGTGGCGGCGTATCGCTATCCCCGCCCGCGCTGCGAGCGCGGACGGCGCGTGGCGACAAATCGCCGCATGGGATGTGGGCCGGACTGATGCTGAGCGGCTGTGTGAGCGCGTAGTGAGCGTGGAGCAGCGTGGAGTGACATGTCGCCTATCCTGATGTGAGCAGCTCGCCAACCATTTGTGCTACAGACACAAGGCCGAAGAGGTGTTGCAGCAAGGCGGAGCGTGTGTTATCGTCCATCTGGCGATGTCTCCTTTCGGAGGTGTTTGTTTGAACAAACAGGAGTGGGCACGCAGGCAACGTTGTTGTAGGGCGGATTTGCCATTTCGTGATTTTCCAGCACTGCTTCATAGTCCGTCAGCGCATTGGCCGAGTCCGCCTGCACGCAAATCGCAGAGCCTGCCGGCAAAGATGCGGGCATACGGCTGAGTTCGGGCCAGTAGTATGGATCACTGCTGGAACCGGTCAGCGTGATGGTTCCGCCCACCGTCAACGGCAGCGCTGATTGGGTCACGCTCCAGACCATACCATACGCCGAGCGGCTGTCGTTCCAGACCTGATTGACGCCGCTGGGCGGAGGGTTCGGGTTAACGTTCGGGTCAACAGGCATCGATCTTGTCAACATATAGTTGTTACCCGTGTAGTATTCATTTTCGCAACCGCCGCCGACCCGAATCTAACCCGTCGAACATGCGGCAGAGCAATGCCCATAACTATCGCTCATGGACTTTTGGCAGAACGCTTGCACTGTCGTCCTGTTCGGCGACGCGCAAACCACCGAGCCGTCGGCGTTGATGGCTTTGAGATATTGACCCGCCGGGCAGGCGCCGGTCACGCGGCGTTGAAGGTAGAGCCTGTTATGCACTTCAGAGATACACGCGGTATGATTTCAGTATGACACGTAAACCCTATCCAAGCGATGTGAGCGACGAGGAGCGGGCCTTCGTCGCTCCCTCCATGACCTTCATGACCGAAGACGCCCCGCAGCGCAACCACGCGCTGCGCCCCCCCCCTTTCCCCCCCGCATGCGGGGGGGGAAAGGGGGGGGGCGATTGCATCGTCCGCGCTTCGGCAGGCTCAGCGCATCGCACGGGAGCGCCCTGGCGCATGATGCCCAGCGCTCCGCCGCCGTGCGCCGTGGGGCGCCGTCTATCAGCAAACCCAGCGCTGGCTGAAGACCGGGGTCTTTGCGACGCTTGTCCATGATCTGCGCGTGCCCCCCCTTGCCCCCCCGCAGGGGGGGAAAGGGGGGGGCGCGCGCCTGCGCCGCGCGCGGTGATCGTTGACGCGCGCACAATGCAATCGCCCCCCCCTGCCCCCCCGCAGGGGGGGAAAGGGGGGGGCGCGCGCCTGCGCCGGACGCAGTGATCGTTGACGCGCGCACGATGCAATTGCCCCCCCTGCCCCCCCGCAGGGGGGGCGCAGCGCGCGCCGGCGATGACGGGCATAAACGCCCCCCCTCTTTCCCCCCCCGCATGCGGGGGGGGGCGGCAAAGTCCACGTGGCGGTTGATACGCTGGGCCAGTTGCTGGCCGCGATGCGCTGAGCCTGCCGAAGCGTGGTCGTCACGCCCGCCAACGAACCGGAACGCGCGCGATGCGCTGAGCCAGCCGAAGCGTCGAAGCGTGGCGTTCGTCGACCAGGGCGATACGGGGGAACAACCGGCGGCCGACGCCCACGCCCACGGCATCCGGCTGGAGGTTGTTAAGCTGTCGGAAGCCAAACGCGGCTTCGTGCCGCTGCCGCGCCGCTAGGTCGTTGAGCGAGGCTTCGCCTGGCGAAGCGCTGAGCTAGGCGAAGCGATGGCGCGCTTTCGCCGGCTGGCACGCGATGATGAGCGGTTG
>CALGYB010000070.1 GCA_937935075.1 uncultured Roseiflexus sp. | reverse complement strand
AAAGGGGGGATATTCCCCCACTCCCTGCCCCTCCCCCATAAAGGGGGAGGGGAGCAGTGTTCCCCCCCTCTCCGCTGGTGGGAGAGGGGGACAGGGGGGTGAGGGGGAGAAGGGAAACAAGAACCGTCTGCTGTTTCCCCACTCCCTGCCCCTCCCCCATAAAGGGGGAGGGGAGCAGTGTTCCCCCCCTCTCCTCTGGTGGGAGAGGGGGGCAGGGGGGGTGAGGGGGAGAAGGGAAACAAGAACCGTCTGCTGTCTCCCCCACCCCCTGTCCCTCCCCCATAGAGGGGAGGGGAGCAGTGTTCCCCCCCTCTCCTCTGGTGGGAGAGGGGGACAGGGGGGTGAGGGGCAAAGCATCTGCCCGCCTTATACCTCATCCACCCTGAACACGTGCGCATTAGCGCGCATCAGGTCGTCAACGCTGCGGAATCCCTGGAGCACCAGCGGCGTCCCCAGGCTGCCGAGCGCCACAATCGGACCGGTGACCATGAAGGTGTAGCGTCCGGTGCGCTTCGGGTCGGGGAGGGAACAGTAGCGGGCAAACCCTTCTCTGCCCAGTTCCGTCTCGACATACTCGCGGTCGGCGCCGAGTTTGAACCCCTGCCCGAAGATTTTGACCTGCAACTGGCGCAGAATGGTCTTGTCGAAGTCGTGGAGCGTCTGGGTGATGAACATCCAGCCCACGCCATACTTGCCGGTCATGCGGACGCTCTGCGCCAGCAAGGAGCGGGTGCGCGCGCCGTCGCCAGCGTCGTCGGCGTGTTCCCCTGCGAACAGGTGCGCCTCGTCGAGGAGCACCAGCGCATTCGAGGCGCGCCCGTCCTGAAACGAACGATGGATCACCTGGCGCAGCCGGGTCAGGATTTCGTTCAACAAGAAATATGGCGTCTCGGCAACATTTTCCTGGGCGAACGACAGAATAACAATTGCGCGATCCGCCAGCACCTGCTGGATCACCTGTGACAACGGCTGACGTCCGCCCGGTTCGGTGCGGAAGCGGTGCAGCGTCTCGTGCCACAGACGGCGCAGACGCGCCTCGTCGAGGTGGTAGCGCGCCAGCACATCGGCGGCGCGCTGCCCTTCCCCCGGTACTGTGCCGGGACGGGTGGCATAGATCACATCGGCGAAACGCGCCAGGTCCTTCACGAGCAGCGGCAGATCGGCGGCTGTCAGATCGCGGATAGGGCGACGCCGACCGGCGGAGTCGGTCAGTTCGGCAAGCATGCCCGCCAGCCGTTCGGCAGCTTCGCGTTCCTTGTTGGCGCCCTTAAACCCCAGGCTATCGAAGAACCCGGCGCGGCGCAGCAGTTCGGTGAACGCCTCCGCGCCCTCCATCGCCACATCATCGGTCGTCAGCGCAACCACCTCGCGGCGCTGACGCAGACCGGCGAGCAGGCGACGGATGCTGAAATCGACGCGGTGATCCCCGGCGGCGAAGCGGTCGCGCCCGAACTCACCCTGCGGATCGATGACCAGAATGCCCATCTGCGGATTGGCGGCAAAGCCGGCGAGCAGTTGCGCCGCCAGAATCGACTTGCCGCTGCGCGTCTGCCCGAAGATGCCAAGCATCACCGCCTCGCCGAACCCGCCCTGCTCGGTGGAACCGAAGTGGCGCAGCGTCAACGGCGCCGGCAACCCATCCCCCGGCGACTGCCCGGCGTAGAAAATCCCCGGCTCGGTATGCACCAGGTCCTGCAAAGTAGCGGCGTCCGCCGGATAAACCAGCGTCCCCGACGGCGGCGGGGTCGAGAGGGTGGTGCGACGCACCACGCGCCCCTGTTCATCGAGCAGAAAGACGCCCAGCGCCGAGAGTTGCGCCGCCGTCAGGTCGCTCTCGCCGGAGAGCGCGGGAAGCGCCCCCTGGCGTTTGATCACCGCGCGGATCACCGGGTCCTCGTGCCAGCGGTTGCGCGTGACGATCCCGCCCATCTGACAGAGCGCGCGTTTGCGGTATACCTTGCCGTTGAACCGTTCGGCGACGTCAAAGACGACCCAGGCGTGGTCGAGCGCGCGGTCGCGCGCGGTTTCGAGGATATCGACGGTGAAGTGGGTGGTGGAGTTGGGGCTGCCGATCACCGCAATCGGCGCGGCGACCGACGGCGTGGCGGTTGAACGCAGGCTGAGCGCCTCCCGGGTTTCGCGAAGCGGGCGCATAGTACTCCGAACACAAATGCTAAACACCTGTTCGCAGTATAGCAGCCTCTGGCGCAGAGATCAAGAGGGAAGCGGCAAGGATTTTCCAGCGAGGAACGAGGCGCGAGAGGCGAGGGTGGAAGGTGGGAAGGTGGAAGGCAGCGGCGCGTGGGGGCGCGCCCCCACGCGCTGCTGGCGCGCCTGCACGTCGAACGTTGCCTGTGGCAAGTGGGACGGGTAACGAGGGAAGGGTACGTCACCCGTAGCGCCGTTGCATTACTACGGCGCACCACAATGGCGCAGCGCCGCAATGCCACGTACTGGCGCGTTACAAATGATGCATCCGGTATGTTTGCTGGCAGGCGACTGGCAATTCAAGCCGGCGCCAGGGCGCCGTTGCGCATCACGAAGACCCTGTCACAGAGCGCGTTCAACTCCTCAGCGCTGTGGCTGGTCAACAGAATCGTTATGCCTTCCGCCCGCAATTCCCGTAACAACGCATAGATGCTCTGGCGACCATCGGGGTCGATGGCATTCGTCGGCTCATCGAGCAGCAACAGGCGCAGACATTCCATGATAGCCTGCGCCAGACCAAGCCGCTGGCGCATTCCCATCGAATAGGTGCGCACTGGTCGCCGGTCCGTTGGGTCGAGCCCTACGCGCTGCATGACTGCCGCAATCTCACCCTGGCTGATCTGGTTCCGAATCATCGCAAGGAGTTGGAGATTGCGCAATCCGCTGTACTGCGGAAGAAAACCGGGTCTATCAATCATCACGCCGGTCATCGGCGGAAATTCGACATCGCTGCCGATAGCGGCGCCAAACACCCGAACCTGACCCGCAGTCGGTCGAACCAAACCCGAAATAATGCGCAGCAACATGCTTTTTCCGGCGCCGTTATGCCCGCTGATTCCATACACGACGCCCTGGGGAACGACCAGATTGACCCCATTGAGCACCGGTTGATCCCCAAAATGCTTTACAACATCTTCCAGTGCTATTGCAGGGCTGTATGGATTGCCCGTCATCGCAGACGCTCCTTATTCACCGAGAAAATCCATATTGATCGTATAGAACAGACCGATGAATACCGCCGCCAGTATTGCGATTCCGTTGTAGACCAGCGACCAGACGAGTGAAAATCCCGCAACGTCCAGCGCGAACAAATCATGGCGCAGAATCATCGATTGCGATCCTGGCAGCCAGGGAACAAGGGATTCTCTGTCGATGCCGAGAATCCACGAAAACGCCAGTATGAGCGCCAAAGCGCCGGTTATGACAGTTGGCAGACGGGTGATAAGCGAGAGCGTCGTCTGCCAGATGGTGAAAGTGCAAAACGTGGTCATCAGCAGAAGAATCATCCACAACGTGATGTTGGCAGCGTTAGCATACAAAGGACGTTCCAGGGCTTCCGTGACAACCAGTGACGTATCAAAAAGTATGGACGATAATGTGTGATTTCTCGTACTATATATATCTGATGAATTATTAACGGCAAATGAACTCCATCCATCGCTCCATTGAAAGATGGAACCAAAAAGAACGAAAGATCCCAAAACTAGCAGTAAAATATAAACAAAAGCAGCTATCGGTAAACCGATAACCTTACCAGCCCACCATATCCTGCGTGATCCGAGGCGTAGCAGCATAGACTCGTCTATCGCCGACTCTGGCAGAAAATCACTTACGAAGTACAGAAATATCGGATTGAAACAGTAGAATATATTGTTCGGATTGCCGAATGTATTGAACAAAGCATCCCAGACGTTAATCGTGTAGATACTACCAGCTTTGTGATGATGGAGAGTCGTCGTCGTGAAGTAAGCGACAACTGCTACAACGGGAATGATGAGCAGCCATCTCTTAGTGAAGATGTGCTGGATTAAGTCAATCACAACAAATCTGATCAGCACATTCATACGTTTGATCGCAGCGAATGAGACATTCTACCAATCAAAATAAAACTCGAGAGCAGCACGAGACTCAGACTGGAGATGATGTGTATCCAGCCTACGTTGTCGATCCAGTGGGGAACGAATGCAACTCCCGGTGACCATTGCGGCAAGCCAAGGACGGAAAGGATAAAATGAAGGACATTACACATCAGGAATGGCGTTGATAGAATGATATACCTGTTCTCAGTCAGCGCAGAGAGTGAGAGACCAAAGATAGCGTAGGTCATACCGAAGATGAATATGAGTCCCAGCAGGCTCCAGATATACGCATCAGGCGCCTCCCGGTAGAGCGCCCCGAATGGTCCCAATGCCCGGGCGTCGGACACGATGCGTGATTGTTCCGGCGAAGGAAGACCTCGGGGGAGAGAGAGACTCGTATAGCCATACATGACAACGAAAGGCAGCGTGATTGCCGGACCTCCCGCTACTGCACACGCAAACATCTTCGACAAAAGATAATTGCGGCGAGAAGTTCTGAGAAGAATGAAGCGCAGATACCCCGATGAACGATCAAGCGCCAGGGAGTCGGCAAACGACAATGTTGCGATCAAAGGAGCGATGATGCTGATGATGCCGTTATGCGCCCAGATGAAGGCGTCATAGGCATTAATGTAGAAAGGTGGGAGATGTGCGACCCGAAGGGATATTCCTGGCTCATAGTCCGCCAGACCGTGCGCCAGTGCGATAAGACCGAACACACACGCCAGTGCGAAATTCTTGTTACGGAGTGCCCGAAAGAGATCGTGGCGAGTTGTAGATCAAGATTCTTGCTCACTAATTTCGTGACAGAGCAGATATACCTTCATATCTGCTCTGTCACTTTCTGCTGCACGTAGATAAACGATAGAATTCAGAAGTCGCATCCACTTGGATTATCTGGGCTGGAGTGCCCAATTGCCTGAACATCCACGGGTGTATACCATTTATTCCTGTACCGAATATGATACTGTGTTCCTGCAACTGGTGAAGAGTAAAATAGTTCGAGTCGAGTGAAGTCACCTATTTCGGAATAGCCGCTCTGTACATCATTGCTAACAGTTTCGACGCGGACATCAAGCCTGTAGTCTGCTCCTATTTGCTCACTGCATACAACTGCAGGCTCCGAACGCTGACTTTAGTATAGTTGTTGCCTGTAGTTGATCCTCCGAATTTTGGAGCAGCGATATTGTCATCATAAAACCGTCCAGAAGCCATTACTTGACCGATGCCAGCAAAGCTCAGTGACGCCGATATAATCATGATAATGATGCGGTTTCGCATATTTGCTCCTTTCTTCGTTAGAGCTTATTCTTCTTCGATACGGACACCCTCATTGCGTCCTGATTCTATCACTCAACCGCCAGCATGTCTATTAGGGATATACCCTTAATTTGGGGTCAACTGCATATTTCATTCTGGAGGACGCCTCGGTTGCGCATCCGGTCTCCCATATGAGGTAATCCGGTGCTGCTGCGCCCAAACCTGCACCGCGCGCCGCGATGACTGGCGCAGTTTGTGCAGCACCCTGTGGACGTGCGCTTCGACGGTCTTGAGCGCCAGCCCCAGCTCTGCGGCGATCTCCCGATTGGTCGCGCCCTCCGCCAGCAGACGCAGAACGGCGTATTCGCGGTCGCTCAACTGCGCCAGGCGCTCCGCCACGTCGCGCCGCCAGGCGGCGATGCGCGCCCGCTGCGCGTCGCTGAAGGCGCGTTCGCCGTCAGCCGCTTTCCGGATCGCCGCGACCAGCGCCTCGGTATCAGCGCTCTTGGCGATAAATGCCGCCGCGCCCGCCTCCCATGCCTGCACCAGATAGACATCCCAGTCGAATGCGGTCAGCAGCACCACTGCGCACGGCGTCTGTGCCACGATGCGGCGCCCCAGGTCGATCCCGCAGCCGTCGCCCAACTGGACGTCGATCACCGCCACTGCCGGACGCTCGGCTGCCAGACGCGCCAGCGCCTCCGCCGCCGTTCCCGCTTCCGCCGCCACCTGCATCCCGTGGCACGCTTCGATTTCTGCGCGCAACCCGCTCCGCACCAGCGGGTGATCGTCCACCAGCAGTATGCGCACCATCCGCAGCGTCTCCTCCGGCGCCCGATGCGCCCGATACGCTACCTTTCCTCCGGCGTCACAGACGGTCGGAACGGACATTCCACACGCACGTGCGTTCCTCGCCCCGGCTGGCTCTCAATCCTCCATGCGCCGCCGATCAGCGTCGCCCGTTCGGCGATGCCGCGCAATCCATACCGCCCCTCGCCGGCGCCGACGCTGTGCGGATCGAATCCGACGCCATCGTCGGCAATCTCCAGCGTGAGCGTCTCCCCCTCGACCCGGAGCCGCAGCGTGACCGATTGCGCCCGCGCATGACGATACACGTTGCTCAAGGCTTCGCGCGTGATTGCCAGCAACTGGACGCAGGTCTCTTCCGGCGGATCGACCTCGTCGAGGTCCAGCTCGACCGGAATGCCGGTCAGGCGCGTGAAGGCCTCCGCCCGGCGGCGCAGTCGCTCGCTGAAGGCGCGCTCATCGAGCGGATCGCGCAGGTCGCGCAGGTAGCGGCGCAACCCCTCCCAGGTCTGCACCGCCTGCGCATAGACGCGGCGCAGCGCCGGGCTTTCTCCCTCTCCGGCGCTGCGGCGCACGGCGCCTTTGAGCAGCAACACGATGCTGTACATCTGCTGCACCGCGTCGTCGTGGAGGTCGCGCGCGATGCGCAGCCGTTCTTCGGCGGCGGCGCGCTGCGCGGTCAACCGCTGCTGTTCCTCGACCAGGCGCAGCGCATAGGCGCTCAGGATCAGCAACCCGCCGAACATCACGCCATCGAGCGCCAGCGCCGCGCTTACGCGCAGCGGCAGCCGCTGCTGCAACGCCATGCCGCTGTGCCAGGCGACGAGCAGCGCCAGACCAGCCCACACGCCGCGCCGCCCGAAGCGATACGGCGGCATGGCAAGCGCGGCGAAGGTAGAGCGGTACAACGGGCTATGCCAGCCGCCGCTCGCCAGGTTGAGCAGAAGCAAAGCCACGACGTCGCCGCCGACGAACCAGCGCGCGTGCAGGACGGTAGTCGGCGCCTGCGCCGGGCGCCACGCCAGGATCGTCCAGCCAAGGGTATAGAGCGCAACCAGGAGAATCTGCAAGACCAACTGCGGCAGCCGGTCCGCTTCGATCAGAAGACTCTGCGCCAGCGCAACGCCCAGCGCCGCCCAGCGAAACAGCAGCAGCCAGCGCAGCCCGATTTCGCCCTGCGTCAGAAAGCGATGCACCGTCCGCAACGCCCGCATAGGTTCCTCGCCCGCCGGTCAGTCCTCGACCATACTGTACCACACGCGGCAGGCGTTTGCCTTAGAGCCTATCCGAAAAATCGCTGACTGAAGTGCGACCGGGTAGGCGAAGGCAATGCCTTCGCCTACCCAACGAGCTTGTCCGGATAGGCTCTTATAGAGCGATCAATCAGGCGGTGTACAATCCTTGCCCGTGGTGACCGTCTTGCAGCTGATGTTGGCTTCGACAGGCTCAGCCAACGCCAGCCGCTCCACAGGCGCAGGCTCGATCATCTAATACTGATACGCGGTCATTTGTACAATATTGCTGGGGCGCTGCGGGGTAAAGCCCTCGCTGAGCAAGTGAAAGCCCCGTCGGGGCTGCTGATGCCAAAGCGCAGTCATGCGCCCACAACCGCCAACGCATGGTGTGGATCGTTACGCCGTGCGCACCGGGCGCTCGAATGTCTTGTCTGACTGACCGCACGTTCGTATGAGAACATCAATCTGGTATCGCCCGGTGAAGCCCGCGCAGGCGGGCCTGGCGCCCGTAGCCCGCGGCTTCAGCCGCCGGGCGTCTGGTCGATCCGCGCGCGACGGCGCTGTCCATCCGGCTGCGCGACGGACGCGAGATGGCGCCGGTGGTGCATGATCGCGGGTTTCTTCTGACAGTCGCGGCGGACTCGCTTCCGTTCGACGTTCGGGTGTTGACTGATGATGTGCAGCTCCTCGAGCGGTTCCGCGCCCCATTGCGCGGATAGGAGGCGCAGATCGCGCCAATCCCGTCGTCTGCACTCCTTCCCCGCACGCAAAGACTCTACTCGATTAAGGGTAGTTCCCCGATAGACGCCCCGATAGCGCCGTGCTAGGATCAGAAGGGAATGATACAG
>CALGYB010000069.1 GCA_937935075.1 uncultured Roseiflexus sp. | reverse complement strand
GTCAACGATCACCGCGCGCGGCGCAGGCGCGCGCCCCCCCTTTCCCCCCTGCGGGGGGGCAGGGGGGGCACGCGCAGATCATGGACGAGCGTCGCAAAGACCCCGGCCTTCAGCCAGCGCTGGGTTTGCTGATAGACGGCGTCCCACGGCGCACGGCGGCGGAGCGTTGGGCATCATGCGCCAGGGCGCTCCCGTGCGGACGATCCAGCGCAATCCGTTAAAGACCTCGCGCAGCGCGTGGTCGCGCTGCGGGGCGTCTTCGGTCATGAAGGTCAGGGAGGGAGCGACGAAGGCCCGCTCCTCGTCGCTCACATCGCTGGGATAGGGTTGACGTGTCATACTGAAATCATACCACGTGTATCTCTGAAGTGCATAACAGGCTCTAACCCCTAACCCCCGACAACCACTCAAGCGCGAACAGATACCCGCGCCACCCCAGGCCGGCGATCTGCCCGGTGGCGACCGGCGCGACGACCGAGGTGTGGCGGAACGGTTCGCGCCGGTAGACATTCGACAGGTGCACTTCGATGATCGGCGCTTTGAGCATCGCCAATGCATCGCGCAGCGCCAGCCCGTAGTGGGTCAGCGCGCCGGGGTTGATGATAATCCCGTCGGCATCCCATCCTTCCGCCTGGAGGAAATCAATCAGCGCCCCTTCGTGGTTCGACTGCATGGTGAGCAGCGTGACTCCAGATACTGCCGCGCGCTCCTGCAAGGCGGCGTTGATCTCGTCGAGCGTGACGCTGCCGTACACCTCCGGCTCGCGCCGACCGAGCATGTTCAGGTTCGGTCCGTGGATCACCAGGATTTTCATCGCTGCACCAGCGGCAGATAAACCTCATACGTCACCTGCGGCAGCGCCACTGGAATGACGAACAGGTTCTCCACCTCGAAGACCTTCGTTGGATCGCTCTGCGATTGCGCCCGCACCCGGATGCGGTTGACCGATCCCGGCGGCGCGCTCGCCGGCACGCTCACGTCGAGCGTGATGAACGGCGCCTGCTGGTTTGGTCCCAGCGTGCGCTGCGATGGTTGCAGGACGACATCCCAGTTCAACGTTTGCACAGAGGTCAACACGAACGTATCGGTCGCATTGCCGGTGTTGAGCAACTGATGCGTTACCTGCACCTGTTCCCCCGCACGCACGACGCGGATGTACTCTGGCGACATCACCGCGCTCACGACCTGGCGAATAGTCGTATACTCGCGCGCATCCGCTGCCACATTCGGGTCGGAGACCGACTGCACGCTCAGGCGCATGGCATCGACGGTGTTGGAGAAGACTCCGCCCGGAACGCGGATGCTGACGCTCACCTCACGCTCTTCGCCGGGTTGCAGGAACGTCGCCGGCGGCAAAGTCACTTCGTATCCCAGCGGGGTCAGCGCGCTGAAGACGAAGGTGTCCGCCACAGGGCGCACGTTGCGCAGCGTATGGGTGTACACCACCGTTTCTCCCGGAAGACCAAAACCCCGGTTCTCGACCGGCGTCAGCAGATCGCCCGTTGCTATCAGTTGCGCAGTGGTGGTCAATGGCGCCGCCGCCAGCACCGGACCGGCGCCATCGCCACGCAGCGCCTCGACTGTCACTGCCTGTGTTCCCACAGCATCGGCGGGGACGCTGACCTGCACCGTCAACGGCGTCGGCGCCGTTGCGCTCGGCGGCAGCGCCACGGTGAGCGTCGGCGTGACGCTGGCGGTCCATCCACCCGCCAGGCTCGCCGGGTTCAGGCGCAGTGTGTAACTGATCGTCGTATTGCCGGTGTTGAACAGGTTGAGCGTGTAGATCGCAACCGCCGGAGCGCCGCTTGTAAAGACGGTCTGCTGCGCCGGGCCGACCGCTTCGAGGCGCGCGTTGTCCGCTTCATTAACGGTTACGGTATCGCTGACGCTCTGCGATGGCGCACCCTGCGCCGAGGTTGCGGTCAGCGTGATGACGCCGGTCGTTCCGGCGGGCGCTGCGGCTGGCAGGCGCACTGCAAACAGCACAAGCCGCTCGGCGCCCGGCGGCACGGCGGCAACCGTCGCCGGCGGATCGGCGCTGAACCCGCCGCCGCTCACCGCTACGCTGAAGGTGTAGGTGTCGGTCACGTTGCCGGTATTCGTCAGGCGATGCGTGAAAGTGATCACCGTATCGGGCGCGCCGTTGCCGCTCTCGTTCGCCGTGAACAGGAACTGCGGCACGGACAGAACGCTGACCGTATCAATCACCGCATCCGAGGCGTCGGTGGTGCTTGCCTGCACCTGGAACGGATACGCGCCCGCAGGAACCTGCGGCAACTGCGACGGCGTGGTTACCGTCAGGTCGAAGCGACACGTCGCGCCGGCCGCCAGCCCCGTCAGACAACCCGCCGGAATCAGGTTCGTCGGACCGGCGACGCTCCAGCCGGTCGGCAGACCGCTGGCAGTGACGCTGAAGTCGCCCGCCACGTTGCCAACGTTCGTCAGCACATGGGTGAAGGTCACACTTCCCGGCGGCGTGACGCTCTGGGTCTGCCCTGGGGAGAGACGCACCCCCGGCGCCGCCAGTACATTCACCGTATCGGTCTGCGTTTGCGACGGCACAACGCCGCCGACGCGCGCGCCGGTCACCTGGATCTGTTCGGTTCCAGCCGCCTGTCCATCGCGCACCCGCGCCTGCACCACCACCTGTTGCGATGCGCCACGCCCCAGCGAGAATGAACCAGACGGCGTCACTACCAGGTTCTCCAGACCGCTGCTCAATGTTGCTGTGACCACAAAGGTATCCAGCCCATTGCCGGTGTTGGTCAGCGTATGCGTGAAAATCGCCGTTGCTCCCGGCGGCAGATTGAGCGTTGGCGCGGTCGCTGCGCTCAACGTGAAGCCTGGAACCAGCCCGACGCGCGTGATGCTTGCGGCGCTCGCCGATGCCCCGCCGGTCGCCTGGACCGTCAGCGTCGCCGTGACCAGCGTGCCCGCATCGGGGATCGGCGCATTCGGAACCGTGACCGTCAGCGTCACCACCCGCGACTCGCTGGCGTTCAGGGTGAAAGACGACGGATCGGTCAATGCGCCGCTCCACGGGCTGCCCTGAGAAAGGGTGAGCGACGGCGTGAAGGTTCCTGCACTCTGACCGATGTTCGTCACCGTATGCGTGAACGTCACCGTCTCGCCGGGCAACCCTTCCTTCAGTTGCGAAGCGGGCGCGATCTGCGGCGCAGCGCCTGCCGACGCCGTATCGATCGCCGTTGCCTGCACTGCGGGATTGCCGACCGAACTCGCAGTGACCGTCACCGTGTAGAGCGACGACCCCGGACCGACGGGAATATTCAACTGTATCTGCCGCGTACACGACGAAAATGCCGCCAGGCTGACACAGTCGCCGCCGATCACACTGGCCGTCGCGCCATCGTTCGGCGACACTGCGGCTGCGACTGCAATCGTGTCGGTTCCATTGCCGGTATTGGTGATTGTGTGGGTAAACGTGATGATCTGCGGACGGGCGAACGTAGCGGTCTGGCTGGTCGGCGCAATCGCCACGCCATACACCTGCGCCACCGTTGTGGTGGTGTTGACAGTGCGCTGCGTCGCGCCAACCTGCGCCGTCACGCTGAAGGTATAGTTCCCCGCCAGTGCATTCGATGGAACCGCAACGGAAATCGTGAATGTACCCGACGCTCCGGCATTCAGGTTGAGCGTTGCCGGCGACGGCGCCGACGCCCAACCGGTCGGGTCGCTGCGCGAGAGATTCACCACAATCGGCGAAGCGCCGGTATTCGTCACCGTGTAGGTGTAGATAACATTCGTGCCCGGATTGACCGGTCCGGTTCCTGGCGGGTTGCGTCCGGTCTGCGCGAGAGTGAAGTCCGTCTGACAACTAAACGGCGCCTCGAACATTGTGGCGTTGAATTCCGAGGTATTGCCGGTCTGATCAGTCACCGTCGCCGAAAAGAAGCGGTCACAGTCAGGCACAGGGACATTGACCGTCGCGCCGGCGGAGGCGCCGTCGAGGAACGCCAGATAGCGCGGACCCTCGGCGTCGTCGCGTGTGGGGCTGGTAAACACCTCGACGCGGCACCCGCCCGCGCCACAGTTGGCGCTCGCCGGAACCTGCACCTGAAGCGTTGGCGGACTGCCGCCGGTGATGCCGCTGATTGTCGGCGGCGTCGGCGGGCTGCCGGCGCGGTTGATCCCCTTCCCGCTGTTTTCGCTCGTCTCCGTCCCGGAGATGCGCACCTGGCTGACGGTCGAGTCGACCATCACCCCATGCCCGCCGGACGTGCCGCCATTATTGCGCGCCAGATTGCGCAAAAGCGTATTACCACTTGAGTTCGCGCCCACCAGGATGCCGTGCAGCGAATTATTGGTCAGCACATTGCGCGTGTTGTTGACGCCAACGCCGCCGCTGCCGCCAATCGTATTGCCGCTCGTCTGAAGCAGCCAGACGCCATACCGGTTGCCAGCGCCGGCAAGACCGATCGTGTTGGCGCTGACCTCATTGCCGGTTGTGAACGACGATTCGATCTGGATGCCTGTGCCCAATCCACCGATTGTATTGCCGGTGATGCGGTTATTATCGGCGCGCAGCGAGCTGGCGCCGGTGATATAAACGCCGATCGAACTCGTCGACGGACTGGCGCGCAATGGTTGACCGGTTGACGCCACGCCAATGTAGTTGCCGATGACCTCATTATTCGAGGTATTCGGCGTTCCATCAGAGCGGATCTGCACCGCAACCGGCGTCGATCCCAGCCCGTAGGCGATGATATTGGCATCACCCGGATTCGTGCCGCCGATCCGGTTCCCCGGCGATGTACTGGATGTCGTGCCGCGGCTGATCCAGATGCTCGCCTGCCCGTTGGCGAAAGTATCGTCCGAAACCGGCGGCGACGCAGTGTTGACGCCGATGCGATTGCTGACGACGACTGAGCCGTCACTCGACAGACGGATGCCGTTCCCGAAATTGTTCGAGATCAGATTGTCGCGGATCGTCGTCTGGCGCGCATTGGTCTCAACCAGAATGCCATGCCCCAGATTGCCCAGCGAGTCGGTTCCACTGCGCCCGAACGAAGCGCCATTCGCATTCAGACCGATAGAGTTCCCCTGAATAGTTGTGTTGAACACCGCGCGCGAACGCAACTGAATCCCATGACCATTCGGCGACGTCACCCCATTGCCCGCAATGATATTCCGCGCCGCCGGGGTCGCGCCGCCGATCAGCGTGTTATGCGCGCCCGCAATGTAGATGCCGACGCCGTTGGGCACGCGGGTCGTCGAGGTTCCGCCTTTCGTCGTGCCGATCACGTTCCCGCTGATGACCGTACCGCGCGGGCTGTCCAGACCATCGACATTGAGACCGTACATGTAGATGCCGTAGGGGTTGGACCCGGCATCGTGCCCCGAAATAACATTGGCGTCAATAATGGTATCGTCCAGATACTGATAGAGCAGGATGCCATACCGCTGATTGCCTGGATCGCTCCCAATCTTCGCGTTGCCTGCCAGGTTCGTGCCGATCAGGTTGCCGCGGATCACATTGCCGCGCCCGTTGTCGTAGGCCGGCGACGCGGTCAGATAGACATTCGCAGCCGTGCCGACCGTTCGACCGTTGCCGGAGATCAGGTTGCCGAGAGCATTATCGCCTGCCGTATCGATGTCGGGACCCGCGCCGGCTGTCGAGTTGCCGATGATATTGTTCCCTGCATTGCGGACCTGAACGCCGGCCACGTGGTTCCGTGCCGCGCTGCCGCCATCCGGCGTCGTGCCCAGGTAGCACCCGTGAATGCGGTTGTTCGTCGCGCCCGAATCACGGATCAAAATGCCATTGCCGGTCGCTTCCGACAGAATATCAGAGACCGCAAAGTTCTGGATTGTCAAACGACGGATGGTGTTCCCTGCCGAGGTGATCGTCAGTCCATTCGCGCCGCCGGTGATCAGCGAGCCGTCGATCACGATGCGCGGATGCGTCCAGGATGGATTTCCCGTCGGTTGCGTTCTGCCATCGATCGTCACATTCCCGGCGGTGATCGCCGGCAGCGCGCTCGCCGGTCGGATGCGCCAGTATCCGGCGGCATCGTAGCCCGGCGACGTCGTGGGAATATTGAACTGAATCGTATGAGGTCCCGCCAGCGCGTTGGCCTCCTGGATCGCCGCGCGCAGCGTACACACGCCGCCGGACGTCTGACAGACGCCATTGCCAGGACTGGCATCGGGATCATCAGCGGTGCTGTTGACAGTGAAGGTCGCCGCCAGCGCCGACGGCGCCGGCGCAACGACGGAGAACGCCAGCAGCGCAAGAACGAAGAGAAGACGATATGCGCGCACCAAGGGGCACCTCAGTTTCTACAGATTGCTCACCGCGCCTGACCCCGACGTCCGGCGCTGGCTTCGACAAGCTCAGCCAGCGCCGGGCGCACGACGGTCGCGATGTGATTCGCATCGTAAGAACGACCCTACCGGACGACGAGCGGCAGGTAGACGGTGCGAATGGCGCTGACCACCCGCACGCGATCTTGCGCGAATGCGCCGCCGATGACATTATCGTTCAGGTCTCGGAGTTCGATGAAGACATTCTCGACATTGCCGTTGGCGAGCTGTGGATTGACGGTCACTTCCGCCCGGATGATCGCCGTAGCGCTCTGGTTGAGGGTAAACCGCCCCTCGCTATTGATCGACACGCCACTCGTGAGCGAGGTGAAGCGCACCTGGCTGCCCAGCGCCGACACGCCACGGATCTGGAACGTATCTGTGCCATTGCCGAGGTTGGTGATCTCGTGCAGGAAGATGACCGTTTCACCCGGCGCGCCTTCTTTCTCGGCGCTCGCCGGCGTCACCTGCGCCCGCGACAACTGACCGACGATGGTGCGCGCCTTCGCAGTTCGGGCTTGCGCCGGATCCACCGGGCTGGTCGGCGTCAGGTTCACCGTCACATCGGCATACGTGCCGGAAATCGGGTTGGCGCTCTCCGGCGGCACGGTCACCGTCAACTGGAAGGCGCGCGTCTCACCCGGCGGGATCATCAGGCTCGTCGTCGAAAGCGCGCGCTGCCAGTTCACGGCAAACACCGGATCGTCGAACGTCGCCGTGATGCTGGCCGTCGCCGAAATGTTGCCGGTGTTGCGCACCTGGAAAGCATAGGGAACCGCCACCCCCGGATTGCCGCGCCCTTCGGTGGACGTCGGCGTCAGTTCCAGATAGATGCGGGCATTGACCGTCGTGGTGTTCACCAGCGACGCCGTGGCGGCGTAGGTATTGCCGCCACTGACGGTCGTTCCATCGGCGCGCACTGTCATCAGATCCGTTCCCGGCGCCGCCTGCGGGATGCCGCCGGTCGGCACACGCACCGACACCGTCACCTGGCGCGACTCACCCGGCGCCAGCGCGAACGAACCGGACGGCTGAATGGCAATCGGCGGCGACAGGTTCTCCCACCCGCGCGAGGTCGTCACCAGAATGCGCACATCTTGCAGTTCGATATTCCCCTCATTGGTCAGCGTATGGGTGTACGTAATGATCTGCCCGGGGTCCGCCGCCTGCGCCTGCGGCGCGCCGATGCTGAGCGCCGGGCGCGGCGTAAAGATTGCGAAGCGCGACGTATTGCTCAGCGGATCGGTCGCCGTCAGCGTCGCCTGGCGCGGAATACTGCCGATGGTCACAGTGAATGCGCCCGTAGCGTCCACGATCGTCTCACCCACAGCCTCCTGCCCCTGCCCATCGAGCATCGTCTGATCGGGGCGGAAGACCTGCACGAGACAGCGCGCACCGCCGATCGTCGGGCACCCGCCGGGCGCGTTTGTCGTGTCCACCTGACCGGTCAGCACCCCGGCGGCGCTCATACGCAGCGACGACTGGAGCGGCGGGTCGATATCGTTGTTCGGGTTGCCGGCGACGCCGCCGGTCGGCGTTTCGGGATTGAGCACAATACCGCGCCCAAGCAACGTCTCATCGACCGGGAACGGACCGCCGGGCGGAATGCCATTGCCGCTGATGCTGTTGCCGGTAATCCGCGTCTGCTGCGGGTACGGCGGCGCAAGCGGACCGCCGCCCGGCGCGCCCACCAGCACGCCGAGCGCGTTGTTGACAATGAAATTGTCCAGCACCTGCGTCTGCAACGCAGCGCCGCTCACGTGAACGCCGGCGCCCAGGTTATTGGCAATCGAGTTCTGCTCGACGAGCGTGCGTTGCGCATCGTTGACCGCCACGCCAACGCCGGAACCGGTTCCGCCCCATCCGGTCGCACCGCTCAGAGTAATGCTATTGAAGCGAACCGCAGTGCTGATCGTCGTCGCACTGCGCACCTCGACACCGATAGTGTTTGATATGATCTCATTTCCTTCAATGACCACCCGATCACTGCCATTTTCGACCCGGAACCCCGGACCGTTGTTGTAGCGCACCACGTTGCCGCTGAGCGTCATCTGGTTCGCCGCCGGCAGCAGCACACCCCCGCCGTTGCGCGTCCCGTCAACCATGTTGCCGGTGACCGTCACCACCTCCGTGCCGCCGCTGATCTGGATGCCGAACGCAGGCGAACTGAACGCATTGCGGTCGAGCATATTGCCGGACACGATCACATCACGCACCGGCGCAGGTCCCGGCGTCAGCGTCAGCGCCATGCCCGCTGCGCCGCTGCCGAGGATTGTATTGCCCGCTATCGTCATGCCGTCCGTAGCGCCATTGACCAGGAAGCCGTTGAGTGTATTACTGATCGCCTGGCTCGACACGATCTGCGTTGCAGTGAGCACGCCGGTAAGCGCAAGACCGTTCTGCTGGTTCTGCTGGAAGGTCAGACCGGTAAGAGTCGTGGTGACGCCGTTGGTGAAGCGCACCCCGTTTTCGCGGTTATTACTCGCCTGGCTAGTGTCGATCAGCGTCTCCACTGCGCCGGCAATGTCGATGCCATCGTCGTTCTGCGCGGCAACGACAGCGCTCAGCGTCGTCTGCGCCACATTCGCCAGACGCACGCCATCGTCGCCATTGTCGAACAGCGTCGCATTCTGGATGGTGATCACCTGCCCGCCATCGACCCACACGCCATTCCGACCATTGCGGGCGATCAGCGTTGGCGTAGTCGCGCCGGTGATGCTGAGATTGACCGCGCCAACGGCATAGACGCCATCGAGACCATTCGAGACGATCGCATTGTCCGTCAGCGTGGTAGTCAGGATATTCGTGCCGGTGATCGCCACGCCATACAGACTATTGAACCCGATCCGGTTCGGCGCCCCCGGCTGCCCGATGACCGTCGTGTGCGCATGGTCGCCGATCACGATGCCGGAGCGGTTGGCAAAGCCGGGTCCCATCAGCGATCCGCTGACGTTCGTGCCGATATAGTTGCCGATGATGGTGTTGTCCTGCGTCGTCAGAAACGGATTACGCCCGCGCACCACAATGCCGTCGCCGGTATTGCCGGAGATGACGTTGCGCTCGCTGAGGGTTGCGCCGCCAATGGTGATGTTACGCGCTCCGCGTTCGATGACAATGCCGCCGCCGGTGTTGTTCAACCCGCTTATCGGATTGCCAAGATCGTTCAAGCCGACGTAATTATTGACAATGCGAATATCGCTCAGGCGATCGCCGCGCAGCGTAATGCCCGGACCGGTATTGCCAGCAATAAAGTTGCGCAGCCGGTTCGTCGAGAGGTCCGGCGATGGCAGACCAATACTCACATTGCTGACCGGAAACTCTTCCGAATGCACCTCGACGCCGCCGGCTGCATTTGGAATGGGGACGACCAATGCAGACAAGGCATTTGAGCCGAGACCGATGTAATTCCCCGCAATCTGTGTATTCGTTCCGCCATTGATGACGATACCGAAATTGTTGTTGCCGGCGATGACATTGCCATATGCCGGGTCCGGCTCGGTCGGCGTGGCGCCGATGATTGTCCCGTCCGCATATCGGACAACAATCCCGGCGCCGAGGTTGCGCAACTGAAACGTTTCGGCGGTAAGCAGGCGCCCGACGCCGATAAAGTTGCCCTGGATTTTGGCGCGTGGACCCTGAACGACGATCCCGTCCAGATTGTTGCCGCTAATGAAATTCGCTTTTGAGAGGTCGGTGCGCAATCCGCCGATCACGGTATCGCTCGCGCTCTGCTCGACCCAGATGCCGGCAAAGCCATTCCCGCTCAGCGTCAGCGTCGGCGAGACCGGATCGATGCCGACATAGTTGCCCTCGATACGATGGTTGCTGCCGCTCACCACATCGATGCCGACCCCCTGACCAAAACTCGGCGTGGCGCTGCTGGACTTGAAATTAACCACTGCAATCTCGCGCACCACATTCCCCGTCCCGATCAGACGAATACCGCTGCGGTCGAGCAGCTCCGAGCCATCGATTATAATCTCAGGACCGATGAGATTGGCCTGAGCAGGCCAATTCAATTCCTGCGATTTTCCATCAATCGTAATGTTGCCTTCAAGCGCGGGCAATGGACCGTAGACATCACGCACGCGAATGCGAATCGCCCGGTAGAGGCCGTTGGTTTCAAACGCGGGACCGGAAGGCGGAATGTTGAACTTAATGATGCCGCCGCCGGCTGCATTCGCCGCCTTGATCGCCTGACGTAACGAACACGTTGGATCGGGAGCAGCGGGATTGCCGCTTGTCGAAACGGGGCACGTCGTACCCTCGGCATCCTCAGCCGTCGTCACCACAAACTCCCCCGCCGCCTGCGCCACCGGAACAGACGCGGCAGGACCAACCAGCAACGGCGCTCCGGCGATCATCAGCGTGATGAGCAGCAGGAGAGCGGAAGGGAAACGCGACATTGAACGCTCCTGGCGAGGCAACAGACTGCCATGTACTAGGTCTGGCTTGTCAAGGTTAATATATCATGACATGCAAGCGGGCATAGTAGGACGTTGGTACCAAAAGTCAGCGGCGCAGAAATCTAACACACCTCTAACACTGCACATATAGCGCATTAGCAAGAAACGGGTAAACTAACAGCAGTGACAGGCGCAGCGGGCGCAGCAGTCCGCTGCGTTTCCGCACAGTTCACAATCATCATTGCACGGGAAGAAGGTGAGACGACTATGTCGAAGATTGTAGGCATCGACCTGGGCACGACCAACTCGGTCGTCGCAGTGATGGAGGGCGGCGATCCGGTCGTCATTCCGAACGCCGAAGGCAACCGCACCACGCCGTCGGTGGTGGCGTTCACCAAAAACGGCGAGCGCCTGGTTGGTCTGACGGCGAAGCGCCAGGCGACAATCAATCCGGAAAATACATTCTATTCGATCAAGCGCTTTATCGGGCGCAGTTTCGACGAAACATCCGTCGAGCGCGACATGGTGCCCTTCAAGGTCGTGAAGGGTTCGCGCAACGATGTGCGCGTCTACGCGCCGGCGACCGGCAAGGAGTATGCGCCGCAGGAAATTTCGGCGATGGTGTTGCAGAAACTCAAGACCGACGCCGAAGCCTACCTGGGTGAGCCGGTGACCAAGGCGGTCATTACCGTTCCGGCGTACTTCAACGACAGTCAGCGCCAGGCGACGAAAGACGCCGGCAAGATTGCGGGGCTTGAGGTGCTGCGCATCATCAACGAGCCGACCGCCGCTGCGCTGGCGTATGGTCTCGATAAGAAGAAGGATGAGACCATCCTGGTGTTTGACCTTGGCGGCGGCACGTTCGACGTGTCGGTGCTCGAAGTCGGCGACGGCGTGGTTGAAGTCAAAGCCACCAACGGCGACACGCACCTCGGCGGCGACGACTACGACCAGCGGATCGCCAACTGGCTGATCGACGAGTTCCGCAAGGATCAGGGCATCGACCTGAGCAAGGATCGTCAGGCGTTGCAGCGCCTGAAGGAAGCGGCGGAAAAGGCGAAGATTGAACTCTCCAGCATGGCGGAGACCGAGATCAACCTGCCGTTCATCACGGCGGACGCCAGCGGTCCGAAGCATTTGCAGATGCGTCTCAGCCGCGCGAAGTTCGAGCAACTGACTGCCGACCTGACCGAGCGCCTGAAGGGTCCGTTCTTCCAGGCGTTGAAGGACGCCGGTCTGAAGCCGACCGACCTCGATGAGGTGGTGCTGGTCGGCGGTTCGACTCGTATGCCGGTGGTTATCGAACTGGTGCGCAAGCTGACGGGCAAGGAGCCGAACCGCAGCGTCAACCCGGACGAGGTGGTGGCGATTGGCGCCGCGATCCAGGCAGGCGTGCTTGGCGGCGAGGTGAAGGATGTGGTGTTGCTCGACGTGACGCCGCTCTCGCTTGGCGTCGAGACGCTTGGCGGCGTGATGACCAAACTGATCGAGCGCAACACGACGATCCCGACCCGCAAGAGCGAAATCTTCTCGACGGCTGCCGATGGGCAGACGGCGGTGGACATTCACATCTTGCAGGGCGAGCGCGAAATGGCCGCCGATAATATGACGCTGGGGCGCTTCCGGCTCGAAGGCATCCCGCCGGCGCCGCGCGGCGTGCCGCAGATCGAAGTGACTTTCGACATCGACGCCAACGGCATTTTGAACGTGTCCGCCCGCGACAAGGCAACCGGTAAGGAGCAGCGGATCACGATCACCGCCAGCACAAACCTGTCGAAGGAAGAGATCGAGCGGATGGTGCGCGACGCCGAACTGCACGCAGCCGAAGACAAGCGGCGGCGCGAACTGGTCGAACTCAAGAACCAGTCGGACGCCCTGGCATACCAGAGCGAGAAGTCGCTGAACGAACTCGGCGACAAAGTCGACTCCGCACTCAAGAGCCGTATCGAAGGTCTGATCAAAGACCTGCGCGAAGCAATCAGCCAGGAGAACGAAAGCCGCATGCGGTCGATCTCGGCGGAGTTGCAGCAGGCGATGTACCAGGTGTCGCAGAGCGCCTACGCTGGCGGCGACGGCGCCGGCGCCCGCAAAGGCAAGGACGAAGGAGTCGTCGAGGGCGAGTATACGGTGGAGTAGTAGGAGGCGGGTCTCCGACCCGCCCCCACACGCGGACCGGTCTCTGTCGGGCGGGTCGCCGCCCCCCGACGCGTGAGGGCAAGGCTCAGTAAGGGCGGGTCTCCGACCCGCCCCCACACGCGGACCGGTCTCCGTCGGGCGGGTCGCCGCCCCCCGACGCGAATACCTATGAACCTGCTCGACGTTCTGATCGTCATCATCCTGGCGCTGGCTGGCGCCGCAGGCATCTACTGGGGCATTGTGCGGCAACTGCTGGCGCTCGCCGGGCTTGCCGCCGGGCTTGCCGTCGCCGGTCGCTATGGGGCGCTGGCTGCCGATGCGCTGATGTCGTTCGTCGCCAGGCGCGACATTGCGGAGATCGGCGGCGCACTCATTCTGCTGGCGCTCGTAAGCGGAACTGCCAGCCTGATCGCGTCGCTGCTGCACTTGTACGTTGGGCTGATTGTCTTCGGGAAAACCGATTATGGGCTGGGAGCGCCGTTGGGAATCATCCACGCCGCCCTGCTGATGACCGCACTGGCGCTGATCGTCCATGCCAACCCCATCGAACCGTGGGAGTCGGCGCTGCGCGGGTCGGTGCTGGCGCCGCTCCTGATGCAAACGGCGGGCAGGGCGCTGGCGCCGCTGTTGGGGGTGTGAGAACTGAGAACCACTGACGCAGGTGACAGTCGCAGAGCGGTAGGCGCCGCATCCCACCGGTTCAGCACGGATGAGCACAAGTACGAGTCAGGGAATGAATTGTCAGACCGGCAGCCCGTTACGCCGCCCAATGCGGAACCACCCGAACGGCGCTGCTGCACCTTCGCCCCATGGTACATGCATGCCTGGAACCAGCCCCGCGCCAGCGAGGGTTCGTATGATCAGCGCGGGCACTTTATATCCATGCGTGCGCGCCTGCCGGGATCAGCGGCGCGGGAGATCCTTTCATAATAGGCCAAAACCTGGACCATCAAGGGCGTGGAGCGGCTGACGTTGGCTTCGACAGGCTCAGCCAACGTCAGCCGCTCGACGGTCACTACGGGCAAGTATTGGGAACATCTGGTTGTTCGCTCCATCAGTTCGTGATGTACAGGCGCGATGCGTTGCACACATCCCGTGATTCTGGTAGAATCAAGGAGAGGATTGTCACACCTGACGGTCATCGCATATCAGTTCTGGAATCGACAAAGGAGGCTGCTCTGATCCAGGAACAGGCCGTAGAGGCGACAGAAATTGCCCGGCGGGCAGTGGCGCTCGCCGAAGACAAACAGGCCAGCAACATCGTACTGCTGGACTTGCGCCGGCTGAACAGCGTCGCGGATTACTTCGTCATCTGCACCGGCGGCAGTGAACGCCAGCTCAAGGCGATCACCGAGGCGATTGATGAAGGTCTTGCCCGCGAATACGACATTCAGCCGCGCATCGAAGGGACCGCCGACACGGGTTGGGTGCTCCTCGATTACGGAGACGTTGTCGTCCACATTTTTTCTGTCGAACTGCGCGACCGGTACCGGCTCGAACGGCTGTGGAGCAAAGCGACCCCGGTTGTCGTTCTGCAATAGGATATCAATATGAATGCCAGCAAACGCACCCACTACGTCATCTTCGGCCTCGGCGCAGCCGTCGGCAGCGCAGTCGGCCTTGTCCTGGGATCGATCCTGACATACTGGCTGGGGGAAGGAACCGTGCGCCTGATTCAGCGCGCTTTCCGCCGGCTGAGCGGCGGTGATCGCCCGAATTTCGAGATGCTGTTGCAATAAAGCGAGTACAGACGTTGCAATGCAACGTCTGTACAGACCCCTGATCGCCGCGTTTACATGCTCTCCTTGACCAGCTGCGCAATGTCGGTCGGCAGCCGCGCCACGCGCACACCGACGGCTTCGAGCGCAGCGATTTTTTCTTGCGCCGTGCCTTCGCCACCGGTGATGATCGCACCCGCATGCCCCATACGCTTGCCCGGCGGCGCCGTCTGCCCGGCAATGAAACTGACGACCGGCTTTGTTACGTGCGCCTGAATGTACTTCGCCGCATCGATTTCTGCGGCGCCGCCGATCTCGCCGATCAGCACAATCGCTTCAGTTTCGGGGTCTGCCTGAAACATCTCCAGCACATCAACAAACGACGTTCCGATGATCGGATCGCCGCCGATGCCGACAATGGTCGTCTGCCCCAACCCGATGCGCGTCAGTGCATCGACCGCTTCATAGGTCAGCGTGCCGCTCTTCGACACTACGCCAACCGGTCCGGGAGACGCAATGTTGCCCGGAATGATTCCCACCTTTGCCTGACCCGGAGTAAGCAATCCTGGACAGTTGGGACCGATCAGACGCGCGCCATGCTCCTGGATAAACGCATACGTCGCCACCATGTCGTTGGCGGGAACACCCTCGGTAATGCACACAATCAGGGGAATGCCCGCCGCCGCCGCTTCGCGCATCGCATCCGGCGCAAACGCAGCCGGAACATAAATGACCGAAACATTGGCGCCCGTCTGTTTGACAGCTTCCGCCACCGTGTTGAAGACCGGCACCTTGCCATCGATAGCGGTCTGCCCGCCTCGACCGGGGGTGACACCCGCCACGACATTCGTTCCATATGCGATCATCTGGCGCGTATGGAACTCGCCCTCGCGCCCGGTGATGCCCTGCACGAGCAGACGGGTATTCTTATCGACCAGGATGCTCACAGGTCTCCCTCCTTAACCTCTATGGCTTTCGTGCTGTACGTGTGATGGTAGCACATTCTTGCCCTTCTGACAAATCTCTAACGTTCCCCAAAAATCGCCCGCCCAATCCGCACGATCGTCGCCCCTTCCTCAATGGCGACTTCAAAATCATCGGTCATGCCCATCGACAACTCGCGCCACGCGGCTGCGGGGAAGCGCTGCGCCAGTTTATCGCGCAGGCGTCGCACAGCGCGGAAGATCGGGCGCGCCTGTTCCGGGTCAGGTCCCCAGGGAGCAATGGTCATCAACCCGCGCACGTCGAGGTGCGGCAGCGCCAGAATCCGCTCGACATCGGCGCAAAAACGCTCGTAGATGTCAAGGTGCGTTTCCCATCCGTCCAGATCGAACCCGAACTTCGTCGCTTCGCCGGAAACATTCACCTGCAACAGGATCGGCAGACGCCCCTGCGCATCACGACTCGCCTCAGCCGCATGCTGGTCGAGCATCTGCGCCAGGCGCAGGCTGTCAACCGAATGCACCATATCAAAGAGCATCGCAGCTTTCTTCGCCTTATTCGTCTGAAGATGTCCGATCAGGTGCCAGGTCAGTCGCTGGCGTTCGGCTTCAAGCGCCGCCATTTTGGCTTCCGCCTCCTGCACCCGGTTTTCGCCGACATCGCATAATCCCGCCTCCAGCGCTGCGCGGATCACGTCCGCCGGATGCGCCTTCGTCACTCCCACCAGGCGAATCGTGGCGGGATCACGGTTGACGCGACGCGCCGCGGCAGCGATCCGTTCGCGCACGGCGGTCAATCGTTCAGTGAGCGTCTCCATGAACTATGGTATACTTTCCATCAATAAAGGGTAAACGTCCTGATGCCATGATACACCAGGAGCGCAGGTGAACGGGGCAAACACGAGAGTAATCGGTGTGCTGTTTGTGTGCACGGGGAATATCTGCCGTTCCCCCATGGCTGAGGGCATTTTTCGGCATTATGTCGAGCAGGCGGGATTGAGCGGGCGAATCAAGACCGACTCAGCTGGCACCGGCGCGTGGAATGTCGGTGATCCGCCGCATCCTGGCGTCACCGCCATTCTTGCCGAACGCGGCATCCGCTACGCCCATCGCGCGCGCGTTGTCCATCCCGACGACTTTACGCGCTTTGATCACATCGTTGCCGCCGAACGCGCCCACCTCGACATCCTGCGCCGTATGTCCGGCAGTTCGCTCGTGCATCTCAGCCTGCTCCTCGACTACGCGCCCGACATCGGTCTCCGCGATATTCCCGACCCCTACTACAACGGACGCTTCCGCGAAGTCCACGACATGATCGACCGCGCCTGCCGCGGGTTGCTGGAGCATATCATCAAGGTTGAACGCCTGAAATAAGGCAGAAGACAGCGAAAGCGCGATCTATTTCCATGGCGTACGAAACGGCGAGAAAACCTCTACCATCGATCCGTCGTTCCACTCTTTCTTGCATCGCTGTTGCCGCGATCTCCTTCCTCATTGGCACAATTGTTGTTTATGTCAAACTAATGAGACATTCGTTCGATCCTCTCATTTTTGCAGAAATTGACGGCTATTTTGTCTATCATCTGGCGCGATCACTGCCTTCATTGGAAGCCAACCTCGACCTGCCAGCATATCGCGCACAGCGTATTCTTCTGCCATTCTTGGCCGCACCGTTTGGCACGTTCATCCCATGGGCGATTATCGGCATTAACTTGGGTGCGCTGGCAACCGGGTCCTATGCACTGGCCTGCATCGCGCTGCGGTACCAATTGTCACCACTTATCGGCATCGTGTTCGGACTATGGATCGGTTCGCTCTTCGCTCTTCAGTTCAATCTCACCGAAATACTGACCTATGCACTTGTCCTCTGGGGTATTGCGCTGTATGAATCGCACCGACCGGCGCCTGCGGCAATCCTGTTCAGTTTTGCCATTCTTGCGAAAGAAACAGCGATTCTTTATCCGATCGCCTTGATCATCTCTCATATACGCACTCAACCCTGGAGACAGCAGGCGCTTTTCGGACTGATCTCTCTGGGACCTGGCGCGCTCTGGCAACTGGCCCTGATTGTGCTGCTAGGACAAAGCGGGTTGACGGCCGCTTTCCAGGCTGGCGCCCCGGCGGATCAGATGGTTCCGTTGATTGGCCTGCTTACGACTCCAATGCGGGCGCCAGACTTCTGGATCTTGCAGGCGCTCTGGGTTTTTGCGCCATCACTGGGAGCAGTGTGTTGGGGATTGATTGCCCTGCTGCGCAACAGTGAGCGAACCTCTCCGGTGAGTTGGGCATTGCTGTTCAATGGTCTCTTCGTGCTCGCGCTCCCCGCGCCATCGTGTGAATATATGGTCCATTCGGCGCGGATTGCGCTGGCTGTAGTCGTCGCACTTACGTGGGCTATCATTCGCACGCAGCGTCCAACACTCGCCCTGGCGTGGTGCGGGTTCCTGCTGGCGCCACTGACATTGTTCAGACCCGACGCTTATTTTTAGGCTTCACATCCCCGCAGTCGCCAGCGCCTCGCGCACCAGGTCGGGCGTAACTTCTTTGAGCGAACGCTCGCGCGCCAGCGCCTCGACCTGCATCTGCATCTGGCGGCTCGCCGAAATGCGCGGAATATACGGTAATTTTTCCAGCGCCTCATCGAGCACTGCCTTCGCTTCGAGCGACCAGGGGAGATTCCCCGGCGCCGCCTCGATCTTTGGCGGACCGCCGCGGATCATGCTGTACGCCTGATCAACCGGCAGGAAGTTGAACAGGGTGTCGTACAGCCCATTGACAATCTCCTGCACCACATAGACGGCGCCACGGTACCCCATGAACGGCGTGCCCACCGCGCGGCGCACGGTTGGACCGGGAAACGCCGCCATGAAGAAGCGCGCAAACTTCGCTCCTGCTTCGGACAGATAAATCTTTTCGTTGATCGATCCGAAGACGAACGCCGGCGCGCGGCGGTGCAACATCTGGCGAACCTCGTCGTTATCCGGGTCATCGGGGCGACGGGGACGGGCAGACACAAAGGCGATCTTCATGCCCAACTCATCTCCCAGGTAGCGCGCCAACCCTTCGGCATACGACCGCCCCGCGACGATGCCAACGTCGGTGGTGCCGAACCAGTCGCCCTGCGGTCCACGCCACAAGTCCCACACGGCGCGCAGCGTCGTGCGTTTTTCGCCGGCAATAAAGGCTTCCGCCTGTTCAGAAGTCCCCAGCAGGCGCCCCAGTTCACGCACAAACGCCGTCGTTTCGCGCATGCCGAACGGCGCATAGAGCATCGGCTGACCGAGCATCCCGGCCAGACCGGCGCCGAACTCCCGGTACATCACCACATTGACCTGTGCGGCTGCCAGGCGCGGCGTATCCGCCAGCGTCGCCTCTAGGGGGTAGACCAGATTGATCCGCCCGCCGGCGCCCGCAATCAGTCGCCTGACCTCCTCCAGGTCCGACGGCGAATTGAAACAGCCATAGGTTGGACCAATGATGTTGACCGTACCCGGCGCCGGTGCGACTCCGGCGGCGTGCGGAGCGCCAAACTGCTCCCACAGCCAGCGCAGCACGCGGTCGCGCCCGGCCCATTCGTCTTCCGAAAGCGAGTTACTCCAGTAGAAGCGCGTCCCTTCACCGAGGGTCGCCACCAGCGACGACAGATCAGCGCCGATCATTTCGCTCTCGGCGGTCGAAATCACGATGACCTGTTTGCCATCGAGCGCGCCGCTGGCACGGAGGTTCTCATACGTCCAGCGCACCTTGTCACTCGTACCCTTCGCACCGACCTCCTGCTCGGTGATCGTTGCCGGGGTCATGTTTTCGATGTGAGGAATAGCGTCGGTATAGTCGGGCACCGCCGTTGCCACCAGATTGAAGCACCCGACCGGCGCATCGGCGATCACGTGGACATCCGGCATCGTACACATCGTCCATACTGCTGCCCAGTAGCCGGACGTATCGGAAAGATCGCGAATCAGAGAAGGGGGCATAGCCAATCACTCCGCAAAAAAGGCAACCATCTCACGATAGCGGTTGGTGCGCTCCAGGGTTTCCGCTACGAAGCCAATCGTCGCCGCCATGCCGCTGCTGAGGAAGAAGGGACGCGACGCCAGTTGGTTCGTGAAGTACATCGCTGGAATGCCGCGCTCCTTTGCCGCAGCCGCGAACGGCGTCGTGCCCAGCACGAAATCGGGCGCATACCGGTCGAGCGCCGCCATATCCTCTTCCAGCGCCTTGCGATAGACGACTTCCTGCGTCCCGCGCGTTTTCAGCCACAATTCATCGGGAAGCGACAGCGGATCGACGCCAATCGAGGTAGAGACATACGGAACTTCGGCGCCTGCCTCGACCAGCAGCCGCGCATACGCCAGTTCGGTGCCTTCGTAGCCAGTCACCAGCACGCGCGCCCCCTTGAGCGACTTCGCCGCCAGCACTGCCTGCGCTTTGTCGCGTTCCTCTTGCGCCACCCGATCAACCAGCGCCGGGTCGAGGTCCAGCAAAGCGCCGATTGACTTGAGCCAGGCATACGTGCCGCTGATACCCACTGGCGCGCCGCCGGCCACCGACGCGCCCCATTCGCGATACAGGCGCGTCACCCCTTTATAGAACGGATGGAGCGGCGCCAGCGCCGCTGCCCGACCGGCGCGCCGCAGGTCGTCAATCGAGCGTCCCGGCAGCGCAATCGTCGCCGCGACCCCCATCCGTCGCAGGATGGCGTCAATCGCCAGTTGGTCGGCAGGAAAGACTTCGCCGACCACCACAACCGTGCGCTCCTCGCGCGGTCCCTCCCGATCGCCCAGCCGACGCAACAACGCTTCGAGCGCCACATCCTTCGCTTCCGGATGCGAATGGATCGCATAGGCAGGCACACGCACCAGCACCACCTCGGCATCGCCGACCTGACGCGGCAGCAATTCTTCCGGCATGCCCGCCGTTTCTGCAACACACAGCGAGACCACCGGCACCAGGCGGCACCCCGGCTCACGCGCCGCCGCCTCGATTGCTGCGCGCGTCCCCTCGACGATCTCGCCGGAGTATAGTTCGGCGCTGCCCAGCGTTGGCGCCAGGATCGACTTACGCGCACCATAGAAATGGGTCACAAACGTCAACCCGTAGAGACACCCGGTATCGGTCGCCATAACGGGGTGTGACCCCTCGATCCGGCTCAGAATGCGCAACGACCCGAACGCCGGGCACATCGACTGCGGGTGAAGTTTGCAGGTGTGCCCCTGCGATTGCTCAGCGCTCAACGCGATTGGCTCCATGGAACGCACCTTTCAAATAGCAGACAGGAGAGCAGAATAGCGGAGAGGTGAAGAACATCACAACAATCACGACATACTCTTTACTACATGGATAACGGAAAGATTGCGCCAACGCGCACCTTTCCGCAAGAACCACAGAACAAGAACGTGGATTTCTTCAGAACTGCGGCGCCTTCAAAGCCCTACGTCCGCCGTCTCTGGTTCTCGGTTCTCAATTCTTGGTTCTCGGTTCTCGGTTCCCTAACCCCTACTGCTGCTCCGGCTCATTCGCCTTCGCGGGGTCGAGCCGCAGGTAGGCGGACGTCGCCTGCTTGTCGGTAAAGCGTGCCGCAATGATGAAGCCAAGGATCACCGCCGCGAGCGGCACGAAACAGAGCGCATAGCCGGACCAGACGGGCCATGGTGATGGCTCCGCTTGCAGAAGAATCAGAAAGTCCATAGCACCTCTCCTTACCTGTACGAGAATGACCTGGATACCAACCCAATGAGCCTCACAGCATTTCTCACAACGCTTACCCGTGGATGTGAGTGTTGGCTTCGACAAGCTCAGCCAACGTTTGTTGCATACCGGTCATCCTGCCGGATCAGACGTTATGAGACGGACCGTAACCCACGAACCCACCGAATGCTGCTGTGCTGTCAGCATCACGATGCGTCGCTTCCGTTACGTGCGCGCGACGGCATTATCAACCGGCGCATCTCCTCTGGATCGATCCTGAAGTTTTCGATCACCTCGATGATATACCGGAAATGCACACGCGGCACGGCGATGAACATTTCGCCTGGCGCCACCCGATTGTGCATCCGACCGCCGCCGTCGCCCGTGGTAAACACGCTGTTGCGCATGAGACGCGGCGTTGCAAAGATCGACGCGCACGCCGACGGACCCAACTCGCCAATTGGGAAGGTCCCTTCGCGCACCGACGCCGCACCTGCGATCTGCATGGCGTGCATTGGATCGGTAATGCAGACCAGCAGATCGACCGGCACACCCTCCGGCACGTCATCGAGCGGAGCGGCGGCAAGCGCAGCAATCGACCCGGCGGGCAACACTGAGCTCTGCGCCTTGTTGCGCTGTGCTCCCTCCACAGTAAAGAACCCCTGCGCCATCGTCAGATACTGTCCCCTGGTAATGAGAGAGCCAGCGTCGGGCAACCAGCCCAGGTGATACTGCCCCACCCAGCAATCGTGATGGTGCGCATCGACGTACACCCGCCGTCCTGCTTCCGCCTCACGGATGATGGCGCATGCCACGACATTCGCCGGTTCATACCCCGGAGGCGGCGCCTCTTCGCAGTACGTCACTGCAACCGGTCGCCGCTTGACTTTCATCCGCTCGACCAGCAGCGTGTTCAGGTATTTGAGATCACATTCCATAAATGACTGTCGCCGTGTGTACAACACCGTGCCGTTTGACCCGTTCCCGATGTGGCGCAATGACGTCCCGATCACCCGCCAGCGCGGGGTGATGGGCTTATGCCGCACTCTTGCCGCTTGCCCTGGTCCTTTCGCCTCCTCACCGATACGTCGGCGCATCGGCGTAGCGCAGATCGACGAAACTGAACGCCTGCCCCGAACGCCGCAGCGCCGATAGAAATGCCACCTTATGTTCGAGGTCGTGCGGCTCTCCCAGGCGGATCTCGACCGAACCAGACGTAACGGTAATCCCGTCGCGTTCGCTGCGCACCATATCGGTAACGTACATCCCAATCGCTTCGATCATCTGTTGCACTTTGAGTTGCACCGGGTCGGTCACCTGCACCTGTGGAATAACGGGCTTCAACGACAGGAGCGGCACAGTGAAGACCGGCGCCTTTTCGCCGAACAGATCCGCCTCACGCGCCGGGTCGGGCCGTCCAGGCGGCTCTTCGGCGCCGAAGACGCGCAGAAACTCATCGTAACTCAGCGGCGTGTAGGTATCGACCGGCTGCAATTCCCCGCGCGCAATACGCCCTGCCAGGTCGCCAAAAATCCGGTTGAACTGTTCGTCCTCGAGCGCCAGGCGGCAGGCGTCGGCGAGTTCACGCACGTTGCGGCTCAGCGGCACACGCGTCAGGATAGGCAACCCGACCGCCTTCGCATACTGATCGGCGGTATCGCTGCCATCATCGCGGTTCACCACCAACCCCAGTATCTGAGTTGTGCCGCCCATTGAGCGGAAGTATTGCGCTGCGCGCGCGATATTGTTCGCCGCGTAGAGCGATTGTCGGTCGTGCCCGACAAGGATGATCACCTGTTCGGCAAGCGAACGTGCGAGCGGCGTGGCGAACCCGCCACACACCACATCGCCAAGGAAGTCCATGACGATGAAATCGAGGTTCCAGCGGCTCATGCCCAGGTTTTCGAGCACCTTGAAGCCGGTCGAAATGCCCTGTCCGCCGCAGCCGCGCCCGACTTCGGGACCGCCGAGTTCACACCCGAAGATCACCACACCAGGACGTAGTTCATTGCGGAAGATCACGTCGCTGATCGACAGTTGATCTTCTTTTCCCGCTTCCCTGAACAGGCGCCACTGATCGCCCAGTGTCGGCAGTGAATGACCGCCGAAGATCGTGTTGCACGAGTCGTGCTTCGGGTCGCAGCCGAGTTGCAGGACACGATAGCCATCGTATGCCAGCCGCGCGGTCAGGTTGGAGGTGAAGAAACTCTTCCCCATCCCGCCTTTGCCGTAGATTGCGATCATGCGTGGCGCCATTGCGTTCTCCCCTGCTTCTTTCGTTGGGCGTCACACTGTGACACCCCGACACGCCCCGAACCCCGGTGGGGCGGCATACCGCCGGGCGTCACCCCGTAACGTTAGGCGGCGCACCGTGACGCCCCGACGCGCTGCCTGGAACCGTCCTATCTTCAACATTCCACTCGATCACCAGTTTCAGGCACTCTGGATCATTCAGCGCCGTGGCATACGCCGCCTCAAACTGCGTCACCGGCATGCGATGCGTGATCAGCGCTGCGGCGTCGAGCGTGCCATTCGCCAGCAGATCGCGGCTTCGCTGCAGATCACCCGCCGCCCATTCCTTTGCCGTGAGTAACCGCGCCTGTTTGAGAAAGAGCGGCATGTACGGCAGACGCAGTTCATCGTAGTACCCGAGCAGGATGATCGTGCCATCGTTCGCCAGCAGCGGCAACGCATCGCTCAACGCCGCCATTGAGCCGGTCGCTTCGATGATGGTATCAACCGGCTGCTGCACCATCGCCGTGAGCGAGTCGGTCCCTGCATCAATCCGCAGGTCTGCCGTGCTGCGGTCGAGACGACTTGCAATCCGATCGCTGACCGCAACCCACGCGCCGCGCGCTCGCGCAATCCGCGCTGCAAACTGCCCTACCGGACCCTGCCCCAGCACCAGCGCCCGCCGACCGGTCAGGCTCTGGTTGGCGCCGGCAATCAGATCAACGCCGTGGAGTGCGGTCGCTGCCAGCGCCAGCAGCACGCCGTGATCCGGTTGCACGCCATCGAGCGGAACCACCCGGCGGTAATCAGCCAGCAACGTCGCCGACTGACCGCCCCATGCCGGATTGACCTCACGGAAGCAGCGCGCCCCGCCGACATACACCCAGCGTCCATCATATTCCGCCGGAACCGCCGCGCCACGCCCGACCACCCGACCGACCGTTTCGTATCCCGGCACGACCGGGAACTGGAGCATTGGGTGCGGCATCCGCCCCGCCAGCAACATCCGTTCTGTCCCGGCGCTGACCGAAGTGAATGCGGTTTGCACCACGACATCTTCAGGTCCTGCATCCGTCAACGCAACGTCGCGCAGTTCGAGACGATGCGGAGCGGTGATGACAATAGCGCGTGTCATTTCCATCGATGCCTGCTCTAACGCACTGCCGCTTCGGACTGCCTGCCGCTGCGCGCCATCCGTCGCTGCCGGCCCGCCTGGATGCCACGATAGACGAACTGCGCGCAGTTGATCAGGTACGTACAATACGCCACCAGCATCAGCGTCATGATCGCATCGGGCGACCAGTGCAACCAGACGGCGAGAAAATACAGGTTGTGCATGACCATTGCCAGCGCATTGCCGGCGTCTTCCCAGAAGAACTCCGGCGCCAGGAACCAGCGCCCGAAAATCTCCTTTTCCCAGATCATGCCGGTGATTGTGATTGCCCACAATAGCGCGATTTTGATCCACACGCTGACAGTCGCCGCCATGTAACCTTCGCCCGTCGTCAGGTAGCGGATCACCAATCCGAAACTGATCAGAAAGGCAAGAAACTGGATCGGCGCAAGCACCGCCTGAACTTTCGTCCAGACGCTCGCATCACGGCGGGCAAGCTGTTCGGGCGTGTAGGTTGACATTGGTTCCCCCGCTATGTCAACACATTTTGACTTGTGAGAAGCGTGCGATTAGATTATAATACATCCGCCGCCAAGAAAACGTCTACAACCGCTACACAATTGCTGCCACTTTGACGCGCACTGTCGTTGAGTCCGTTCCACCACGCGCAGGGTTATTGGTTGATGCCAAACATACGGTACACGACGCCAGCAGACGCCTCAGAACATCCGTGAGCGAGCAATTGCGCGTATTTGTTTACGTACAACAACGTTTGCGATTGTGACCATTCTACAGACAGCAGGAGCGACGCGATGCGTATCAATAATGTCCCGATTGTGTTCACCACCACGGCGATCGACAAGGGTTTTGCGCTGTTGCCGAACGTTGCTTCATTCGCCTCTACTATTGGCAGACCGCTGCGCATCATCCACGTCCTTGGTCAACGCTACCGGAGTTATGCCGAACGGCAGATGGCAGCGGCAATCGAGGCGCTGCCTTCCGGCAATGGTCTGGTCTACGAACTTCTCAAAATCGAGAAGAAGCAGCATCGTGCTTTTCTCGACGAAATCGCCAGCACAACCGGCGGCATTCTGGCGATGCTGCCCACCCGCCACAACTTCATCAACCGATTGCTGGCGATGATGAGCGACTACGAAAAGTTCATGATCGAAGGTCCGCTGCCGCTCCTTGCGCTCCCGCGCAACGGTGCGCTGCCGAACTCGATCGAGCGCATTCTCTTCCCCCTCGACCTTTCGCCGCGTTCCGACGATTCGCTCGAGCAAGCCGCCGATTTTGCAAAGTCGGTTGGCGCCGAACTTCATCTACTCCATGTCTTCGGCGACGACCGGCTGCTCCCTTCCGAAATGGACATGCAAGCGCGTATGGCTGCGCGCTCACCGCGGGAACTGTACCAGATCGACAAAGACCACATCCAGGCGTTGGCCGACCGCGCCCGCGCGCACAATGTCAACGTCATCACCGCCACTGCCGAAGGTCGTGCGCATACCGCCATCCTGGGCTACTGCGACGCCGAAAAGATCGATCTCGTCATTATGGCGACTCATGGACCGCGCTCGAGCGAAGATATCTGGAAAGGCACCACCACGGCGCGGGTCATCCAGCACGCCAACCTTCCGGTCATTGCGATGCGCTGTTGATGCGCCACCCATTCTCCCGCAGGTTTTCCAGCCTGCGGGAGAATTGAAGCCGCCAGATCCACACATCCGCTGGCAGGACATCGAGCCAGAGCGCAGCGCACACGACCATCGCCTGAACTGCGACCAGCGCCAATCCAACCCCCTGCGCCGTCGCCAGCCCAGACTCGAGTGCATCCGCTGCAAGCCAGACGCATACCGCGGTTGCTGCGCTGACACTCAGCGGGAAGATTGCGCTCAACACCTGAGCGGGAGGCAATCCGGCGGCAAACCAGGGGGGCCAGATCAGAGGACCGCCATCGCGCGTATGCGCTGAAGCATACGCCGTCAGGCGCATACTGACATGCCCCCACCAGCAGAGCACGAACGTCCACACCCCCCACTGATTGGCGCCATTCCACGTCAGCGCAACAATACCCGCAGCAGGCGCTATCCACATCACTTCCTGCCACAGCGGGCCGCTCCGCGCGAAACCCAGCCGGCGCGCACGGAACCCGGCGGATGCGCGACACCCGATCTCCATCCACACCCATACAACGGTTGCGCACAGATGAGCAATATACACGCCGCGCAGCGACAGATCATTGCGGGATAGCGCCAGACCGACGAGCGCACCGACGACCGCAACCGTTGCCAGACCGAACATCCACGAAAAGGCGCCAGATGACAGACGATCGGCGATTGTGGGCAGAGTCACCGCAGCGCCCAGCACCAGAACGGCATAGATCGAGAGCACGAGGTATGCTGGCATAGGTGTCGCCCCCACCGACTGTACATCCAGGACCTCAAGCAACCGCCGGTTGACTCGCCCGCCGACGCGGCAGATAGTGACGCACCTGCGCCGCCAGAATATCTGCCGTCATACGCACCTGCGTCAGCCATGGAACCGGCGTCATCTTCTTGTGCATGTACGACTCGAACGTCAGGCGCTGCACATCCAGGTTGCGGCACATATCGGTGAAGACTTCCATCTGCCGCGCGTTCCCGTATCCCCACTTCTGCAACCAGACGAGAAAACGGTACATCGTGCCATACGTCTTCCACCACTGACGCTCATAGCGACGCAGGGCGGCGAGCGATGCGTCCGGCAGGCTGGCGATCAGCGTCTCTGCCGCCATTCTGCCGCTCTTCATCGCCCAATAGATGCCTTCGCCCGACGTATGCACCACCAGACCCGCCGCATCGCCGATCAGCATAGCGCGCTCGAATGCCATATGCGCACGCGGCTCCATCGGCAAGGCGTGCGCTTCCTCCAGAATAACCTCGCCGCCTTCGAGATCGCGGGAAAGTCGCTGCTTGAGATTGGCGAGCAATTCACGAGCGCGTTTGCTGTGCGCCGGTCCGGTTCCGATACCGACAGCGACGTGGTCGCTCTTGGGAAACGCCCAGGCGTACAGATCGGGGCTGACCTCAGGACCCAGGTAGAGATCGGCGGTATCCTCCCAGCGCGCCATTTTGCTGGCGGGCAGGCGAATGCGCTGCTGGATGGCGATGCACCGCGGCAGATTGGGCAACCCCAGCAATTTCGCAGTCGTCGAGTACGCCCCATCGGCGCCAATCACCGTCACGGCGCGCAACTGCTGGCGCGCGCCGCCGAACCGCTCGCGGTAGGTTGCAGTCACGCCATCCTTATCGAACGCCAGATCGACCAGTTGACCTTCGATCAGGGTTGCACCGCGTTGCACTGCGCGCTGACGAATATACCGGTCGAATTCCTCGCGGCAGCACATCGCAATATAATCCTGGTCGGAGTGATGGACGCCGGCCACCTCGATTTCGACGACCCGCTCGCTTGGTGAATGCACCAGCGCGCGATGCACCTTGCGCGAGATGAGCGTTTCCGGAAGTTCGAACTCGGTGAACGCCACCGGCGGCACCGCGCCGCCGCACGGTTTGACATACGACGTATCACGTTCGAGCATCACCACCGGCACACCCGCACGCGCCAGCGTATCAGCGGCCGTTGCACCGCCGACCGATGCGCCTACCACGAGAACTGGGTCCATAAGCCGCTCCTTCTAGCCGGTAGGGGTTAGGGGATGCGAGAACCGAGAACTGAGAACCGAGAACTGAGAACCGAGAACTGAGAACTGAGAACTGAGAACTGAGAACCGAGAACCGAGAACTGAGAACCGAGAACTGAGAACCGAGAACTGAGAACCGAGAACCGAGAACCGAGAACCGAGAACTGAGAACTGAGAACCGAGAACTGAGAACCGAGAACCGAGAACCGAGAACTGAGAACCGAGAACCGAGAACTGAGAACCGAGAACCGAGAACTGATTTCCTGCAACGCAACGTTCCGATCCCTTACTTTCTCGCTTCCCGACCTCTTACCTCTTACCTCTTACCTCTTACCTCTTACCTCTTGCCTCTTACCTCTTACCTCTTGCCTCTTACCTCTTGCCTCTTGCCTCTTACCTCTTGCCTCTTACCTCTTGCCTCTTGCCCCTTACCTCTTATTGCCTCGCGTCCGGCTTCACGTTCACCGTTCAACGCTTAATTATCCACGCACCCCAATTGCTGCCGCCATCATGCCCCATACGAACATAGCGATGCCGCTGGCATTGTAGAAAATAGCGCGTTTACGCGGATCGGCAATCGAGAAGAACTTCCACTGCGTCGGGATCTGCATGAGCACCAGCGCGCCAATAATGCCGGCAACAATCCAATTCCTGACGTGCAGGAAATACATCACCACCAGAATCTGCGCGACATTGATCGTCACGAACGCCGTCCACGCCGCAGCAATCTCACCATACAGCACCGGGATCGAACGAATGCCGCTGACCCGGTCGCCTTCGATGCTCTTGAAGTCGTTGATCGTCATAATGCCGTGCGCGCCGAGCGAGAAGAGCGCCGCCATCAACACACTGCCGAAGGTCAACGGCGCAAACGCCAGATGACCGGCAATCCAGGGCAATCCTTCGTAGGAGACCGCGACGATCGTGTTGCCAGCCCAGCCGTTGCGTTTGGCGCGGATCGGACCCGCGCTGTAGATCACCGCCAGCACCATGCCAATCGCCGTCATCAGGGCGACATACGGACCCAGGAATAACGCAATGCTCAGACCGAGCACAACCAGCACAGCAACGGTAATAAACACCTGCCGCGCTGATACCAGACCGGACGGGATCAGGCGTTGCGGCTCGTTGATTGCGTCCACATCACGATCACAGTAATCGTTCACCACCTGTGACATACCACAGAGAATCGGACCGGCGAGCAACACGCCGAGCGCGATCCGCCCCACATCGGGAAACGTCCACTGACTGGCGCCACTGGCGACGGCGCCGCACAAGAAGGCCCACGACGGCGCAAACCACGTCACCGGCTTCATCAGTTCAATGGAGCGCCGCACAATCACCGTCGGGCTCGTCGTCAAGCGCGACGGCGTGGTCGGAGCAGTTGATTCCGGCATTGGCACACTCTCCTGCGAGTCATGGAATGAAGAAGATTGCTGCGACAGATATGATACCACGACTCTCTAAGAACAAGCATGCTGTGTGATGCGCAATTGCGATACACATCACACAGCATGCATCACACCCCCGTAGCGCCAGGATTACGGCGTGCTCGACAGCACGGCGGGCACCTGACCCGGCTTGGCGGCGCCTGGCGGAATGTTGGCGCCCTGGTGGCAGAGCCAGCACGACGGGCTCTTACCGGCCATGATGCCATCGGCGATCCGTCCGCCTGGCGCGACATACGTCTCCTGAATATGCTTCGTCATCTGGAGCATGATCGACGCATGGTTCTTCTGCGCAATCTCATAGCTCTGGAAGTTGCGCGAGTTATGGCAGAACGTGCATCCCTGCCCCATACTGACGTTGAAGTGATACATCGTAAACTGATTGCGTTCCACTTCGGCGTTCGAGATATCCCTCCGGCCGGTGACGACCAGGCCGCCGGGATAATCGAGATCGAGCGGCAGGCGCCAGTCGTTCGGCAAGGTGTTCATAATCTCGATCGGATACGGCTCCAACCCGGCCGCCTTGCCGTTGTGACAGGTCGCGCAGGTGATCTGATAGCCGCCGACGGAAGCCGGCAGTTTGGCAGTATAGTTCTGGTTCAGGTCTGCCGACATCAGCATCATCTTCCGCGCCGTCACCTTCTTCGCCGCATTCGGATAACCGTCCTCCTGGGCGAAGTTGGCGATATTGTGGCAGTACGTGCAATCGACCTTCAAGCCGCCGGAAACCTGCGCCACCATATACGCCGAAATCTGCGCCGTCGTCATCCCCTTCAGCACCTGCACCGCCTGCGGCTGCGGGTTGGCTTGAATATACGCATTCATCGCCGCCAGCGATTCGGCGCTGATGTAATTTGTTGGCTCCTGCGTATAATTGACGTAGATCGGGTTCTGGATGGGCGGCGCAGGCGCCGGGATCACCGTGTAAAAGATCCACCAGAAAATCGCGATACTCGCCACGGCCATAACGACCGAGATGATTCCGGCCACGATGTAGAACCTGCCGCGGACGGTATTCGTGATTTCCGGAAAGAGCGTTGGAGGCTGCTGGATCATCGCTTCTATTCCTCTCTAGCAGTGCCGCGGTCGAGGCATAAAGCCGGGCCGCTGCGCGGGCGGGCGAATGCAGCGCACCCGCCCGCCACACACGCGCTTACCGGAAGACAAACTGCGCCCAATCGGGGTTTGGCCAGGGCGCTACAATCTTGGCCGTCTCACCCCAGGTATACCAGTCGGGTACGAGCGTACCGCTCAAGAGCAGACCAATCGCACCGGTAATCGCCGTGAACGCCGCGAACCACCATGCCCAGATATGGATGTTGTACGAGTTGGCATTCCAGCCCATCACCCAGCGCCAGAAGAGTTGCGCGCGCTGCGTGCCGGGACCTTCCGCCATCATCTCGGTGAACTCCATCTCCGACTTCCACTTCGAGGTGGCAACGATCGTTGCGCCGTGCATCGCCAGCAGCAACGTCGATCCGAGCAGGAAGAAGATCGAGAGCATATGGAATGGATTGTAGTAGAAGTTGCCCCAGTGGATGCTCACGTAGTTCGTCCAGTCCAGGATCGCACGGAAGCCGTGGCCTGGCGCAGCGTTCCAGTTGCCGAGCGCTATTGGATGGATCAGATAGAGGACGAAGTAGAGCGACAGCGCTGAAGCGAACCCCCATGCCAGGTGCGTGCCGACGCCGGTCGCTTTCGCGCGCGTGTAGAGGCGCGCCCACCACGTCAGCACCGAAATGTGCAGGAAGAAGGTCGCTGCCAGCCATGCGCCGCCCTTCTCCCACGGCACGTTCCAACTCAGCCCGTACTCGGTCGGCGGCGGATAGGTGCCCAGGTTCCAGAACTCGCGCAGAAAGATAACCGCGTTCCATTCCACCTGCCGGCCATAATCGACCAGGACGATAAACGCCGCCGCTAAGAAGGAAGCGAACGAAATGACGCCCCACAACCCGACGTAGATCGGGCCGACCTGACCTTCGCCCAGCAGGCGCTGCATCCAGCCGACATGCCCCGGCGGCTTGGCGATCGTTCCTTCCAGACCGTCGCGATACTCCTCGTCGTGCAGGTCGATCGGACCCGGCGTCTGACGTTCACGCCCCAGCACCAGACCAACCCCCAGCAGCGTCAGACCGGCCACCAGCGCTCCCTGGCCGACGCCATTCCAGATCGGCATCTTGTCCCAGAAGCCCCAGAAGGCGTTCCAGTCCTTGACAAACGTCCCGGACAGGAAGATACAGAAGTTCGAGAAGAGCACCGATGCTGCACCCGTCCAGAACGCGACGCGGTGGATGCCGATCTCGCCGATGCTATAGCCGAGAATATTGCGCCAGAAGACGTGGATGTTCTGATCGGAGATATTGCGCTTTGCCTCGCTCAACACCGCTGACCCATGCATGTGCAGGAACAGCGTCGACGCGAAGAGGAGCGTAATACCGATGGCGTGAAACGGATTGTAGAAGAAGTTGTAATACTGATAGCCGATATTCGACACCCAATCGAGGTGGTGGGTAATGCCGAGCGGGAAGCCATGCCCCCAACCGCCCATCGCGATCGGGCGCAGCCACTGGAGGGTGATCCAGGACGACACAACCGCGCCGAAGGCAATCGGCACCTCCATGCCCATATCGAGTTTCAGGCTGATATCGATCTGCCGCAGCAGCCAGCCGATAAAGGCGATGGTTGCCGCTACCATCGTCAGGAACCAGAAAAAGCCGGGCTTATCGGGACTGACGCTAAAACCTGCTGACACCGGCGGCGGCTCGATGCGCATCGCCAGGATGTTGAACGTTCCCTCGTTGACCACGCCCTCGTACAGGTAGAACACCACTCCGAGAATGATGCCCACGATCGAGATTGCGCCAAACAACCCGACATAGAAGCGGCCAATCCAGAAGTCGAACGGATCGACCCCGAAGAAGCGCGCCGCAAGGGTCTTTCCGGGCCGCTTATAGAACTCCTCGATGATCGAGAATGGGATAACCTCTGCGGATGCTGCCCGCGAGCCTGTGGAGGAAATCGCCTCCGCGGGGAGAGTCTCTCCACTCGGCAGCGGCAGCGCGCGTGGCACAGCGGACATCGTGTGCTCTCGCTTTCTAGCGTACGGATTGGCTTACGCGAAGATTGTACGTCTCCACAGGCAAAGCCAGCACCTGGATCCACGTACGGCGTAAAGACAGGACAGGGGCTGATGCGCTGCCACGTGTCAGCCCGCTGTCCTCATCTCTCTACGAGCGCCAGGCAGAATGCGCGACGTTCTTACTGCTTCATGGAACGTTCTTCAGCCAGCCGATAATAGGCGAGCTGAGCACCACGAAGTGGATAAGCAGCGCCATCACCAGACCCAGCAGGGTGGAGACCACCACCGATGTCCGAAACTCAAATGGTCGATCTTTCATATGAGCGCCTCCCAAATCTTACCTGAACTGAAGCCAGGGCGTCCAGGCCCAGCACAGCACGTGAGCAATCACCGCGATAATCAGACCGCCGTAGATCGTTTTCACGACAATGTCGTGCACCAACCACTCCGCATTGTTGAACAACGGCTTCCACTGATCGGGCACCAGATCGTTCTGTGGCTTGTCGGTCATGTGGGTCACCCCCTTTCGTGTCTGCCTGACCGGCTCTTGCAGCAACGCGCTGCGTCATGGTTTCTGCCCGCGCCAGTGACTCTGTCGCTTCTTGCCAGCGAGCGTGTCGAAGCTCCGTAGTGTCAATAGTATTCGCGGGTTTCATCGGGATTATACCGCCGGAAAAGCCACTACGTCAATCAAAACATCTTACACATATACTATGCAACGGTTATGCAGATCGTGTGCAGAAGCCAGAGTTGTGAAGTCGTAACATTGCGTCAGAGTATGCACTACAGCGTTTGACATTCCCTCTACGTATACTATAATAAAGCCCTACAGTCCTAGCCAAAAGGAGGGGAAAAGTGGGGAACCTTGCTTCACCCTGCCGTCGCAACTGCCACGCTGCAGGGTGAATACGCGGCGCTGACCGTGTGCGTGGCACTGCTCCCCGGCTCCGTTGCTCTGCAAACGCCGCGGCGCGCATGCCGACGCTTGACCGTTCTAGAGATGGAGAAATCCCATGTTGGAGCAGGTCCATCGCCTGCTGGCGCTGTCCGACGTTCCACGGTACAACATTAAGGCGGTCGTCCAGCAGACTCAGGTCAATGTTTCGACGCTACGCGCATGGGAGCAGCGCTATGGCGTTCCGCGCCCGACGCGCTCCGATCACGGTCATCGGCTCTATTCGCAGCGCGACATCGAAATCATCAAATGGCTCAAGCAGTGCACCGAGGAAGGACTGGCGATCAGTCAGGCAGTTGCGCTGCTGCGCGACATCAGCGATACCGGCGACATCGCACCCCACGCCCCGCACCCTTCTCCGCCAACGCTCGCCGACGCCGGCTGGCCCGACCTGCGCACCCAACTGACCGAGGCATTGCTCAGCGCCAACCTGCGCCAGGCGCACCTGCTGGTCAATACCGCAGTCGCGCTCTTCCCGATCGAGACGCTGGTGCTCGATCTGTTTCAGCCGATGCTGATCGAGATCGGCGAACGCTGGGCGCAGGGCGATGTGTGTGTCGCGGAAGAGCGCGTGGTGACCAACTTCGTGCGCCAGCGGCTCCTGGGGTTGTTGCAGATCCACGCGCCGTTCGCCACCGGTCCGCGCCTGATCGCCGGGTGTGCGCCCGAAGAACAGCACGAGATCGGGTTGATCATGTTCTCGCTGCTGATGGAACAGCGCGGCTGGGAACTCCTCTACCTGGGGCAAACGGTATCGGCGGAAGGGCTGGACGGCTTCCTGGTGCGGATGGCGCCGGCGCTCATCTGTATGTCGGTCTCGATGGCGGAGCACGTTCCAGGTCTGCTGGAAATTGCACGCATCGCCGAAAACCGTCGCCGCCATCGGTTGATCTTCGCCTACAGCGGTCAGGTGTTCGACCGCCATCCTGAACTTCGTGGACGCATCCCCGGCATCTTTCTGGGCAACGATCTGCGCGAGGCGGTGATCCGGGCTGATGATCTCGGCGAGGAGATCGATCCGGAACGCTGGGCGCGACAGGCGCACTTCTTCCGCCATTAATGGCGATGGCGAGTCGGACAACGGGTTGTTCGGAAAAATCGGCGCTGAAAGGTGCAATTATGCGCTCATTGACGGCGTGGCTGTCCAGTCGCGGTCCAGAGGTCGCTCAGGCGCTCGATCAACGTCGTGAAGCCATCTGCAACACGGTCACAAACCGCCTCAAATCGACGTTCGCAGGGTTGCTGGCGGACATTGAGTCGCGCCATGGCAGCCAGTATCAGCAGGTGACGTTCAGTCGCACACCGCACCGTCTCCATCGCTTGTTGCTCGTCGCGCTTGCGCTCCAGGCGCCGTCGGTGCTGCAACGCGAAATTGAGTGGAGCGTGCGCCTGCTCCTGCGCCACGGCGTCACCCAACATCACATTCAGTCGATGGTGCGCTGGTACTTCGAGGCGGCACAGCGCGAAGTGGCGCTCGATGATCAGGACCGCGACAATCTGGCGGCGCTCGAAGAGGCGATTCTGGCGACGGTCTACGCAATTGGGGATGAGACGTCGCCGTGAGTGCGCGCCTATCCGAAACATTACCGCGTGACGAGCGGCCGGGTGGCGAAAGCGTCGCTTTCGCCTGCCCAATGATTTTCCAGATAGGCTCTTACTGCTGCATCTGCGCCTGTTGCGCGTGCGCCTCCTCGATAAACGCTCGTTCCATCGCCTGCCATTCGGGCGGCGGCGCTTCATCCGTCGCCTCGGAAGGCGTCTCAAGCAGCACCACACGCACAGCGACATCGAGTTCGCTCGTCGCCTGACCTTTGTAGACGCCGCGCGACGGCGGAACATCGGCGTAGTCGCGCCCAATGGCCACTCGAATGTGGCGCGACCCGGCGATCAGGTTGTTGGTCGGGTCGAATCCGACCCATCCCATTCCTGGCAGTAAGGCTTCCATCCAGGCATGGGTTGCGTCCGCCTCCGAACGATCACGGTCTTCGGCGCGATGGAAGAGGTAGCCGCTGACATAGCGGCAGGGAATGCCGAGCATCCGCGTCAATGCGATCATGATATGCGCAAAATCCTGGCAGACGCCACGACGGGCGCGCAGCGCGTCATCGACCGGCGAATGCACATGGGTGCTGCCAGGGGCATATTCGAAGGCGTCATAGATGCGCGTGTTGAGCCAGCAGAGGGTTGTCAACGGATCACTGCCGCGTTGTAATCCAATCTCATCGGCAAAGGCACGCAACAGGTCGCTGGGGTATGCAAAGCGACTGGGCTGGAGCAGATCCCACTGCTCGCCGCTGGCGGCGAGTGCATCGAGCATGCGCCAGGCGTCCCCATCGAGCGTCGTGACCGGCGGCGGTTCGACGACCTCCACGGTCGCTTCAGAAATCACTGTGAGCAGCTTATGGCGCCCGGGCACCGTGAAGTGATGCACCGCATTCCCCAGAATATCGCGATAATCGAAAACGGTCGTCCGGGGGACAGTGGTCATATGAAAGCTGTGGAGGCGTTGATGTCCGTCGCTGCGCGGCTGCATGCGCACCTCCATCACGCTTTCACTCACCGGTGCGCTGTAACGAAAACGGGTCAGATGTCGAATATGGTAGAGCATATGTGAGGTTAAAGATTCGAGGCGAGAGGCGCAAGGGAATGAGCGCCTCGTCATCTTCTGTTCACCCTTTGCGCCTTTTTGTATGATTCGCCACACATAACGCGCCACCTTCGCACGTGCCGTCTTTCCGCGTGCAATGCGTCACCTGTCCCCTCGCCCCTCTCGCCTCGCCCCTCTCGCCTCTCACCTCTCGCCTCTCACCTCTCGCCTCTCACCTCTCGCCTCTCACCTCTCACCTCTCGCCTCTCACCTCAGCGCCTCATCAGCCGAGTAGCTGATGCACGCCTGGTAGAGCGCATCGTGCACCTGCGCGCACATCCGGCGAATCGTCATCAGGTACGTGTGCATATCCATCATAATCTCATCCACCTGCCCGTAATCGAGCGCTGCGCGCAAACGACCGGCAAGACGTTCGACACGCGCCATGGCGTGCCGTGCGCCGGATTGACCGATCGCCTGCGCCGCTTCCTGGATCATGTCAGCCGCAAAGCGGATGGAGCGCGGGAATTCAGCGTTCAGCAGCAGGAACTCCGCCACATCTTCGGGATGCACACTGGCAGTATACACTTTACAGTATGCCTCGAATGCGGTGCAACTCTTCAGCAAAGCCACCCACTCAAAGTAGTCGAGCGTCGTCGCATCCTGTGAGTCGAGCGTGCAGAAATGCACATCCATCAGCGCAGCCGTCGCCATCGCGCGTTCGAGATAACGCCCGATCTGAATGAACCACCATCCCTCATCGTGGCTCAGAGTTGCGTCGGTAATGCCCTGAAACAGGTGCACACCCTCCTTGACGGAACGGAAGAAAAGGTGCGGTTCACCCGTCCACATCTCTTCCATTGAGGTGGTGCGCAGGTAGAGGTAGAGCCGGTTGACCTGCTCCCACATTTCGGAACTGATGCGTTCACGCACCTGGCGTGCGTTGTCGCGCGCTGCGGTGATACATGCAGCGATTGAGTCGCTGTTGGTTGTGTCGAAAATAAGCGCCTGCGTAATGGCATATGGCGAGACGTGTTCAGAAGCCAGAGGGCTGTGTAACGCCGTGAGGAGTCGGCGCCAGCGCCGATTGGCAGCGGCGGGCGTCAGGTCCAGTGCGCTATGCAGGTGAACATCGAGCAGGCGCGCTGTATGTTCGGCGCGCTCCAGATACCGCGCCATCCAGAAGAGGCTGTCGGCGACGCGGCTGAGCATGGGCGTTTTAGTCATTGAGCACCCACGTATCTTTGCTTCCGCCGCCCTGTGACGAGTTGACCACCAGCGATCCGCGCCGGAGCGCCACGCGCGTCAGACCGCCGGGGACGATGACGACCCCTTCACCATACAGGATGTAGGGGCGCAGATCGACATGGCGCGGTTCTACTCTGCCATCGACAAAACAGGCTGCACGAGAAAGCATGACCGTTGGTTGTGCGATATAGTTGCGCGGATCAGCAAGTATGCGCCGGCGAAACTCCTCGCGCTGCTCACCGGTGCTGTGCGGCCCGATCAGCATGCCGTAGCCGCCGGACTCACCAACCGCCTTAATAACCAGTTTGTCCAGATTGTCGAGAATATACCGACGATCGGTTTCATTGTATGCCAGATACGTATCGACGTTCGGCAGAATCGGATCTTCGCCCAGATAATAGCGAATAATGCGCGGCACAAACGCATAGATCGCCTTGTCATCGGCGACGCCGGTGCCAATAGCGTTGCCCAGCCCGACATTCCCTGCACGATAGGCATTGAACAGACCGGCCACACCCAACGCAGAGTCAGGACGAAACGCAAGCGGATCGAGGAAATCGTCATCGATCCGCCGATAAATCACATCGACGCGCTGCAAGCCCGCAGTTGTGCGCATATAGACCCGGTTGTCATGGACGAGCAGGTCGCGTCCTTCCACGAGTTGCACCCCCATCTGTCGCGCCAGAAAGGTGTGCTCGAAGTATGCCGAATTGTAGACGCCGGGCGTGAGCAGCACGATCGTGGGATCTGGCCGCTGCAACGGATCGAGCGCGCGCAGCGTTTCCAGCAATGCCTGACCGTAGTGATCGGTTGGGCGAACGTTGTAGCGGTCGAACAGGGTTGGAAAGGTGCGTTTCATCACCTGGCGATTCACCAGCATATACGACACGCCGCTCGGCACGCGCAGGTTGTCTTCCAGCACCAGAAATCGCCCATCAGCATCACGCACGAGATCAGTTCCAACGATGGCAATGTACACATTGCGCGGCACGTGGACGCCGCGCATTTCGCGGCGGTAATGACGGCAACTGTAGACCAGCTCGCGCGGAACGACGCCATCAGCAAGGATGCGCCCTTCATGGTAGACATCGCGCAAAAACATGTTGAGCGCCACGATGCGCTGTGTCAGACCACGCTCGATGACCGACCATTCCGCTGCCGTGATGATCCGTGGAATGAGATCGTAGGGAAAGATTTTCTCGGTTCCGTCGCCATGACCGTAGACCGCAAAGGTAATGCCCTGATTCAGAAATGCTGCATCGGCGGCGCGCTGACGACGGTGCAACTCCTCCGCCGACAGGCTGGCTAACCGATCGTATAACGGCAGATACTGCGCGCGCGGTTGACCAGGGGCCGCAAACATCTCATCGTAGGCGATGTCAACGTCGTAGGAGACGAACATAGGACTGAGAACTGAGAACCGTCCCGGCTTGTACAATTAATACAAATAACGCCCTGACATCGTGTGTGCGGGGCGTCGCTGCCGATAGGCACGTTTCGGAAATATACAACTCATATGGTACTCCTTTGTGCATACTTCGTCAAGTACGTATTCAGCCTGGGCGCGCAGGCAACCCGGGAGCGCAGGCCTCCCGCCTGCCTTGGTATGCAGCGCAGGCCTCCTGCCTCCTGCGGTATGCGCCCCGGAGCGCGCACCCGGAAGCGCAGGCGTCCCGCCTGCCCCGGTGTGCAGCGCAGGACTCCCGCTTCCTGCGGTGTTCGAGGGCAAGATGACCTTGCTCCCAGGAAAAGTGGGAACACATACTTGACTTCACTGCAAAAAGCTAACCACGAAGGTCACAAAGGGACACAAAGGAAATGCGCTTCATTTTTATGAACCTTCGTGCGCTTCGTGTCCTTTGTGGTTAAGCCTTTTTGCAGTTGACACATACTTCGTCAAGCGGCTTGGTCGCCTGTTGTTCAATCTTTCGCGGAGCGTGCTATACTGATAGGAACAGTGCATGAACACATACCACACGCAGCACGCCGCTTTTCGGCGGCGCGCTCATTCGAAACACCTGGTCTGAAAGGCGTAGCAGAGTGACATGGACACGACGCTTGCACTGGCGGACGCTTATCAGCGCTTGCTGGGCGAACTGAGTCGTCGCCTGGGGGCCGCCCGGGCTGAATTGCTCCTGCGTATCGATCCGCGGCTTCCGGCGCAGGTGGTTGCACGTTGCGACAATGCCGGCCATCTGACCGGCGCGGTCCAGACTCTGGAGATTCCCATCAGCGAAGGCGCCATCGAAGTCGGGCGCCTGTGTATGGCGTTTGCCCCCGAGACGCGGCTGCCCGAACCCTCCGAACTGAGCATGGCGCAGGCGCTGGTGGAACTGGCGGCGCTGCTGGTCGAAGATCGCCATCAGCACACGTGGGGTCCGCAATTACAAGCCGGACGGCGGATGCTGGCAGTGACGGAAGAAGAACTCCAGCGCATCATTCTCGACATCCATGATGGTCCGGTACAGAAGTTGTTCGCCGTTTCATCCCACCTGGCGCTGGTTCAGGCGCGCCTGGACGAGCATGGCGACACGCCATTGCGCCGGGAAATTGCACCGCTCATCGAACGTATGAATGGATTGATGGAGAGTGCGCTTCAGGAAATCCGCGCGACGTTGAGCGGCTTTCGGCTGGCTGAATTCGAGATGCGACCGTTGCCCTCCGTGCTCCAGGGTCTCGCCATCCAGCACGAGGCGCTGACCGGCAACCAGGTGCTGCTGGATATCGAAGGGAACCTGCCGCCGGTGGAGCTGCCAGTGAAAATCGCCCTTTACCGCGTGTTGCAGGAGGCGCTATCGAACAGTTACCGGCATGCCGGGGTAGATCGGCACGAAGTGCGGGTGCGGGCGCACGAGGGGTGGATTGAACTCATCGTCATCGATGAAGGACGCGGGTTTGAACCGCCGCCGCTCGAAGGACCGGGCGCAACGGAACGCCAGGAACATATCGGGCTGCGCGGTATGCGCGAACGTGTTCATCTGGTCGGCGGGCAACTTCAGGTGTTGAGCCGTCCAGGACACGGAACGCGCGTTGTTGTGCGAGTACCGGCGAAGGAGGCGGTATGACCGATCTCAATCGTCCCATTCGGGTTGTCCTCGCCGATGATCACGAACTGGTGCTTGAGGGATTGCGCGGTTTGTTGGAACGCGAAAGCGATATGACCGTTGTGGCGACGGCGACGGACGGTGAGACGCTGCTGGCGATGATCGAGCGCGAACAACCTGACATCGTGGTGATGGACCTGGCGATGCCAACCCGCGATGGGCTGTCGTGCCTGCGCGAAATCCGACGACGCGGCATGCCGGTCAAGGTGGTCATTCTGACGGCGTTCGGCGACGGCGGGGCGTTGCAATCGGCATGGGAGATGCAGGCGGACGGGTTTGCCCTGAAGACCGATCCGCCGCGTCAGACGGTTGCAACAATCCGCAATGTGGCGCATGGGCAGATCGTTTTTCCACGGGTGGTGCGGCAGGCGGCTGATACGACGCAGGCGCAGGGACACAGCCTGCTGGCGCGGTTGACGCAGCGCGAACGCGACGTGCTGCGATTGCTGGCGGAAGGCATGCCGAACGCGCAGATCGCCGAACGCCTGGTGGTGCAGGAAAGCACCGTAAAGTACCACTTGCAGAATATCTTTCAGAAACTCGGCGTGACGAACCGCACCGAAGCGGCGCAGGTCTACTACCGCGAGGGCGGGGAACGTTCGATTTTGAATGCTGAGCGTTAATGCGCCGCAGTCGGCGTTGGCTTCGACAGGCGTTGGCTTCGACCGGCTCAGCCGACGCCTGCTGATGACCCGCGCCGCAGTCGGCGTTGGCTTCGACCGGCGTTGGCTTCGACAGGCTCAGCCAACGCCAACCACCAGGAGCAGACGGCATGCCTATGAATGCAATCGCAACAATTACCTGGCTGACCTTCCACGAAGCGCGGCGGCGGCGCATGGCGCTGGCAGCGATAGTCATTGGCGCGCTGTTCGTGGCGCTGTTCGGCATCGGCGTCTGGCTGATCGCACGTGAAATACAACAGAGCGCGCCGCTGGCGATCCAGAGTCAGGCATACAGTTTCCTGCTGATCGCCGGGTTGTACGTCGTTCACTTTCTGACGGTCATGCTGGCGATTTTCGCCTCGGTCGATACGGTTGCCGGCGAAATTTCGTCGCATACCATTCAGGCGTTGGTGACGCGCCCGATCCGCCGCTGGCAGGTGCTGCTCGGCAAGTGGCTCGGTTTCGCCCTGATGCTGACGGCGTACCTGGGGCTGTTGAGCTTTGGCGTTGTGGCTGCAATGTGGCTGATCGTCGGGTACTGGCCCCCCAATGTCGCCATCGGGCTGCCATTACTGGCGCTCGAAGCCTTGACCCTCCTCTCGCTCTCGCTGCTCGGCGGAACCCGTCTCTCGACGCTGACGAATGGCGTGGCGGTCTTCATGCTCTACGGGCTGGCGTTCATCGGCTCGTGGGTCGAGCAGATCGGCGCGCTGCTGCAATCGAGCGATGCGGTGCGGATCGGCATTCTCACGAGTCTGCTGCTGCCGGTCGAGGCGTTGTGGCGGCGTGTCGCCTACCTGATGCAACCGCCGCTCGCCAACAGCCTCCCCGGTCCATTCTCGACCTCCTCTGTGCCCAGCGAAGCCATGGTCATCTATGCCATGGCATACGCCGCCATCGCGCTGCTGCTGGCGATGCGTTCGTTCGGGAAGCGGGATCTGTAAGGTGACAGTCACCGGTGAGCATCGTTGTCTTTGGCAGCATCAATATGGACCTGGTGGTGCGCACGCCACGCCTGCCGGCGCCTGGCGAGACGCTCACCGGTCATACGTTCTTCACTGCACCGGGAGGCAAAGGCGCCAACCAGGCGGTTGCGTGTGCGCGGCTCGGCGCGCCAACCCGTATGATCGGGCGCGTCGGCGATGACCTGTTCGGCGACCAATTGCGCATGAGTCTGCGTTCCGCCGGTGTGCAAGACGATGGCGTTCTGACAACCCCGGGTCCATCGGGAGTGGCGCTGATTGCCGTTGACGACACGGCGGAAAATACGATCGTGATCGTCCCAGGCGCTAATGGCGCGGTCAGCAACGAAGATATTCCACGGCTCGAACGGGCGCTCGATGGGGCGCGCGTGCTGCTGTTGCAACTCGAAACGCCGCTTGCGCCGGTTGTGGCGGCAGCGCGCGCTGCGCGTGCACGCGGCGTGACGGTTCTTCTCGATCCGGCGCCGGCGTTGCCGCTGCCCGATGAACTGTATGCGCTGGCGGATATTCTGACCCCGAACGAGAGCGAGGCGGCAATCCTGACCGGCATACCCGTACACGATGAGCAGAGTGCGGCGGCGGCAGCGCGTGCATTACTGGCGCGCGGCGCGCGAACAGTTATTCTCAAACTTGGGGCGCGCGGCGCTCTCGTGGCTGATGCAACCGGCGCACGCCTCTGGCAAGCCTTCACCGTCATACCGGTCGATACGGTCGCTGCGGGTGACGCTTTCAACGGCGGGCTGGCAGTGGCGCTGAGCGAAGGACGCTCCTTCGAGGAAGCCATCCGGTGGGGACTGGCTGCCGGCGCGCTGTCCGTCACGAAACCCGGCGCACAGCCGTCGATGCCGGATCGTCAGTAACTGCTGGCGTGGTTAGGGGTTAGAGGTTAGAGCCTGTTATGTACTTTCGAGCATAAAGGTAATGAACCGCTTCAGCCACGTGGACCTCGCCGCCCCCCCTTTCCCCCCCGCATGCGGGGGGGGAAAGGGGGGGACGTTGATGCCCGTCATAGCCGGCGCGCGCTGCGCTCCCCCCTGCCCCCCCTGCCCCCCCCTGCGGGGGGGGCAGGGGGGGCGCGCGCAGATCATGGACGAGCGTCTCAAAGACCCCGGCCTTCAGCCAGTGCTGGGTTTGCTGATAGACGGTACCACGGTACCACGGTACCACGGTGGCAGATCGTTGGGCATCATGCGCCAGGGCGCTCCCGTGCGATGCGCTGAGCCTGCCGAAGCGCGGACGATGCAATCGCCCCCCCCCTTTCCCCC
>CALGYB010000068.1 GCA_937935075.1 uncultured Roseiflexus sp. | reverse complement strand
CAGCGCCAGGCGACGCTGCGAAGTCGCTGAAAAACAACAGCATATGAGGTAAGTAGACGCTCGTTATGCGCTGCGAGCTGAAGAGTACGCCGCTCTCCAACCCGTAGTTCGTTATGCAGAAAGAGAGACTTTCGAGCGTGGAAAAAGCCAATCGGGTGGACAAAGGCGCTGCCTTCGTCCACCCGATTGCACTTCATGAGGTTAGAATTCCTCTTCCGGCATCGACGGCGTGCGCGCGCCGTTCTTCTTCGGCTCCGGCGCGTCGGTGATCAGCGCGTCGGTCGTCAGAACGATGCCCGCAACGCTGACCGCATTCTCCAGCGCGCTGCGCACCACCTTCGCCGGGTCGATGATACCCGCCTGCATCAGATCGACGTAGTTGCCGGTCATCACATCGAACCCGTAGTGCGGATTATTGTGCTCGCGCTGCAAGGTGCGCACGTGGTTCACAACCACTGAGCCGTCTTCACCGGCGTTGATCGCCAGCTGGCGCAGCGGCTCCTCAAGCGCGCGCCGCAGGACGTTCAGCGCCATACGCTCTTCCTCGAACTGCGTCTGTACGCCGTCGAGCGCCGTGATCGCATTCAGCAGCGCAATGCCGCCGCCAGGCACGATACCCTCCTCGACTGCGGCGCGGGTCGCGTTCAGCGCGTCCTCAACGCGCGCCTTGCGCTCCTTCAACGCCGGTTCGGTCGGGGCGCCGACTTTGATCACCGCCACGCCACCCGACAATTTGGCGACGCGCTCTTGCAGTTTCTCACGGTCGTAGTCCGACGTGGTGGTTTCGATCTGTTGCTTCAATTGCTTGATGCGCGCCTGAATCTCTTGCTTGTCGCCAAACCCTTCGACGATAACGGTGTTGTCCTTGTCCGACTTCACCCGGCGGGCGCGCCCCAGGTCCTGCACCTTAGCGCTGTCCAGTTTGCGCCCGACCTCTTCGCTAATGACCGTGCCGCCGGTCAGGATGGCGATGTCCTGCAGCATGGCCTTGCGGCGATCGCCAAAGCCGGGGGCTTTCACCGCCAGCGGGTTGAGCGTGCCGCGCATCTTGTTGACCACCAGCGTCGCCAGCGCTTCGCCATCAACATCCTCGGCGATGATCACCAGGTCTTTCTTGCCGGTTGCCAGCACTGCTTCAAGGACGGGCAGCAGATCATTGACAGCGCTGACCTTCTTGTCGGTGATCAGGATGTACGGCTCGTCGATGATCGCTTCCATGCGGCTCGAATCGGTGACGAAGTAGGGCGAGATGTAGCCGCGATCGAACTGCATGCCTTCGACCAATTCGTACTCGAGGGTTGTGCCCTTGCCCTCTTCAATCGTCACGACGCCGTCGTGTCCGATCTTGTCCATAATGGTCGCCAGCAACTCGCCGATCTCCGGATCCTGCGCAGAGATCGTTGCAACCTGGCGAATTTCGTCACGGCTCTTCAGTGAAATCGCCTGCTCTTTGATGCGCGCAACCAGCGCCTCACGCCCCTTATCGAGACCACGCTTGAGGATCATAGGATTGGCGCCAGCCGCTACCAGTTTCAGCCCTTCATCGATCATCGCCTGCGCCAGAACGGTTGCAGTCGTCGTCCCATCGCCGGCGACATCATTCGTCTTGCTGGCGGCTTCCTTGAGCAGTTGCGCGCCCATGTTCTCGAAGGGATCCTTGAGTTCGACTTCTTTGGCGACGGTCACGCCGTCGTGCGTTACGGACGGCGACCCCCACTTCTTGCCCATTGCCACATTGCGCCCGCGCGGACCGAGGGTGGTCTTGACTGCGAGCGCCATGGTATCGACGCCATGCTTAAGCGCTGCGCGCGCCTGCTCATTGAAGATAATCTGTTTCGCCATAGGCTACGCCTCCTGGATAATGCCAAGCAGATCGCGTTCTTGCAGAATCAGATATTCTTCGTCGTCGATTTTGAATTCGGTGCCGGAGTATTTGGCAAACAGCACCTGCTGACCCACCTTGACGCTGACCGGGATCAGCTCCCCGTCATCGGTGCGCCGCCCCGGTCCTACAGCAATGACTTCGCCCTCCATGGGGCGCTCTTTCGTGGCAGTATCGGGCAGGATAACGCCGCCCTTTGTCTTTTCTTCCTTGGGTTTGGGTTTGACAACTACCCGATCGCCTAACGGCCGGACATGCATAGATGCGCCTCCTTACCGAATTGCGTGTCGGTTTGTGTCAGGGAATGACATGAGATTCTATAGCGTGGAAGTGTTAGAGGAGCGTAAGCGGAGTGTTGGTGATGTGTTAATGTTGCAAACCGTGGGCAATGCTCTGCTGATCCTTGGCGAACCCGGCGCAGACAAGACCACGCTGCTGCTCGCATTAGCTGAGGCGCTGGCATAAGAAGCCGGGCAGCAGAAGAATCTGCCCGTGCCCATCGTCCTGCCCCTCGGCGCCTGGGCGCGGCACAAAGGCAGCCTGGAGGAGCGGTTTGCCCGCGAAGCGAGCCGGGTCTCCGGGATTGGCATTGACCTCTTCTGGCGCCTGCACCTGCGCGACTTCCTTGCCCGATTGAGTGAGGAGGAGGTGAAGAAGTTGATCGACGAAGCGTAAGGGCGGGTCTCAGACCCGCCCTTACGCTTCCTATCCAGGATGACCAGCCTGGTGGACCAGGCGCGTTAATGCACTTCCCATCAAGAGCGATCCGCCCTACCTCTGGCGCACCCAGATTCCGTGCCGTTCCACCGTGAAGCGCTGTTCCTGTTTCGCGACTGCACCGGGAGCAAAGGCGACGCCGGTGTACGCTACCGCCTGCCCGGCATACAACTGCCACTCCCGTCCGACGAGCGGCTCGACAGCGCCGGAGGCATCCGCGCCATTAGCGAGGGTGTGCGCCAGCAGGCGTGCGAGGGGCTGCACATGAATCACCGGTCGGGCGCCGCTTCCGTCGAACGTTACGCAATCGAACAGTCTGCCGTTGTTGACCGACGTGACGCCGATCAGCGCGAGATCGCCCCAACCGTAGCCGCGCTCGCCGCCGATCTGCAATCGTTCGAGCGCCGGATGCCACGCCAGGTTGCACCTCTGCCGCTCAAAGATATAGCCCTTGAGGAATACCTGCTTCCCGTCATCCCTGGTCGTGGGCGTGATGAACTCCACCTCGTGCAGCAATCCCTCATCCGCCGCGTGTTGCGGATAGGTCAACGCTGCGCTGGCATAACTGGAGAGGAAGCGGCGGCGGAAGGCGCTTTCGTCTTCCCAGGGCCAGACGATGGCATAGCGGTTGCCTTCCTGGAGCGCTACATAAAAGCAGGTCGACGCAAGCTGTTCGTGAACCTGATCGCCAATCTGCTGGTACGCACCAGAGTCGATCGCTGGTCCCGCCGCCATATCGCGGGTCAGGCGCATGGTGAGCGCGCCCCAGACATTGCGCCCGGTGAGGTAGTGTCGCGTCATTTGCAGGTTGCTCACCTTGCGCCAGCCGACGTGGAGCGGCGTGCGAAGGTGGAAGATAACCTCGTATGCCTGCCAACTCATTGCCGTATTCCCCGGAGTTTTTGACGCAAAAGCGCAAAGGCGCAAAGAGTCGCAATTCGCTGTTTCTTCGCGTCTTCACGTCAGCCTTTTTGTGAAGCCCCTAGGACTCGCCCACATTGCACGCTTTCGCGCCGTAACGGGCGTAGATCAGCGTCTGCTCCAGCACCTCTTTCGCCAGCAACAGGCGCTCAAGATCACGGGTGACGTTCTCACTTATGTGTCTTAATACAACGTCTGGCGTCAGGCTTGACGGCTTGTTCCATCCCAGGTTTCGCAACACGTTAAGCATCTCTTCAACCACGATCTTGCCGAGGTCTTTTTCTTTCGCCAGGAGGTAGAGGAAACAGGCGTACACGCCATTCTCTTGCAACACGCCGAGCGCTTTGGTAACGGTGGTATCAACATCTCTGGCGCTGGCTTTTGCTGAAGCGCGCTTGATGATCTCCTGAGCGCGAGTTGCCGCCAGATAGTCCAGATTAGTCGCCCCTTGACTCGCCATTTTCACCTCATCGGGCAATTAAAGCGTTCTCAACTGATCCGTGAAAATCCATCCCGATCCGTCTCCATCCGTGTTCCATGCCCATCTCACGCTCGTACTTCGTCTTGATCGCGCCAACGACGTCGAGCGACTGATCGGCGGGGACGAGCGCCAGAAAGACGCGCGGCTCGGCGAGGAGGGAGATGGCGCGAACGAAGGCGTCGCCTGAGACCGATGTTGCAGTGATGGTTATAGTTCCCCAGTTTGTTCTGGTCGCGCCGTAACCGCCGGGAACTGCGATGCGCATCTTGGAACCTGGTTTCAGAACTGTCTGGATATCCGATCGCATTCGCCTGCTGAGATAGGGCAGATTATCGCATGTGATAAATTGTTGTCCATCCCATAACGCACTGAGACTCACGCCATTGGAAAGGACAAGCTCATAAGCGTGATACGTCGCCAGGCGAGAACCCGGCGCGACTGGCTGCACCTGCCCTGCTATTTTCAGGCGTTGTTGAGCGGTCCTGGCAATCTGCCCGATGACCGAGTTCTGCAACCGCTGCATGTCGTCAGTCGGACCGACCTCCTGCCAGAAGGCGCGCGTCGTCTCCCAGATGCGGCGCAGGCGAGCAAAGGACGGGTTCTTTGCGATCTTATCAGCGTGATAGCCATTCTGCTGGTTTGGTTCACGCACCAGCAGCGAGCGCACGCAAGCGCCAGACAGCCAGTGCGTCAGGTCAAACGAACCGACAATCAGCGCAAAACGGCCGTTGGCATCAGCGACCTCATCGAGCCAGATGGTGGAGGACAACCACTGAGTTCGCCAGTCCTTGGCGCGATCAGCGCGGCGTTGCTCGCACACATCGCACAGATTGCGCTCTTTTGCTTTCGGACCAGGACCTTGCGGGCGCAGACCGCAGACCGTGCAGATTTCGTCGTGTCGGTTCTGCCAGACCCCCCAAAGCCAGTTCGGATCGGCGGTTGTGGCAGGCTGACGCTCCAGATGCTCCGCAATCGGCGGGAGTTCCTGTGGTGCAGGTTGACCTTTCCAGGGCTCTGGATCGGCAAACGGATCAGGAACGATTTCTTTTGCTATGGCAAGATTAGTCTGCCCTTGCACCGTCCCCTGAGCAAAAGCCTCCAGAATAAGTTCCCTTAACGTTTTGCTGTTCGCCTGAGCGTTCTGAAGGAGATCGTCAATATCTGGCACGACAAATACGGGACCGTTTTCATCCCGATAGACCTCAAGCCCCATGGGATAGGTCTGTTCCAGCAGCGTTTGCACCTTATCCCAGGCATCCTTCAACAATGTCCTGCGCGCCAGCAGGTCGGGAATGCTGGAGACGCCGAGCAGGTAATCCAGACCATTGACGCGGACGTTGAGGAGGCGCCAGGCAATATCGTTATATTGACGGCTATTGCTGATGAGAACGCAGCGAGCCAGTTCCGCCTTGTACAGCGCTGCGACAATCGAAGACCAGTCCCAGAGCGTGACTTCGTTGATTGGACGGCGCGTGTCGCCCCATGCTTCGGAAAAAACTTTTCTTAGCGCAATGAGAACATTATTCCTGGATTGGGAAGTAAATCCTTGAAGAAGGTGTGTCGGTGTGCCCAGGAGGCGTTCGAGAAGGTTATCAGGCTGGAGATTTTCCCATCCAAATGGTGAAGAAAGCCAATCCGTAGCCAGAGGTGCATTTTCCTGGTCTTCAAG
>CALGYB010000067.1 GCA_937935075.1 uncultured Roseiflexus sp. | reverse complement strand
AACGCGCGCCGGTCGCCGAATTGGCGGAACAGGTCCACGCTTCGACGCGCTCAGCGCACTGCGCCGTCACGGGCGAGTCGGTCGAAGCGGCGCCTGAGCCTGCTCGCGCTGAGCGTGCCGAAGCGTCGAAGCGTGGCGTTCGTCGACCAGGGCGAGACGAGGGAACCGCCGACGGCCGACGCCCACGCCCACGGCATCCGGCTGGAGGTCGTTAAACGGTCGGAAGCCAAACGCGGCTTCGTGCTGCGCTTCGACGCGCTCAGGGCGCCGCTGCCGCGCCGCCGGGTCGTTGAGCGGGGCTTCGCCTGGCGAAGCGCTGAGCCGGTCGAAGCGATGGCGCGCTTTCGCCGGCTGGCGCGCGATGATGAGCGGTTGCCAGAGACCTTGGCGGGATTGCATGTTCTGGCCGTTGCGATGCTCATGCTGAAGCAATGCGCTGAGCGGGTCGAAGCGCGATGCGCTGAGCGGGTCGAAGCGCGGTTCATTACCTTTATGCTCGAAAGTACATAACAGGCTCTAACGCAGTCGCTGATGATCGTCAGTTGCCGTGGATGTGCCGAACTTTTCTCTCTTGAATCGGCATTCGCCCTTGCTCGGATCGCACGCCGTCCCGCCCAGCCCGCGCACGATGGCCTCGTACCACCAGCGCAGACTGCCGAGCAGACCGGTTTCGTGGATACGGTCCGCTTTGCCGTCCACGCCGCCGGTCCAAAGAGGAGTCAGGGTTTTGATGCGGATGTCTGCCATCGCGAGTCTCAGAGCAATAAGCGCAGCGCGAGATTTCTGGAATGATACGTCATCCGTGCGCTCGGCGCACGCTACAGATTTGCCCGCCCCCTGCTTGTATGCTATACTACCAGACGGCGCGCTGCGGCGCGCTTCATTACACACATTGCTCTATCGCCGCCTCTCCTGCCGGCACAAGCCGGTTGTGCGGCGCATTCAGGAGTAATGGAGGCATTCGTCGGGCAGGTGAGCGCCTGTCTGTCTGAAGCACAAGGAGGAGTTCTGGCATGACGCAGGGAGCGCAGCGGCTCGTGTCGATGCGAGCGTTGCTCGAATCAGGAGCGCATTTCGGGCATCAGACCAAGCGCTGGAACCCGAAAATGCGGCCGTACATCTTTACAGCGCGCAACGGCATTCACATCATCGATCTGCAAAAGACGATCACCGGTCTGGCGGCAGCGTATCAGTTTATTGTGGACACCGTCGCGGCAGGTAACAAAGTGCTGTTCGTCGGCACCAAGAAACAGGCGCAGGAAACGATTGCCGAAGAGGCGACGCGCGCCGGGCAGTTCTACGTCACCCAGCGCTGGCTGGGGGGGACGCTGACCAACTTCGTGACCATTCGGAAGCGGTTGCGCTACCTGAATGACCTCGAAGAACAACGCGCGCGCGGCGAGTTCAACAAACTGACAAAGGCTGAAGCGCTCAAGCGCGACGCGGAGATCGAAAAACTCAACAAGATCTTCGGCGGCATCAAAACGATGGATCGACTGCCGGGCGCACTGTTCATTATCGACCCGCATAAAGAAGACCTTGCGGTCAAAGAAGCCAACAAGGTCGATATTCCAATTGTGGCGATGGTCGATACCAACTGTGATCCTGACTTGATCGATTATGTCATCCCATGCAACGACGATGCAATCCGCAGCATCCGTCTGATCGCCGCGAAAATCGCCGATGCCGCCATCGAGGGGCAGAACCGGCGTGAGTCGCTCCAGGCTGATATGGCGCCCTCCGGGCCGTATGAGCAAGATGAAACGGAACACGTGATCGCCGGGGAATCCGAGGCGGTCGAGTAACGCAGTGGTGAAAGAGACGCAAGGAAGACTGAAGGCAGCAACGCCGCCTTCGATCTTCCCTGTTTTTATGTCAGAGAGAAGGAGTCATCGTGGCTGAGATTACCGCTCAAATGGTGAAGGAACTGCGCGAGCGCACCGGCGCAGGCGTGAAGGAGTGCAAAGATATTCTCGAACAAACCAACGGCGACTTCGAGAAGGCGATCGAGGAGCTGCGCAAACGAGGTTTGCGTGTCAGCGACAAGGTCGCCGGGCGCGAGGCGAAGGAGGGGCGCATCGAGGTCTATATCCATCACGGCGCACGGGTGGCGGCGATGGTCGAACTGAACTGCGAAACCGATTTCGTGGCGCGCACCGATGATTTCATTCAACTGGCGCGCGACATTGCCATGCAGGTTGCTGCAATGAACCCGCGCTACGTCCGTGCCGAAGATGTACCGGAGAGTGAAATCGGCGCCAGCGGGCTGTCGCCCGAGCAGTTCTATCGAGAGCAAGTGTTGCTGAAACAGGTGTTCATCAAGGACTCTTCGCAGACGATTGAGGAAAAGATCCAGGCTGCGGTTGCGAAAATCCGTGAGAACATCGTTGTGCGGCGCTTCGTTCGGTACGAAATCGGTGGTTGAGGGCCTGTCTGCATACCCCTGCGCTACGGTCATTGCGAGGCGCGCCGCTTGTAGCAAGCGTAGTGCGGCTGAAGCAATCTCCCCGCACGAGAGGGGATTACTTCGCTTCACTCGCGATGACATCCAGCTATCAGGTGTTCGGACAGGCTCTCAGCGCAATACCCTCAAACAAGGAAGACATGCCATCATCAATGGATCTCGAGCGCGGAGTCTTTGCGCCTTTGTGTGAGCTTATGTGAAAGGTAGCGGCTCGAAGCCGTGTACTCGTCGGAATAGCAGTCGCGCCTGGTATGTGGAGGCATCATGGCCGAACCTCGATATCGCCGCATTCTGCTCAAACTGAGCGGCGAGGCGCTCGCAGGCGGCGGCGCTCACTCAATCGATCCACAGATGCTCGAGTATTACGCGCAGGAGATTGAGCGGGTGCTGCGGCTTGGCGTACAGGTGGCAGTGGTACTGGGCGGAGGGAATATCTGGCGCGGCAATCAGGCGATTGCGCGCGGGATGGACGCGGCGCAGTCGCACTATATGGGCATGCTGGCGACGATCATCAATGCTCTGGCGCTCCAGGACGCACTGGAGCGTCGTGGCGTCTTTACACGAGCAATGACTGCGATTAAAATGGACGAAGTCGCCGAGCCGTACATCCGCCGACGCGCCACGCGCCATCTGGAGAAGGGGCGCGTCATCATCCTCGCCGCTGGCACAGGCAACCCATATTTCACGACCGATAGCGCAGCGGCGCTGCGCGCGGCGGAGATCCGCGCCGAGATTATTTTGATGGCAAAGAATGGCGTCGATGGCGTTTATAGCGCTGATCCGCGTCGGTACCCGGACGCAAAACGCTTCGAGTACATCAGTTATATGGAAGCGTTGAGCCGCGGGCTTACGGTGATGGATAGCACCGCGCTGACGTTCTGTATGGATAACAGTATTCCCATCATTGTGTTCGATCCGCTGACGCCGGGAAATATCGAGCGGATCGTCCTGGGAGAGCACGTCGGCACGCTGGTCAGCAGCCATCCGTCACAGTAGCGAAGGAAACGAGGAAACGTATGGTCAACGATGTCCTGCGTGAGGCTGAAAGTCGAATGAAAAAAGCGACAGAGGCGCTGCGCAACCATCTGGCGACGATCCGCACCGGACGGGCGTCGCCGGCGCTGGTCGAGCATCTGCACGTTGAAGCGTATGGCGCCATGCTGCCGCTGAACCAGCTCGCGACCATTACCGTCCCTGAGCCGCGCATGCTGGTGATCCAACCGTTCGACGCCAATACCGTCAAGGCGATTTCCAAAGCGATCATGAACTCCGAACTCGGGATTACCCCAACGGACGATGGCCGGCTGATCCGTCTGGCAATCCCGCAGTTGACGGAGGCGCGACGCAAGGATCTGACAAAACTGGTGCGCACGCGGGTCGAGGAGTCGAAAGTGGCGCTGCGCAACATCCGCCGTGAAGCGCTGGAAGATTTGCGCGATCTTGAGCACGAAAAGATGATCTCGGAGGACGAGCATCGCCGCGCTCAGGAAAAGTTGCAGGAATTGACCGATCGCTATGTGAGAGAACTCGATCACATTGGCGCCACAAAAGAAGCCGAAGTGATGGAAATCTGATCGGTGTGCCATCAGACGGTGCACGCCGTAGCACATCCACGTCCCCTGGTGCGCCGCCTGTGCGGTTTCTTCAGCGCCGATGCCCGGCTCGACAGTTCGATTTCGTGATAGGATACTGCTGACATGTCGCAGCGCGCACGCATTCCCCGGCATATTGCTATCATCATGGACGGGAATGGTCGCTGGGCGCGCCAGCGCCATTTGCCTCGTCTCGCCGGTCATCGCGCCGGTACGGAGAATATCCGCCGGATCGTGACCGAGTGCGCTGAGCAGGGGGTGCACTACCTGACGCTCTATGCGTTTTCGACCGAAAATTGGTCGCGGCCGTCGGCGGAAGTCGATGGCTTGATGCGCATTTTGAGCGATTTTATCGACCGCGAGACGATCAATCTGCATCGCGAAGGCGCGCGCCTGCGGCATCTCGGGCGCCTCGACAATATCTCCGCCGAATTGCGACAGAAGATCCTCGATGCAATCGAACTGACGCGCCACAATTCCCGGATTACCCTGGCGGTCGCGTTCAATTATGGCGGACGCGCCGATATCGTCGATGCGGTGCGCGAGTTGATTGCGCTTGGCGTTAAGGCCGATGAAGTGACAGAAGAGATGATCAACGATCATCTCTCGACCCGCGGTATGCCCGATCCCGACCTGATCATTCGCACCAGCGGCGAGTGGCGCCTCTCGAATTTCTTGATCTGGCAGGCGGCGTACAGCGAATACTGGACAACGCCGGTGTACTGGCCCGATTTCAGCCCTGAACATCTGCGTCAGGCGATTTACGACTATGGACAACGCGAACGCCGCTTCGGCGGACTCTCAGAGGAATCCTAGCGCGTTGCTCCAACGAGTGTTGAGTGCGGTCGTCCTGCTGCCGCTCGTGATCGTCTGCGTGTGGTGGGGTTTCTGGCCGTTCACGATGCTGGTGGTCGTTGCGGCTGCTGTCGGTTTGAGCGAATTGTATGCGGCGTTCAACCACGGCGGGTATCTCTCGAACTATCCGCTCGGCATCATCCTTATGGCGCTGCTGCTCGGGGCGATGATCGTTCGGGCGGTGACCGGCGTCGATCTGCTGGCGCCGGCTCTGGCGCTGACGGTGATGATCGGTCTGGCGGCTTGCGCTTCCCGCCACGCACAGCACGGCGCCGTGGCAGAATGGGCGTTGACGGTCGGCGGTGCGCTCTATGTCGGCAGTCTTATGGGGTTTCTGATCCTGCTCCGCGCCATGGAGACCCCGTTGTTCAACGGATTGCTCGCTCCACTCCAACCGCAACCCGGCGCCGCCTGGATTGCACTGGTGTTGATGGCAACCTGGGGGCAGGACCTCTTCGCCTATTTCGTCGGGAAACGCTGGGGACAGCACAAAATGGCGCCATCGCTCAGCCCGCGTAAGACATGGGAAGGCGCCGCGGGAGGGGTACTGGGTGCGCTCGTGGGCGCTTTTCTGGCGCTGGCGCTGTTTGGTCTGCCGCTCTCGCTCTGGGTAACTGCGCTCATCGGTCTCGTCGCGGGTATCGTCGGACCGGTCGGCGATCTGTCCGAGTCGTTCATCAAACGTCAGGCGGGACTGAAAGATGCCGGCAGCCTCATCCCCGGACACGGCGGCATCCTGGATCGGATCGATAGCGTGCTGTTCAGTGCGCCTGCGATCTATATCACGCTCATGCTAACCATGGCACTGTAAACCATCAGAAAGCGCGCCGGTATGCCCACACCTCGTTTATCCGCGCGAAATAAGCGCTGGCTGGTCCACGAAACGCCGCGTGAGTTTATCGCCGCCTTGCGTCAGTTTCCGCCGCCGATCGCTGCGGCGCTCTATCAGCGCGGCTTGCGCAATGAGGACGCGATCCGGGAGTTCTTCGCTTCCGACTATCGCCTGCACGATCCCTTCAAACTGCGCGGTATGGAAGCGGCAGTCCAACGCATTGTGGCAGCCATCCAGAACCACGAGCCAATGGCGGTCTATGGCGATTACGATACCGATGGCGTGACGGCGGTGACGCTGCTGGTGCAGGTCATCCGCGCTATGGGCGGGATGATCCAACCCTACGTGCCGCACCGCATCCGTGAGGGGTACGGTCTGAACACGGCAGCGATCGATGCGCTGGCGCATGAAGGCGTTCGCCTGCTGATCACAGTCGATTGCGGCATCAGCAATGTGCGTGAAGCGGAGTACGCACGCACCGTCGGACTCGACCTGATCATTACCGATCACCACGAGCCGCCTCCCCGCCTCCCCGCTGCCCTGGCACTCATTAATCCCAAACAGCCGGGGTGTCCGTACCCGTTCAAACATCTGGTTGGCGTCGGCATTGCCTATCAGGTAGCGCGCGCGCTGGCGCGACGCGGCTTACGCTCGACGCTCCAGAAAGATGACCTGCTCGATGTCGTCGCGCTTGGCACCGTCACCGACATGGGACCGCTGCTCGGCGAAAATCGCGTGCTGGTGACCCACGGCTTGAAGGCGCTCAACGCCGCACAGCGACCAGGGGTGCGCGCGCTGATCGAAGCCGCCGGCCTGACGCCGGGCAGGGTGACATCGACCGATATCAGTTTTGGGCTGGGACCACGTCTGAACGCTTCTGGCCGGATTGACAGCGCCCGGTTGAGTTACGAACTGTTGCTCGCAGAGGAACTCGAAACGGCGCAACGCCTGGCGCACGAACTGAATATGCAGAACCACCAACGCCAGCAGGTGTCGAAGAGTGTCCAGGAACAGGCCAGCGCACAGATCCGGGCGCTGGGCAAGGATCGTCAGCGGATCATCGTGCTCGACGACGCCGGGTATCCGGCAGGGGTGGTTGGTCTGGTCGCTGCGCGTCTGGTCGAAGAGTTTGGCCGCCCAACCGTGCTGATCGAACGCGGTGAGACGTGGTCGCGCGGTTCGGCGCGTTCTGTTGCAGGATTCAGCATGATTGAGGCATTGACGGCCTGCGCCGGTCTGTTCGAGCGCTTCGGCGGGCATACCGAGGCTGCCGGGTTTACCATCGCCACCAGTCGCCTGCCAGAACTCGAAGAATGTCTGGTCCAGTATGCCGAACAGCGCCTGCCCGACGATCTGCTGATCCCCAGTCTCTGCATCGATGCCGAGATTTCGCTTGGTGAACTGTCGCACGATCTGCTCCAGGAACTGAAGAAACTGGAGCCATTTGGTCAGGGGAACCCGCAACCCGTGCTGATGAGCAGTCGGGTGCAGGTCATTGGGGCATGGCCACGGGGGAGCGAGGGGCAACACCTGAAATTGCGCCTGACCGATGCCAGCGGCGCGGGTCCGTTCAATGCCATTGCGTTTCGCTTTGGGCATCTGGTGCGCTATTTCGAACAGCCGCGCTGGATCGATGTGGCATACACCCTCGAAGCCGATGAGTGGAACGGAGGCGATGCGCTGCAATTGAATGTCAGGGATTTTCGCAGCGCACGATGAGGTGACGATGCGATGGACGAAATTGTTCGTTTTCTGCTTGAGCATCCGCCGTTCAGCCAGTTGCCGCTGCTTCAGATTCAGCGCATTGCGAGCGCCGTCCAGATCGAGTATTTCGGGCAAGGCGTTCAGATTCTGACGCAAGGGGGCAAGCCGGCTGCATTTCTCTATCTCATCCGGCGCGGCAGCGTCGATCTGCTCCGCGAGCGCAACGGCGTGGTGGAACTGACCGACACGTTGAGCGAAGGCGAATGCTTTGGCTACGTTTCGCTCATTCAGGGCAAACCGCCGATCAGTACGGTGCGCGCGCACGAAGCGACCCTCTGCTATCTCATTCCGGCGGCATTGTTCCATCAGTTGCGGCGGGATTATCCTCCCTTCGCACAGTTCTTCGCCCGCTCGATCACCGACCGGCTCGAACAGGCGCTGCAACAACGCCAGGCGACCGCTGCTCCCGAACTGTTTCAAACCCGCCTGCGCGATCTGATTACCGAACCGCTGGTCACCGTCGCTCCTGACACAACCGTGCGCGAAGCGGCGCGCCGCATGCGCGAGGTGCAGGCATCGGCGCTGATCGTCGATCTGCCGCCCTACGGCATGCTCGACGCGGGCAGCGGCATCGTCACCGACCGCGACCTGCGCAACCGGGTTGTTGCTGAAGGACGTGACTACACGACGCCGATTGCCCAGGTGATGAGCGCCCCTGCGATTACCGTGCCCGCCGATAGCCTGGTGTTCGAGGGGTTGCTGAAGATGATCGAACATGGGGTGCACCATCTGCCGTTGAGCGATGGCGGGCAGATCATCGGCGTGGTCAGTTATCGTGATTTTTTGCGCCTGCAAAGCCACAACCCGCTGCTCATGCCACAGCGACTGGCGCGCGCGCATAGCGACGCCGACCTGCGCGCCTACACCGAGCAGGTCACTGCTACAGTCGGCGGGTTGCTCGATGCTGGCGCCAGAGTGAGCGACATCGGGCGCGCCGTGGCAGCAGCGCACGATGCGCTGCTGGTGCATATCATTCGGGATGCTGAGGCGGCGCTTGGACCGCCGCCGTGCCCGTATGCCTGGCTGGTGCTGGGAAGCGAAGGGCGCTACGAGCAGACGCTGCGCACCGACCAGGACAATGCGCTGATCTACGCCGACAATGCGCCAGAGGGCGCCGAAGCCTACTTCGAGGCGTTGGCGGAACGGGTCGTCGAACAACTGGTGCGCTGCGGCTTCCCGCGTTGTCCGGGCAATGTGATGGCGACCAACCCACAGTGGCGTCAACCACGATCAGTCTGGCAGAACTATTTTCGTCAGTGGATCAGCGTGCCGAGCGAAGAAGCGTTGCTCCAGACTGCGATCTTTTTCGACCATCGCCCCGTCTACGGTACGCTGGACACAGAAGCCTCACTGCGCCCAATCATCCTGCGCGCCCGCGAGAACCGGATTTTTCTTGGTCGTCTGGCGCGCGCCGCATTGCGTCAGACGGCGCCGATCAACTTTTTCCGCCAGTTGGTGCTGGAACGTCGCGGCGATCAGCGCGGCCTGATCGACCTGAAATATCGCGGCACGGCAATGATTGTCGATCTGGCGCGTCTCTTCGCGCTGGAAGCCGGCGTGCCCGATACCAATACCATCACTCGCCTGCGCAAATCAGCCGGTCACAGCAGCCTGAACGAGACCAGCGCCGAAGAACTGATTGCGGCGTTCGAATTGATCGGATTGCTGCGCCTGCGCTGGCAGTATCAGCAATTGTGCCAGGGACTGGAACCGGGCAATCAGGTCGAAGTCGATAAACTCACCCCGCTCGAACGACGTGAACTGAAAGAAGCGCTCCGCGCCGTTGCAGTAGCGCAGCGAGCCGTGGCAGTCACCTTTCAAACCAGCCTGATCGCCTGACGAGAACTGCCATGTTTCTGTTTCGCCGCCGACCTGCCAACCTTCCTGACGCTGTGATCGGGTATCTCGAAGCGCCACGCCCCGATCCGGCGCTGCCCTGGCGCGACGTGCCGTACAGCGTGATGGACGTTGAGACTACCGGACTGAACCCGCGCCGCGATGCGCTGCTGGCGATTGGGCTGGTTGAGATCGATGAAGGCCGCATCCGCATGGATCGGCGCTGGTACACCCTTGTGCGCCCGCCGGATGATGCGCCGGTCAACGCAGAAGCCATCCGGGTGCATGGTCTGCTCCCTCAGGACGTCGAGCACGCCCCGCCGCTCAGTGAGGTGGTTCCTGCCGTGCTTCGGCGATTGACCGGTCGGGTGCTGGTGGTGCACGTCGCCGATATCGACATCGGCTTTTTGCGCCAGGCGATGCGGCGGCTGTACGGTGTCGAACCGCGCGGTCCCGCCATCGACACGGCGCGTCTGGCATGGTATTTTCAGCGCAATCAGCGCCTGATCGAAGGATCGGCATCAGAACAGGAACCGGCATTGCAACTGCGCGCACTGGCGGAAAGTGTGGGATTGCCCGTTTACCCTGAGCATAACGCCCTTAACGATGCCCTGACGACCGCGCAACTCTTTCTGGCTCAGGTCAGCCTGGTCGCAGCACACGATACCCCACGCCTGCGCGACCTGCTGCGCGCCGGGGGATGTCTGCGGTAGGCGCGAGGGGCGAGGGGCGAGGCGAGAGGCGAGAGGGGCGCGGCGCGAGGCGCGAGGGGCGAGGGGCGAGGCGAGAGGCGAGAGGCGAGGGGCGAGGCGAGAGGCGAGAGGGGCGAGGGGCGAGGCGAGAGGCGCGAGGCGCGAGGGGCGAGGCGCGAGGGGCGAGGCGCGAGGTGTAAGCGTAGTGATGGTGCGAAGGCGGAAGGTTGCAGGTAGTAGCGCCGTTGAATTGAAACGGCGTACCAATGCAACTCTGACGAAGGATGGGTTGAGCGCAGGAAACTGTGGGTAGCACCGTTGCATTGAAACGGCATACCAATGCAACGGCGGTTGTCTCGCAA
>CALGYB010000066.1 GCA_937935075.1 uncultured Roseiflexus sp. | reverse complement strand
GAAGGTGAATAAACATGAAGCGCATTTCCTTCGTGTCCCTTGGTGACCTTCGTGGATGCGTTTTGCCGTGAAGTCATAGAAGACTGAACCACCAAGGACCCGAAGCGCACGAAGGTGAATAAACATGAAGCGCATTTCCTTTATGTCCCTTTGTGACCTTCGTGGTTGCTTTTTGCAGTGAAGTCAATAATGGTTTGAGCAAAGAATCCGGTATCGCCCGGTGCAGCCCGCGCAGGCGGGCTTTGCACCCGCAGCCCGCGGCTTCAGCCGCCGGGCGCAGAGCGAATGCCGGATTATTTTGCACATGTTCATCAGTCGCCAGGCAGGCCGCGGGTGTTGCTGCCCACCGTGGTCTTACTACGCTCCCCGCAGCGCGTCGCGTATCGGGCGCCAGCCAATGACATGAATCCCCTGATTGCGAACCCAGGCGCGCAGTTCGGCGCTACAGAATGCCTGGTAATCCGCCACGCGAGCGCGCCAGTCGCTTGCAATTGCGCGTAATTCCGGCGTATCGATCGCCGGGTGAATGATGAAATAGATCAGACCCGGCGGCAGGGAACCAAGCAGTTGTTTCGCGGTCTCCACCCGATCCTCGTGCCGGCCGAGCGGCATGCCGACCAGATGATCCGCCATCACAACGCCCTGCGCCTCCAGCTGCGGAATCGCCTTGCGCGCAAAGGCAATCATCTCTTCCGGCATGCCCTGTTCGCGCATACGCTCCTCGCTCAGACGCGGCACGAGCGGCGGCACTTGCACGCGGGCGGCGGCGGCAAGGTACGCAGGCAGAAAATGCGGCGCAAATGCCGCACCCATATGCGAGTCGATATGAGTGACATCAATACCAGCGGCAAGCGCCCTATCGAGTTGAGCATTCAGTTCTGCGGCGACAGCGGACGGATCGGCTTGCGCCTGAACCGCAGACGTTGTGCGCGGCAGATATCCCTCATCGTCCAGCAGTCCCGACGCAGAATCACGGGTGCTGAGCGGTCCCCAGCGGTACGCATCCCACTCACAGGTGAGCGTCGTATGGACGCCAATATCGGCGGATGGCATCGTGCGGGCATACGCAGCGACTGCCGGAAACCAGGGACAGGGAACCATCGTTGCTGCCGATGAGACCAGCCCGGCATCGAAGAGTTCGGCGACAGCGGGGAGCGTCGCCTGGCACATACCAAGATCGTCGGCGTGGATAATCACTACCCGATCATCAGCACGAAAACCAAGACGTGCGAGGATGGGATGCATGAGCATGCTCCATTACTATGGCGACAGACGTTCAATAATCCAGCCACCGGCGTCGCGCCGGTAGCGCAGACGGTCGTGCAGGCGATTCGGGCGCCCCTGCCAGAACTCGATGGTATCGGGAATGACGCGAAAACCGCCCCAAAACGGCGGGCGCGGGATCGGGCGGTCGGCATAGAACTGTTCCAGTTCGGCGACGCGCTGTTCCAGTTCGGCGCGGCTGCCGATGACGCTGCTCTGGCGCGACGCCCACGCACCAATGCGGCTGCCATTTGGTCGTGAAGCGAAGTAAGCGTCGGATTCCTCGGGTGAGATGCGCTCGACGCGCCCCTCAATGCGAACCTGGCGCTCCAGTTCGGGCCAGTAGAACACAAGCGCCGCCCACGGGTTCGCCGCCAGTTCCAGGCCCTTCCGGCTCTCGTAGTTGGTGAAAAAGACGAACCCGCCCGCATCCACGCCCTTGAGCAGCACCATCCGCGCCGAAGGTTTGCCGTCAGGCGTGGTGGTCGCAAGCGTCATGGCATTTGGTTCAATCAACCCCGCTTCGATAGCCTGGTCGAACCAGCGCTGAAACTGGATCAACGGATCAGAACTGACTTCGGACTCGCTCAAACCGTGCCGGGTGTATTCTTTTCGCAGATCGGCGATGGACATATTGTTCGACACCTCGTTCAGCATGCAGCGGCGCTACAGACGCTGCGGTGCAGCGTCTCCGCCTGCCGGAACCTCGCATCTTACCTGTTTACCCGCTCATAGACCGCCATCATCTCCTGTGCTGCGCGCTGCCAGGAGAAGGATGCCGCGCGTTTGAGACCGGCGGCGCGTAGTGCGGCGCGCAACGTCGGATCGGCAAATGCCTGGTCGATGGCCACTGCCAGCGCCTGTGGGTCGTCCGGGTCTACCAGCAGCGCTGCATCGCCGACGACCTCCGGCAGACTCCCGGCATAGCTACAGATCACCGGCACGCCGCATGCCATGGCTTCCAGCGGCGGCAATCCAAACCCCTCGTAGCGCGACGGGTAGACGAAAAGCGTGGCGCTGGCGTACAACACGGGCAGATCAGATTCGACGACGGGTCCCAGGTCGCGGATCCGCGGGTGGTCAAACGTCAGCGACCCGCGCCCACGGTGACCTGCCAGGATCAACCAGGGCGCCTCGTCCCGTTGCCCGGTCGCCGACAGATGCCACGCCTTCACCAGTGTATCAACGTTCTTGTGCGGCTTGTCGGATGTCACACAGAGCGCAAACACTTCCGGCAGCCGATACCGCGCTCGCACCGTCGCCACGGTCTTCGGTTCCACAGGACGGAAGCGCTCGTCCGCTGCACCATACACCACATCGATCCGCGCCGCCGGCACGCGGTACACACGCACAACATCGTCACGAGAACAACGCGACGACGTGACAATCCGCTGCGCTGAGCGCAGCGCCGCTCTGATCGAGACATCAAAGAACAGGCGCGCGCGCAGCGACGACTCGCGCGGAAAGAGACGCGGAATGATGTCGTACAGCGTCACAACGACAGGACATGGGAGACCGACGTAGGGAAACACATAGTACGGCGCGTGGTAGACATCGACGCGTGCCAGGTGCAGCAACGCAGGCAAAGCGATCTGCCCGGCGACGCTGAAAGGCGGAGGCGCAGCGAGCGCCCGCACCCGCGAGAAACGCAGCAGACCCCTCAGATCATAGCGCGTGTTCGGGACAGAGCGACGGGCTGGAACATCCTGCGTGACAACGAAAATAAATCTGTGCGACGTATCGAGCGCAGCGAATGCCGACGCCAGGCTGAAGGCGTAACGCCCAATGCCTGGAAAATGATCATTGACGAAGCGCAGATCGAGCGCAATATTCATAGGAAATGCCGGGATCGGGTGCGCAATGCCCCACTGTGAAGAACGTATCGTCATCGTGATCCCGCCGCAACCATAAGGAAGCGGACGGAACAACCCCTAACCCCTAACCTCACAGCGTCAATCGCGCCACACCAATGGCGGCATCGGCCATGCCGTAGTACACATCGAATGTGCCATCCTCACGCTGATCGACCGCAGTCGGGAAGACAACGTTCGGCACGACGCCACTGCGCTCTTCCTCGATCTCCGGCGCCAGGATCGGCGTTGGCGAGCGATAGACCACCTTGCGTGGGTCATCAGTATCGAGGATCATGACACCGGCGCAGTAATGCACGAATGGTTGGTGATCCATCTGCTCGACAATTCGCCCGGAAACGCCGTGATAGACCATCATCCACCCATACGGTGTATAGACTGGCGGTGCGCCGCCGCCGATCTTCACCTCCTCCCACGACGCCTGCGGACCGGCAAGAAACGAATGGCTGCGCCAGATCAGCAACTCCGCCAGATCGGACTTTACACGGTCAAGCGGGCAGTACGATATCCAGATACTGGCGCGCTGTTCGGCCACGCCAGCGGGAACGACCGGCATACCGCCCTGCACATGCGCCGGACGATGGATCAGCGCCAGCGCCGGGCGCCCCTGCGGGTCGCGCACCGGTTCAGGAAAGAGAAAGGCATCCTTGTTGTCATACAGATTGAAGTCAGTCCGCAGATGCGGCTCGAAGGCAAACATGACCGGACCAAGCCGTTCCCAGTGCAGCAGATCGGTCGACAGCGCCAGCGCAATGCGCGGTCCCAGTGGACCATACGCCGTGTACGCCATCACGTAGCGCCCGATTGCCTCCACATAGGTAATACGCGGGTCTTCGCAACCGGCGGTGCGCGCATTCCGTTCATACGACTCGGTTGGTTCAAGAACATACCCCATCCGTTCGACCGTGACCGGATCGCCATGATCATCGAAGACCACGCGAGCAATCCCAATACGCGAATAGTTGCCTGCCGCCACGACGCGCGGGAAAAGATAGAGCGTCCCATCCGACGACCGGGCGGCGGCAGGATTGAGCACACCGAGAACCTCATCGGGGTTTTCGGGATCGCCGCGCATAATGACAGACAGGCGGCGCATCTGCGGGTTTAACGTAGCACCCATAGTTGTTAACCTCGTGCTATAATAATAATAATATAGTCTTCACTGCAAAAAGCAACCACGAAGGCAACCACGAAGGTCACAAAGGGACACCAAGGAAATGCGCTTCATGTTTCTTCACCTTCGTGCGCTTCGTGTCCTTGGTGGCGAAGCCTTTTTGCAGTGGACTCAATACCAACAATCGGCAAAGACGCCATGAACGCAGAAGGAGCCGTGTATGGGGGACAAAAGTCCGAAAAACGTCAGCAAGCAGAAGAAACAGGCAGCATCGAAGAAGGGCCCCGGCAAGAAATAACTGCTCTGCTGATCGGCTCGTGAGGAAGATAGTCATACAGAGCGTCTATCTTCCTCGCGCTTCTGGCGTGCGGCTGAGGATAGCACGCCTCACGACGCATGTCAAAATGGTACGACTGATGAAGCCACTTCGCTCAGCAATGATCAACCCCTCCATGGTGTACCATCTGCTGCGCACCTTTTTGCTGATCGGTCTAGCCACGGGCATTGCAGCCTGTACGCTCCCGGCGACGCCGCAACCGGCGACCCCGCGCCCGACGGCGCCGGTGATCCTCGAAATCACCCCGGCGCCAACGCTTGATGCTGATGCAACGGCAACTGCATACGCCAGCCTGCTGGCGCCCTCGCCGACGCCAGCCGGGTTGTACATCGTCCAGCCCGGCGATACGTTGAGTGATCTAGCAATCAGGTTTGGCACAACCGTCGCCGACATTATAGCCGCCAATGGATTGACCGATCCCGACTCGCTTCAGGTTGGGCAACCGCTCATCATCCCCTCACTGGTTGACACGTCGCCGTCGCTGCGGGCATCACCGACTGTCGTTTCCGGCCTGACGGAGGACACGCCGGCGCCCGTCACGCCGACGCTGGCGACACCGTGATCGATGCCGAGAAGGTCCAGGCGCAGTATCAGCCGGCAGCGCTGCGGTATGCGACTTTTGCTCAGGCCAGTCAAGATCCTCCTACCGGGATTGGCGCTTGACAGACGCCATGATTTTCGGTATATTGCTCATGTCAATCCTTCAAAATTGCCGTTCAGGCGTAAAGGAGGTGATGCCCATGAGTAATGAGCGTAAGGGCATCACCATCGAGGTGGCGCGGTAAGCTCACCCGTGGTGATGCCCAGGGAAAACAAAAAGCCCTCGCTTACGCGAGGGTTTTTTGATTCTGTCGAGGACGTGCGCCTATTCCTCTTCTTCCTTCGGCTCACGGCGTTCGCGCACCAGTTCTGGCTCGGCGGTCTCCGCTTCCGCTGCCGCCTCTTCCTCCTCCGCAGCGCGCACATGCGCCAGACTGACGACCAGTTCGTCACCAGGAGTTACCAGCGTCACTCCTGGAGGCAGCGTCAGATCACGAACATGGATGCTCTTATCGAATGCATCGAGACCGCTGATATTCACCGCAATGTATGCAGGAATATTGGCGGGCAACGCCTGGATCTCAACTGCATTCAACACCTGGTTCAACACTGCTTCACCGCTTTCAACGAGGGGTGACTCGCCCTCGATGTGCAGCGGCACAGCGACTTCCACCGCCCGTGTCAAATCGACTGCGCGAAAATCGACGTGAATGATGTCGCGCGTCACCGGATGACGCTGCAATGCGTGAATGAACGCCGCCAGCGGCTGACGACCGGCAATATGCAGTTCCACCAGCGACGTGCGCCCGGCGCGACGGTAGACGGTATTGAAACTGCGTGCATCGACCTGCACAGCAATCGGATCGACGCCTTTGCCATACACCGTGGCAGGAAGAACGCCGCTGCGCCGCAACCTTCTGACCTTCTTACCCAAAACGGCGCGTGGTTCGAGCGACAACGTATGCTTTTCCGACATAACGAGATGATACTCCTTCTGAGAATGCAAATACCTTCGCCAAAAGCTAAGGGCATTGCCCGGTAGCTCCGAGTCGCGCATTGTACTATACGGCGCAGCGACATGCAAGCGATAGCGAGAAAGTAACTGTTCACAGTCAGGGGAACCGATACCGCCGGTCGCCCAAAACAGGGGTTCGGGGGCAGTCCCTGAAAAGGAGAAGCGGCGGCGGAATAGCCTCAGCAAGCGCCAACGCACGGCGTCCCGCCGCCCCGGGACGCCGCACACAGCGCCGGCGCTCTCAGGAAGCGCGTGAACAGGCACGCGAGAAAGTAGAAAATATGGGCTTGACAAGAACAAGCGTGTTATGGGATAATGATTTTACTACAAAAGTTCTATCGAACAGGCTTGCGGTTCTAAGGAACGGCGCCAGAGAAAGGGCAGCACGCATGAGATCGTCAGATCAACTTTCAGCGCGGCAGCGCGATATCCTTGCGTTCATCGAAGAGTTCACCCAGGAGCACGGATATCCGCCGTCCATCCGCGAGATCCAGGATGGTCTGCGCATTTCCTCGACCTCAGTCGTCGCCTACAATCTTCGCGCGCTGGAGAGCAAGGGGTTGATCGACCGCGATGGCAGAGTGTCGCGGGGGATCAAGATTAAGAATATGTTGCCGACGGTCCTCAGTCAGGCGCGAGGCGGGAGGGTCCCGTTACTGGGCGTCATTACCGCCGGTCAACCGCTGCCCAACCCAGAGGACACCAGCACCGCCGCAGTCGAAATGATCGAGGTGCCGCCCGACGTGGCGCCGCCTGAGAAGTTGCAGGATGTTTACGCCTTGAAAGTGCGCGGGTATTCGATGATCGATGCGCTGATCGACAATGAGGACATCGTACTGATGCGCTACCAGGAGACGGCTGAAAACGGTCAGATGGTCGCGGTGCGCATCGAGGACGATAATGCGGTGACACTCAAACGTTTCTATCGCGAAGGCGATAAGGTGCGCCTGCAACCCGCCAACGTGACGATGGAGCCAATCTACGTCGATGCTGCAAAAGTTCACATTCAGGGGCGCGTCGTCGGAGTGATTCGATCAATGTGGTAGTGCCTGACCTTATTGGAAGGCGGCAAACCCATGCTGACGATCCCTCACCTGGCGCTGGTGCTGCTCGGTTATCTGGCCGGTTCCATTCCCTTCAGTCTGCTGGTGGCGCGTGCATGGGGCGCTGATCTGCGCGTCGCGGGCAGCGGCAACATCGGCGCGGCGAATGTCTGGCGTACCTGCGGTTTCACGGCGTTTGCGCTGGCGATGAGCGGCGATATGCTGAAAGGCGCTTTGCCAACCGTTGCCGCGCACATGCTCAACTTGCCGCCGCTCGCGGTTGTGACGGTCGGCGCAGCGGCGATGCTCGGACACGCCCGGTCACTCTTTCTCGGGTTTCGTGGCGGCAAAGCAGTAGCCACCGGCGGCGGGGCGCTGCTGGCGATGGCGCCGCCAGTGGCGCTCGCCGGGCTGGCGACTTGGGGAGTGATATTCGGCATCACGCGCATTTCATCTGTCGCGTCACTGGCAGCCGCAGCCGCCTGCGCTCTGGTTGCCGCCATCCTGGTTGCGCTTGGCACGCTGCCGCTCGCCTATGCGCTCTTTGTATGGGGCGCAACTGTGGCGATTGTTTTCCTTCACCGCTCGAATATTCGTCGCCTGCGCACAGGAACCGAGAACCGTTTCGAGAAACTGTTCTAGATGACGTTCAGTTCACGGCGTAAGACGCCACGGAAACGGCTGATGCGCAGCGGATCGATGTCGATCGTATGGGCGCGCCCGTCGAGGATCTCTTCGGCGATCAGCAGACCGGTGGCAGGCGCGTGCATGATGCCATGTCCGCTGAACCCGCTGGCATCGACATACCCTTCGAGTTCGGGATGTTTCCCCAGAATCGGCATATGATCGGGCGTGATTTCATACGCGCCTGCCCAGCAGAGCTTTTCCGCCAGCCCGGCGCGCTCCAGGATCGGAAAGCGCCGTAACCCGGCTTCAAGCACGGTGTCGAGCCACTCCCAGTCGACGGTCAGGTTGTGACCCGGCGGCTCGGCATAGTTCGATTTGCCAAAGATGATATTCTCGTGTTCTTTGCGCATGTAGAAGCCTGTGCCAACATCGATGGTCAGCGGGATCGGTCCGGGAATGGAAGGGAACGGTTCAGTGACATAGACGCAGCGGCGATACGGGCGCACCGGTATCTCTAACCCCGCGAGCATCCCCACCTCGCCTGCCCACGGTCCGGCAGCATTCACGACAATCGGGCAATTGATGACGCCGGTTGGCGTTTCGACACCCGCGACATGATCGCCAACCACCCGAATGCCGATGGCGGGCGCAGCCCGCTCCAGCACGACGCCAAGATCACGTGCGCGGTTCAGGTATCCGATGGCGATGCCGTGCGGATCGCAGAAGCCATCGTCGGGACCGAAGGTAGCGCCGATCAGATCGTCGATGCGCATGCCAGGGATGAAGCGCGCAGCCTCCTCAGGCGATAACAGCTCGACACGCACCCCCAAGCCGCGCTGCAGCGCAACATTGGCGCGGTAGGCGTCCCAGTCCGCCTGATTGTTGATCAGAAAGAGATAGCCGATCTGCTGCAAGCCCGAGTGACCGCCGACCTCCTCGGTAAAATGTTTCAAGCGCTCGATGCTGTAGAGCGACAGGCGGATGTTGACTTCGGTGGAGAACTGATGACGCACACCGGCGACAGATCGGGCGGTCGAACCGCTGATCTCGGTCTCTTCCTTTTCCAGAACAACAACGTTAGTGCAACCGCGGACTGCCAGATGATAGGCGATTGATGCACCGATGATACCGGCCCCGATAATGACGACATCAGCGGTTTGAGGTGGCATACACGTGTCCCGATGTTTCAGACCTTATTTCGACCGACGACGTGATAATGTGCGGGGCAACTGTGGCGTTTCAGCCATGTCGTCCGCCGGGATTTGCGGCTCTTCGCCGGCAAGCGCCTGCGGATCGACAGCGGATGGGGTGTTGCTCCGCGCTGTTGCTGACCCGGTGTTTTCTTCTTTATGCATCCCCCTGGCGGATGTATGCGACATACGCGCATCGCGCCAGGCGAGGCGCTCGCGTACTGTCACCTCAAACCCGCGCCCAGTCGGCTCATAGTAGCGCCGTCCGCGCAGGTTGGGCGGGAAATGTTCCTGTTCCACCTGCGCATCCTCATAATCGTGCGCATATTTGTAGTCGCGCCCATATCCAAGTCCTTTCATCAGCGCCGTGGGTGCATTGCGCAGATGGAGCGGCACCGGCTCGTTGCGGGTCTCCGTCACATCTTTGAGCGCCGCAGCGTATGCGGCATAGACCGCATTGCTCTTCGGCGCCTGCGCCAGATAGACGACCGCTTGCGCCAGCGCCAGATCACCTTCGGGTTGACCGAGGAAGTGCACCGCTTGTTGCGCGGCAATGGTCAACGGCAGGGCATGCGGATCCGCCATGCCAATGTCCTCGACCGCCATGCGCACCACCCGTCGCGCAACGTACAGCGGGTCTTCACCGCCGTCGAGCATGCGTCCGAGCCAGTACAATGCGGCGTCGGGATCACTGTCGCGGACGCTTTTGTGAAGCGCTGAGATGGCATCGTAGTGCAGCTCGCCGTTCTTGTCGTACCGCACCGCGCGGGTTTGCAGCGCATCACGAATGTCGTCCACCGTGATCAGGCGCTTCCCGCCGATCCCCGGCGATTTGGCAAGCGCGGCGGCTTCAAGCGCGTTCAACGCTGTGCGTGCATCACCGTTCGACATGGTGATCAGGTAACCGCGCGCATCGGCAACCAGCAACACGTTGAGATCGCCAAGCCCGCGTTCGGTGTCGTTCAGCGCGCGATCGACAATCACGCCGATCTGCTCGTCGGTCAGCGCTTCGAGGACGAAGACGCGCGCCCGTGAGCGCAGCGCCGGGTTGACCTCGAACGACGGATTTTCGGTGGTGGCGCCGATCAGAATGATCGTGCCATCTTCGACATATGGCAGGATGGCGTCCTGCTGCGCCTTGTTGAAGCGATGGATCTCGTCGATGAAGACAATCGTGCGCTGCTGGAACATGCCGAGGCGGTCCTGCGCTTCTTTCACCACGCGACGCAGATCGGCCACTCCGGCGGACACCGCCGAAAGCTGCTCGAAATGGGCATGCGTCGTATCGGCGATGATCCGTGCCAGGGTCGTTTTGCCGGAGCCGGGCGGACCCCAGAGAATGATCGAGAAGAGCGCATCATTGCTGATGGCGCGCCGCAGCAGTTTGCCTTCACCGACGATATGATCCTGCCCGACGAACTCATCGAGCGTGCGCGGGCGCATGCGCGCAGCAAGCGGCGCCTGACGGCTCAACGCCTCCTCGCGCTGCGTGTCGAACAAAGTTTTCTGGTTCCTGGGCATTGAAAACAGGGTATGCGCAGTGTTATCGATTGCTACGCATGATACCAGAAAATCAGAAAATCGGTGGGCAGGTCATCCCTCTCTCTGGTACCTCAACACCAAAAGGGGCATACGCAAATGGGATGTTGGTGCTATTGCGGATGAGCGTGCCATCGCATATGCTTAGACTCAGAAAAGGCGCTGTCCAGAGGAAACATACCGGCTCTCTTCCTTGATACTCTTCCCGTTCACTTCCTCTGGCTCCTCCGAGTTCCTCTCGCGTTCCCCTGGTGTGCGAGCCGGAATGCTGGACAGAAGCCTGGGACTAAAGACGGGGCAGGCGATCAATCGCCTGCCCCGGTTTTTTAGCGCCGGCGCTTCTGGATCTGTCCGGTGATTGCCAACAGCACAATGGCGCCCAACACGGCCACACCAAAACTGCGTACATCCCAGCCGAAATTGGTTCCGCCGAATCCCAGCAGATCCATGATCAACCCGCCAACAAACGCTCCCAGGATGCCGATGATGATATTCATCAGGCATCCCTGGCGTTCCTCGATGCCGACCAGCAGGCTCGCCACCCATCCGGCCAGTGCGCCGAAAATGATCCAGGAAAGAGGACCCATGCTTTTTCCTTTCTGTCACGGCTGGTCAGCGACCTGCCGTATCTGCCGTATCTATCGTCGGGGCAGGGGGCGAAACGGCGCTTGTTCGTGAGAAGAACGTTTGCGTTATAATTGCCCGCATGCCACCAAACAGACGACGGTGCATCGCAGGATATTCCGTGCACCATCTCTGGTCCGCTAAACAAGACATTTCTCGCGCGATTCGAGCAGTCTGCTGTTCGCGCGCCTGAAGGCTGCCACCGATGATCGTTGTTGCGTCCGATGACCATTTCCGGCACAACCCGCCGCATGAGTTTCTCGACGGCGCGCTCATCCCGATCTACGAAACGCCCGCGCGCGTTACAATTATTCGCGCTGCGCTCGAACGCGCCGCCATTGGAACCATCGTTGAACCACGCGCCTTCGGCATCGAGCCGGTGCGCGCCATTCACGATGACGGATATCTGTCCTATCTTGAGACGATCTACACCCGCTGGATTGTTGCAGGCGGCGCATCGGAGGCCGTCATTCCCGGAACACTGGCAGTGCGCTGGATGTCCCGTCCGCACGATCATCCCCTGGCGGCGCCCGGGTATTATACCTTCGACACCTGCGCCCCAATTGTGGCAGGAACGTATGCCGCCGCGCGCGCCGCCGCCGATATTGCGCTGACCGGCGCTGAGTTGCTCGTGACAGGCCATCGTGCTGCGTATGCGCTCTGCCGTCCCCCAGGGCATCATGCGGGGCGCGACCTGGGCGGCGGGTACTGTTTCCTCAACAACGCCGCGATTGCAGCAGAGTATCTGGTCCATGCCACCGGCACGAGGTGTGCGATCCTGGACATCGATTTCCATCATGGGAATGGGACCCAGCAGATCTTTTACGAACGCAGCGATGTGCTGTTCGTTTCGATCCACGCCTCACCGGTGTACCAGTACCCCTTCTTTCTTGGCTATGCCGAAGAACGCGGCGCCGGCGCCGGAGAGGGATACAATCTGAACCTGCCGCTGGATCCAGGCGCGGGAAACCGTGAGTATCTGGCGGCGCTCGACCGGGCGCTCGATGCCATTGCGGAGTTCGCGCCGCGCTTTCTGGTGCTCTCGGCAGGGTTCGATACCTTCGAGGGCGATCCGGTCGCCAATCATGGCAGCGGTTTTGCCCTCAGTACAGCAGACTACCCGGTGATCGGGCGGCGCATCGCTGCGCTCAACCTGCCGACGTTGGTCGTTCAAGAGGGAGGATACGCCATCGACGCGCTCGGCGACAATGTCGTGGGGCTATTGCAAGGTCTCGAGGAGTAAACCGGCATGACACGCCTTTCGTCAGGGGGCCGCATTGAAGTGATCTGCGGCTGTATGTTCAGCGGAAAGACCGAAGAACTGATCCGTCGCCTGAACCATGTGCGCCTGGCGCGCCAGCGGTTGATCGCCTTCACACCGCGCCGCGACACCCGCTACCGGCTCGGCAGCCTGGTCAGCCACAATGGTCTCTCGGTCGAAGCGCGCGTGATCGACTCGATTCGCGATATTCCAGCCCATCTCGATGTCGATGTTCATGTGGTGGCAATCGACGAACTGCACCTGCTCGACGACCCGCCCGACGCGGCACGGGAGGTGTGTCAGGAACTGGCAGACCGTGGACTGCGCGTGATCGTCGCCGGGCTGGATCAGGACTTTCGAGCGCAACCGTTCCCGGCAATGGCGCAGTTGATGGCGGTCGCCGAGCAGGTGGATAAGCTGTACGCCATTTGCGTGCGCTGTGGCGCATATGCAACCCGCTCACAGCGCCTGATCAACGGCAAACCGGCGCCTGCCAACGCACCGACGATTGTGGTCGGCGGGCAGGAATTGTACGAAGCACGCTGCCGTGCGTGCTATGAGCCGGCACGGTAAGGCGCACCCTTATTGAATGGCGTATACCTGCGCCGGATCAAATCCAATCCACCTGATTCCCTGCACGCCATCGAAACGGCGCGCCATGACTGTCAGTGCTTCGGGGTTGTTGTCCACCAGGATAAATCGCCGCCCGAATTCGAGCGCCGCCACGCCGGTTGTACCGCTGCCGGCGAAGAAATCGAGCACCAGCGATCCGGGCTTCGACGACGCCTGAACGATCCGGCGCAGGATGCCGAGCGGCTTCTGCGTCGGGTAGCCGGTCTTTTCGGCGCCATTGGTTGGTACGATGGTGTGCCACCAGCAGTCGGTGGGGCGTTTGCCGCGCGCCGCCTTTTCAGGACCGACGAGACCAGGCGCCATGTATGGGATGCGTTCAATCTCATCGACATTGAACACATACCGGGCAGGGTTTTTGACGTAGAGCAGAATGTTGTCGTGTTTGGGGGGCCAGCGGTTCTTCGGTCGTCCACCGTAATCATACGCCCAGATAATCTCGTTCAAAAACGAAGCGCGCCCGAAAATTGCGTCGAGCAGCACTTTGCAATAGTGGACCTCGCGATAATCCACATGAAAGTAGAACGACCCGTGCGGCGCCAGTACGCGATGCGCTTCGATCAGGCGCGGCTCCAGGAATGCCAGATAGTCGTCGAAGACATCGCTGAATCGCCGGGATCCCAGAGTAATGCTTTTGTACCGCTGTCCCTGGAATCCGACCCGATCTCCATCATCGGAGCGTACCGTTTTGAGTTGGACGCGCTGCTGATCCTTGCCGGTGTTGAAGGGCGGATCAATGTAGATCAGATCGACCGACTCGGAGGGAAGGGCGCGCAGAACATCAAGATTGTTCGCCAGACAGATAATGCCAGTTGCATTGAGATCGATCATAAGAGAAGATCGCTTCGTTCGCAATGACGCTGAACCATTATTTTCGGACGGGTTCTTTGCGACTATACAGGATTTCGGGCGCCAGCGCAAGATGATAGCGGCGTGTGGGTGTGATCGTGCACTGGTAGGAGTTTGAATACGTCGGCGGTTCGACACGCTCATTCTGTTTTCCCTCACCCTCTGCCCCTCTTCTCCCACAAGGGGAGAAGGGAGCGTTGGGGCGAGGCGAAGCCTCGGCGAGACGCCTGAACTCCCAGGAGCAACCCCGCCGGGCTGGCGCGGCGTGTACTGGCGCAGGAGTGCGTCACCCGCGTAGGCGGGCGGCGCGTCCCCTCCCCCATCCCTTCAGCCGCCAGGCAACGCGCCGTCACGCATACCGACCTGCCCGGATGAGGGCGCTTCAGCGCCATTCGCTCCCCCAGCCCGACGCTTGAGCGTCGGGCGGGCGGGGGCGTCACGCATACCGACCCGCCAGCGGGTGAGGGCGCTTCAGCGCCCTTCGTTCCCTCAGCCCGACGCTTGAGCGTCGGGCGACGCGCCTTCCCAGCGTTGCAGGCGCGACACCCGCGCTCCCGGGGTGGTGATACCCGCTATCGCGGCGCGAATCGTGTATACTGTCGCTGGTGAGGCTTTACGATAGTAGCGACGCCGGATACTGTCGCTCATCAGCAAGGTGATGCCGTGCCTTCAATCGATCTGTACCCGCTGATTACTCAACCACGTCTTGCCCATCCGCTCTGGGGCGGAACGTTCCTCGCCAACTGGCTGGAACTGCCGCAGCCACGTCCTGAACGCCTTGGCGAGATCTGGCTGGTGTATGACACCAACCCGATCATTGAAGGACCGCTGGCGGGGCGGACGCTGGCGCAGGTGACGCACGACTACGGCGCAGCGCTGGTTGGCGAGCGCACTATCGCACAATACGGCGCCGATTTCCCATTACTGGCCAAATTCATCGATGCGGCGGATCGTCTGTCGATCCAGGTGCATCCTGATGACGCCTATGCACATACGCGCGAGGCCGCCACCGGTTTCCACGGCAAAACCGAGTCATGGCACATTCTGCGCGCCATTCCGGGCGCCGATGTGGTGTATGGGCTGACGCGCACCGTCAGCCGCGACGAACTCGCTGCCGCGATTGCCGCCGGCGCGCTCGAACCGTTGCTGCGGCGTCTGCCGATAGCGGCCGGTGATACGGTGTTTGTTCCGGCAGGGACACTGCACGCAATCAATGCAGGGATCGTGCTGTTTGAGATTCAACAGAAATCAGATCTCACCTACCGCGTCTACGATTACGGCCGGGTCGATGCCGCAACCGGCAAACCGCGCGAGTTACACGTCGAGCAAGCGCTCGATGTGACCGACTATTCACCTGCTCCGCGTGGCATCGTGCCGCCGCTGCCATTGGAAACAGGGCGCGATCTGCTGGTGGCGTGCCGATCCTTTGCGCTTGAACGCCTGGCGCTCGCAAGCGCCGTCAAACGCGCCGTCGATCCAGCGACATTCGAGATTCTGACGATCATCGAGGGATCAGCGACATTACAGTGGGACACCGGAGTGCGTGAGTTGCGACGCGGCGTAGCAGTTGTGATCCCGGCACGCCTTGGTTCGTATGCGCTCGTGCCAACTGGGGAAGCGCGGATCTTGCGGGCATACGTGCCAGACCTGGATGCACTGCGGCGCGAATTCGCACAGCGTGGCGTGGATGTGCTACGGGTGGCGCAAACAGTCATTGAATGTTGAACGTATTGATAACACAAAGGCGCAAAGGTGACAGGGTACGGGTAAGAATGTGGTACGCACCGTCTCTGGCAGGCGGCACTACCACTGTTGCAGGCGCAAAGGTGACAGGGGACATGGAAGAATGAACTCCAAACCCCTACCCTTCAGTTCTCAGTTCTCGGTTCTCACAATGTTAGTCGAAGATTTCATCAACCGGAAGAAAACCTCCTGGGAGCGACTGAGCGCCATCGTGGAGCGTTCGCGGCGCGGCGGTCTGGCGGCGTTGGAAGACGAGGAAATCACCGAACTTGGGCGACTGTACCGTAGCGCAACCTCAGATCTGGCAGTAGCGCGGCGCGATTTTCCCAACCATCGGGTGGTGGATTATCTCAACGGGTTGGTCGCGCGCGCGCACGCAGAAGTGTATCAACGCCGCGCAGATCGCAGCAGTGCTCTGGTGCGCTATTTCACCACCGATCTGCCGCGCACCTTCCGCGAGACATGGCTCTACACGCTGGCATCGCTGCTCATGTTTCTAATCCCGGCGTTGATCGGCTTCTTCATCACCCTCAACGATCCGGCTGCCGGCGCGCTGCTGGTTCCAGGGGTCGACGGCGTCATCAGCGATATTCGCGCCGGACGTGAGTGGTGGAAGGCAATCAACGACGAAGGACGGTCAGCATCGGCAGCGTTAATTGCCACGAACAACATCCGGGTGGCAATCCTGGCATTTGCCGGCGGTGTGCTTCTTGGCGCACTGACGTTATTCGTCCTGGCGCAGAATGGCTTGCTGCTCGGCGTCGTGGCAGGCGCGGCGCAGGCGTATGGGTTCAGCAGCAACCTGTGGGGCTTCGTTGCAGCGCACGGCGTTGTTGAACTGAGCGTGATCATCATTGCCGGCGGAGCAGGGCTACAACTCGGATGGGCTGTCGCACGTCCGGGTCTGATGACCCGGCGCGCCGCGCTCGCGCTGGCGGCACGTCGAGCGGTTCGTCTTCTTTTGGGGTGTGCCCTGCTGCTGGTCATTGCAGGCGTGATCGAGGGGTTTATCTCGCCGTCGGATCTGCCGCTGACAGTCAAATATGCGGTTGCCCTGCTCAGCGGCGTTGCGCTGTACGCCTATCTCCTGCTGGCAGGGCGGGAGCGCAAAAGAGATTAGCGTCTGCTCCTCTTCTGCCTGCTTGCGTTGTGAAATGCACACGACGGTGCAGAGAGAAATGAACCTTTGCGCCTCTGTGCCTTTGTGTGAGACACAATGCTACCACGGTCGAGATGCGCACAAAGGCGCAACGGTGCAGAAAACAATACGCCTTTGCGCCTCCGCGCCTTTGTGCGAGGCGCAATCCTGACCCGGTCGAGATGCGCACAAAGGCGCAACGGTGCGGAAAACAATACGCCTTCGTGTGAGCAACAGTAAGCACGCACATCGGTTGCCGTTTGATGCCGCCAGAACCACCGGCATGCTCAATGACGCGCGTTCGAGATATGGATACGATACGCAATCAGAATAGCCAATCCAGCAACGGCCGCCATCAACACAAAGTGCAGCGCAACCCGTCCGGCTTCGACCATATCACTCTGTTCTCCTGAGCCGATGATCACACCGCCGATTCCTGCGCCAAGCGCCGTTCCCAGTTGACTGGCGATCTGCAACGCCGATGACGCGCGACCTTCACGTCCCTGTGTTGCGTTCTGCAGCATAGCGAGCGACAGGGCGGAATACGCCAGACCGATGCCGCAACCCGCAACACCCCACGTGACAATGCTGAGCAGCGGCGGGACAACCGGCGCAATCGTGGCGATCGTCGCGCCAATCCCGATCAGCATCACAAACAAACCGGCGGCTGCGATCAAACCGGGTGGATGGCGGCGCACCAGGCGCGCCTGCATCCAGGCGCCCGCCGTCCACGTCAGAGTTGCGGCGGTCAGCGCCAACCCGGCAAGCACGACGCTCAAGCCGCGCACTGCGGTGAGGGTCAGCGGCACGAAGGCATCGACGCCAAAGAACGAGAGGTTAAGCAACCCCATAGCAGCAATCACGGCAGGCAGTCCGGGCGCAGCGCGAAGCGTCCCCGGCGGCAGAATATTCCGTAGCGCCACAACGGTTATGATGGCGCCGGTGACGACCAGCGCGACTCCGGCGACCGGCGCGGCGCTCACCTGGCCCAGTCCGCTGATCGTCATCGCTGCGCCGGTGGCGAGCACAAGCGCCATTCGAACATCGTTGTTGCGCGCTCGATGATCGTCAATATCGAACGATTGCGGTGCAGGCGCAAGACGACGCAACGACGGCAACGCCATGAGCGCGGCGACGAGCGGCAGCGGAATCAGCCCCAGGAAGACCCAGCGCCAGCCGATGTGCTCGGTGATGATCCCCGCCAGACCAGGACCGACCATGCCCGGCACAACCCAGGCGCTCGAAATGATTGCCAGCATGCGTGGACGCGCCTCCGCCTCGTAGCCGCGCCCAACGATGATGTACACCACCGCGCCGATGACGCCGCTGCCCAACCCCTGCACTGCCCGCCCGACGATCAGCAACGGCATGGTCAGCGCCAGCCCTGCGAGAAGCAAGCCTGCAACAAAGAGCAACGTTCCGACAATGAACGGCATGGCGACTCCCCGGCGATCCGCTTCTGGTCCGGCGACGGTCGCAGCGACCATGTTCGCCAGCATGAAGGCGCTGAATGCCCAGCCGTACCACGCCAGTCCGCCAAGATCGCGTGCGGTGGCGGGCATCGTGGCAGCGACCGCCAGCATCTCAAAGGCAGTAGCAATGATGATCAGAACCAGCCCGACGGTAAGCACGCGCCGTCCGGCGACCCAGATGCCTGAGCGGCGGGCAGGTGAGGAAGCGATCGTTTCTTCGACCATGGCAGCGAGGCCCTCTCTCTATTGCGAGCCGTCATTATCGCATATTTCGGAGGCGCAAAAAGAAGATAAAAAAACCTTCGTGCCTCCGTACCGTTGTACAAGGCGCAATGCTACCACGGTCGAGATGCACACAACGGCATCGGCGCAGAGAGAAAAGAGCCTCTGTGCCTTTGTGCGAGGATAAACGAGTGTGTGCAGGCATTGTGCTATAATAACAGGAAGATTCATCATTGCAGACAGCAATCGGCGACGCTGCGCAAAGCGCCGCTCTTTGCATCTATTGTGCGCCACCGCAGGCGCCAGGAACATTCAGTCTATGTCAGTCGTCTTGCGTACACGGCAGCAGATTGCGCTCATGCGCGCTGCTGGCCGTCTGGTAGCCGAAACGTTCGAGGTGCTGCGCGAGCATGTGCGTCCTGGTGTAACGACCAGAGAACTCGATCGCATTGCCGAGCAGTTTGTGCGAAAACGTGGCGCAATACCGGCATACAAGGGGTATCGCGGCTTTCCCGCCACGATCTGTGTTGCCATCAACAATGTCGTCTGCCATGGCATTCCGGGCAACGAGCGCCTGAAAGAAGGAGACATCATCGGTATCGACATGGGGGTGCGGTTGAACGGCTGGTATGGCGATTCGTGCATCACGGTGCCGGTGGGGAAGATTTCGCCGGAAGCGCAGCGGTTACTGGAGGTGACCGAAGAGGCAATGTGGCGCGGCATTCGCGCGGCGCGCGGCGGCGCACGCCTGGGTGACATCGGCGCAGCGATACAGACCTACGTTGAAGCCAATGGCTTCTCGGTCGTGCGGGAATGGACCGGGCACGGCGTCGGGCAACTGTTGCACGAGGAACCAACCGTGCTGCACTATGGCAAGCCCGGCACGGGGAAGCGGTTGCATCCCGGTATGACCTTTACGATTGAGCCGATGGTCAACGCTGGCAAGCCCGAGGCAGTGCTGGACAAAACCGACGGCTGGACGGTGCGCACCGCCGATGGCTCGCTCTCGGCGCAATTCGAGCATACCATTGCGATAACCGAGGGCGAGCCGGAAGTACTGACGTTGCCATAGGCGGCTATCCGTTCTTTCGGCGGTTGCGCAGGAACGGCGGGATGTCCAGGTCGTCGGGGCTGATGCTGGCGCTCTGCGGCCGCGCAGGTTGCGACGGCTGCGGTCGAGGCGCGGCTGGCGGGCTTGCCGCTGGCGGATGTGGTTCGGCATACGCCATGTCACGCTTGGGTTGGGCAGGTTGCTGCGGCTGCGAACCGGACATATAGATGCGCTTGCGCGCCTCCGCCGGACGGCTGGCGTCAAAGCCGGTGGCAATCAGGGTGATCTTCACCTGGCCAGGCGGGAACGTCGGATCGATCACCGCGCCAAAGATAATGTTCGCCTCCGGATCCACCGCCTTCGCCACAATGTCCGCTGCTTCGTATACTTCGAGGATGCCGAGGTCTTCGCCGCCGGTGACGTTGAACAGCACACCCTTCGCACCGTCGATCGACACTTCGAGCAGCGGGGACGCAATCGCCTCGTTGACGGCATCGACCATGCGGTTATCGCCACTGCCGACGCCCAGCGCCATGAGCGCCGACCCCTGGCGCGCCATGATCGTCTTCACGTCGGCAAAGTCGACATTGATCAACCCGCGCTGCGTGATCAGGTCCGAAATGCCCTGAATGCCCTGGCGCAGCACGTTGTCCGCCATCTGAAACGCCTGAAGCATCGACGTGTTCTTGCTCGCCGTTTGCAGAAGTCGGTCGTTGGGGATGACGATCAACGTATCGACCATCGGACGGAGTTGCTCGATGCCCTGTTCGGCGGTCTTGCGACGATGGTTGCCCTCGAAACTGAACGGCTTCGTCACCACGCCAACCGTCAGCATCCCCAGGTCCTGCGCGATGCTGGCGATGACCGGCGAAGCGCCGGTGCCGGTGCCCCCTCCCATGCCTGCCGTAATGAACACCATATCGGCGCCCTTGAGCGCCTCGTAGATCTCCTCGGTCGTCTCTTCGGCGGCTTTTTGCCCGATAACCGGGTTGCCGCCCGAACCAAGCCCTTTGGTGAGTTTGTCACCGATCCGAATGCGAGTCGATGCGCGCGAATGCAGGAGCGCCTGTGCGTCGGTATTGATTGTGATAAACTCAATCCCGTGCACACCTTCGTCGACCATGCGGTCAACGGCGTTGGACCCGCCGCCGCCGACGCCGACCACTTTGATGACCGCGAAGTTCTCTGCGGCCTGGCTCAAACTGTCGTAATCGATCATTGATCCCTCTCCTTGCGTTATGGCAGAAACTCTTTCAGCCATCGTTTGAATCGTTCGTAGGTCGAAACCCAACCACCGTGATCAGACGGTGGTCCGCTGCTGGAATGAAGACCGCTCATGCCATGGCGCATGCCCCAGCGCAACAACCCGATCGCAGTGGCATACGCGGGGCTGTTGAGCGTATCCGCCAGCCCGGTGAGATCGGCGGGTATGCCGATGCGCACCGGAATGCCGAGCATGTCGCGCATCAACTCGTCGAGGCGCAGCAACTGCGCGGCGCCGCCGGTCAGAACGATGCCTGCCGGCAGGAGACCTTCGTAGCCGCTGCGCCGGATTTCGTTGTAGATCAGTTCCGTCAATTCTTCGGCGCGCGCCTGAAGCACCTGATTCAGCATAGTGCGGCTGATCTGCTGCCGCTCGCCAGGCGCAAACCCTTCGGCTTCGATCACATCCGGTTCTTCCTCCGTTTCTTCGGCGATCGCTGCGCCATATTTCAGTTTCAAATACTCGGCGGTGTTGTGGGGCGTCTGCTGAACGATCACGATATCGTTAGTGAAATGGTTGCCGCCAACGGGAATGACGCTGGTATGCCAGATGCCCCCCTGGGCAAAAACGGCGATATCGGTTGTGCCCCCGCCGATGTCCACCAGCACCACGCCCCGGTCTTTGTCGTCGGCGCTGAGCACCGCTTCGCCGGCTGCCAGCGGTTGCAGCACCAGGTCGTCGATCTCGACGCCGGTTTTCTGCACACTCTTGATCAGGTTCTGGATCGCCATCACCTCGCCCGTGATGATGTGGGTTTCCACTTCGAGACGAAAACCGGACATACCGATCGGATCGCGAATGCCCTCGTTGCCGTCTACCACATAGGCGCGCGGGATGACATGGATGACTTCACGCTGCGTGGGAATTGCCACTGCCTGCGCCGCCTCGACGGCACGTGCAACATCGTGGCGGGTGATTTCATGATCGCTGCGCGCCACTGCAACAACGCCACGACTGTTGAGCGACTGGATGTGCCGACCGGCAATCCCCACAAATGCAGCACTCACCCGATAGCCGGACAGCCGTTCGGCTTTTTCAATGCTGGTTGCAATCGCATTCACAGCATCGTCGATATTGACAACAACCCCCTTATCCAGTCCTTTCGATGGCGTCAGCCCGACGCCAAGCACATTGACGCGCCCACTGTCGTACACCTGTCCCACAATGGTGCAGACCTTGGTCGTGCCAACATCGATTCCGACTATCGTGCGGTGTGCCATACTCAGCCTCGTCGTTCCTACGGTTGTTGCGGCGGCGTATCGTTTCGATAGTACGGCGTCGCCGGTCGCAAATCGAGCCAGATATACTCTGTCGGCTCCTGGATCGTCAGAAAATGCAGTATCTGGATCTTTTCATCCAGGCGATCTTTCCGGCCAAAGACGATCGTGCGCCCATCGGCAGTGGTCACCGTGATGCCGCGTTCCATATCCCAACTGACACCGGCTGGCGTCACGCCCGCCTCGTTGGGCAGACGCAGCGCCAGGGCGCGGACAAGCGATAGCACGTCGGGATCGATCCGGTCGTTAGGCTCAACCGCGCGCCCGCTACGGTCTTCAATGATCAATGTATCGGTCACGAATGCAGCGTTGTCGAGACCCAGCACACGCCCCTCGGCATCGACCAGGAACCGCATGTCGCCGACTTGCCAGCGCACATCGGGTTGACGTTCCACCAGATTGATGATCAGCACGTCGGGCAGGGCCAGTGATGCTTCGACACGCTCGACATATGCGCTCTGTGCAACGCGCGCTTCGACGTCGTCAGTCTGCACCAGCCAGATCGAGGCGCCCGTCACGCTCGCCATCTCCTCAATGTCGGATTCATCGAGGATCTGAGCGCCGTTGATCTGGAGATTGCGCACAACAAACTGCGGCGAAACGGCGATGGCGATCAGTCCGCCAAGTGATGCCAGGAAAAGGATCAGGCTAACAATGCGCCCGGATGCCAGCCAGCCGCCAATAGCGCGGCGCGGACCCGGCATGGCGCCGGCGGCGTTGCGCCGACGGTTGCGCCGTGCAGCAATGCGCGCACGGGTGTTGGGCTGGTTGTACTGAAAATCATTACGCATCCCGATCTCTCCTGTGCCGTTCGAGCGCCAGTTCGATCAGGCGGTCGAGCAATTGTGGATACGATATGCCGCTAGCTTCCCACATCATGGCATACATGCTGACCGGCGTAAAACCGGGCATGGTGTTGACTTCATTCAGGTACAGGTCGCCGGTTTCGCGGTCGAGCAAGAAATCGACGCGCGCCAACCCGGCTCCGTCAATGGCTCTGAACGCCTGCACCGCGAGTGTGCGCACCCGTGCCGCAAGTTCGAGCGTAATCGGCGCAGGAATAAGAATCTTTGACGCACCGCTCAGGTATTTTGCCTCGTAGTCGTACCATTCGCCGGAAGGAACCACTTCGCCGGGCACACTGACTTCCGGTTCGTCATTGCCCAGAACGCTGACTTCGATCTCGCGCGCGGAAATACCCTGTTCGACGACAATCCGCCGATCATAGGCGACGGCTGCGGCGATACCGCGTTCGAGCGCAGCACGATCGGTCGCCTTGCTGATCCCGACGCTCGATCCCAGGTTTGCCGGCTTGACGAACAGCGGATAGGTGAGGCGCCGCTCGACCCAATCGAGCACCTGCGCCGGTTCGCGTTCCCATTCCCCCCGGCGAATAAGCAGCCAGGACACGACCGGCAACCCGGCGCCGGAAAAGGCGACCTTCGTCATCGCTTTGTCCATGCCGACCGCCGATGCCAGGACGCCGCATCCCACGTAAGGAATCCCCATCAGTTCCAGCACTCCCTGTACCGTGCCATCTTCGCCCATGGGTCCATGGAGGACCGGGAAAACGACATCGAGCGTCCTGAGCGGCGACTGTTCACCGGCAACCATCAGCGTCAGCGGATCGGTCGTCGTCTCGTCAGGCACATCAACCGACGCCGGTGTGGTTGTCGCCAGCAAACCGCCTGGCAGCTTCGACGGATCCGCCTGCGCCAGCAGTCGGGCATGCGCATCGGGGGCAATGATCCAGCGCCCCTGCTTGGTGATGCCAATTGGCGTCACATCATAGCGTTCAGCGTCGAGACCATCCATAATCGCGCGCGCCGAGACCAGCGACACCTCATGTTCACCCGATTGCCCGCCGAACAGGACCCCCACTCGCACTTTGCGCGTCATCGTTGTCAGTCTCCGTCCTCGATCTCAAGCGGCGTCGCGCCTGATTGGACACCGCCGATTGTTCATCCGACGATCTGAATTTCGAGTTCGAGTTCGATCCCGGTCATTGCCAGCACCCGTTCACGCGCCAGGTCGATCAGGCGCAGCACATCATCACTCGACGCGCCGCCGAGATTGATAATGTAGTTGGCATGGCGCGCAGCAATTTCCGCATTCCCAATGCGCGTTCCCTTCAAGCCGGCGGCTTCGATCAGGCGCCCTGCGCTCTCTCCTGGCGGGTTCTTGAACACGCTGCCGCAACTGGCGCCCCACGGCGTCTTACCGCGTCGTTCGTGCGAGGTGCGCTCCATCCGTCGCGCCAGCGCCGTCAGATCGTCGCGGTGCAGGCGAAACGCAGCGGCGAGGATGATCGGCTGATCGCGCCAGGCAACGCCATCGGCGCGCATCCGCTTGAGCACACTCGTTCGATAACCGAATGCAAAGCGCTCTGCCGACCATTCCTGCGTTTCGCCATTGACCAGCACCCAGGCGCGTTCGAGCGCCGTTGCAATGTCGCCGCCATAGCAGCCAGCATTGCCGTACAGCGCGCCGCCGATCGTTCCGGGCAATCCTTCCGCCCATTCCAGACCCGCCCACCCCTGGCGCGCCAGCCGGCGCGCGATGCCTGCCATTGGCGCTCCGGCCTCGACCATCGCCCGCGCTTCGTCCCCATGGGTTTCGAGGCGCAGATTGTGCGCGCGAATGCGAACAACCAATCCGGGAAAACCGGTGTCGCGTATCAGAACATTCGAACCGCCGCCGAGCACAAAGACGGGTAGATTGCGCTGATCGGCCCACGCGAGCGCCTGCACCAGATCAGTGGCGTCTGTCGCCTGCACGAAATAGCGCGCCGGTCCGCCAATGCGCCAGGAGGTGTATGACGCCAGTGGTTCGTTTTCCAGATACTGCATACCTTATCCCGCTGGCTGTATTGCACGAATGCGATAGCGCAATTTGTCCGCTTCATCGACGTGGCGCAGCGCCTCGCGGATCTGAAGCGCCTCATTCCAGCGCGCCAGCGCCTGCGACTGCTGCGCCTGAGCGTAATGCAGATCGCCGAGTCGCTCAAGCGCACGCACAATGCCAATCTGATCCCGATCGCGGCGCGCCAGCGCAAGCGCTTGTTCGTAATGCAGCACAGCCGCCTGTGGCTGACGCAGCGCACGTGCAGCATCGCCCAGATGAATCAGGGCGATGCACTGACCACGCGGATTTTGCGTCCACTCCTGCAATTCGTATGCGCGCCGGTATGACTCCATCGCCTGTTCATGACGCCCGAGGCAGCTCATCACCGTGCCAATCACCGTATACGAGCGCGCCTGACCGACAATATCGTTAATCCGCCGCCGCAGGTGGAGGCTCTCTTCGGCTGATACCAGCGCATCGGCAGGTTTATTCTGGTTAAGCAGCACCAGTGCGAGTTTATCTTTCAGGATCGCCTGCCCGATCAGGCTGCCGCGTCCCTGTTCCAGGCTCAATGCGCGAGTATAGAAGGTGAAAGCCTCCTGATTCGCTCCCAGAACACGATACACATCACCAATACCCGTCAGCACGCGCGCAAGTTTCAATTTTTCGTCAATGGTTTCATGTTCCTCGCGTTCATGTTCCTCACGCGCCATTTGCAACTCTTGTAGCGCTTCCAGATGCCGCCCTTGCAACTGATGCACTTTTGCCAGATGCAGACGGGCTTCGGCTTCCAGATCGCTCAACTCGCCACGGGCGGCAAGATCGCGTGCGTTGTGTAATACCGTTTCCGCCTGAACCAGTTGTCCGAGTTCACGCTGCATACGCCCGATTCCGAGCAACGCGCGCGCCTCCGCCTCGGCATTTCGGGTACGCTGCGCCGCCCGCAACATCCGACGGGCATATTCGAGTCCTTCGCGGTACTGACCGCCGAATTCGAGCACTGCCAGCGCCAGCGCGCAAGCGCGCAGTTCGTATGGCGGCCGGGACTCCACGTCAATGCGCTCGAGCAGCGTCAACACCCGCTCCGTCCACTGACGCGCGCCGCCAAAGTCGAGCCGTGCAACACGCATCTCGGTGATTGCCAGCGCCGTCTCGATGGCAGCCGTATACGCGCCTGCCCGTTCCCAGTGCCACGTCTGAATTTCGCGCCATCCTTCGGGCGCGCATTCGTCACCGCCGTAGCGGGCGCCCAATTCTTCGGCGACGCGTCGATGAAATGTGGTTGTGTCGTCGTTTGTCACGTTGCGTTCAATTCCAATTATCCCTGGGGGCGTAGGGTGTCGTCGTTGTCGTCATCGTCGTCACCGTAGGGGCAGGTCTGAGACCTGCCCCTACTACGACACCCGCCCTACGCCAACGCCTGCCCCGCCGCCCCCAATGCCTGGATCGCCATCTCGCCGACCCGGTATCCATCACCGGCGCCGAGGGTCAACAACACATCGCCGGGTTGCAACAATGCGACAATTGTTGCCGTTGCGGTCGCTACATCTCCTGCAACCTGAACATCACGGTGAACAATGCGCGCCGCAAGCGCACACGCAGCCGCATGCGGATCGCCTGTTTCGCGCGCCGGGTAGACGTCGCCAACTCGAACGACATCCGCCACATCAAAGGCATCCGCCCAGGCGTCGAGCATCGCATACGTGCGCGAGAATGTGTGCGGTTGCAGGTAGACGACAATGCGACGATCTGGAAAACGAGCGCGTGCCGCTGCCAGGGTTGCGCGCACTTCCGTCGGGTGATGTGCGTAGTCGTCAATCACAATGATGCCGTTCACCTCGCCTTTGACATCGAAGCGTCGGCGGGCGCCGCGATACCCGGCGAGTGCAGCGGCTATCGCCGCTCGATCAATTCCCAGCGTCATCGCCACTGCGATGGCTGCCAGCGCATTCCGCACATGGTGATCGCCGACCAATCGCATCACATACGTGCCTTCGAGCCGCGTACCAAAGGTGCGACGGTCATAGCGCCAGAGATCAAAACTTGTCATGGCGCCGTCATAGCGCACATTCGCAGCCATCCAGTCCATCAGCGCCAGACGGCATGATGCCGGATTACGCGCAACAGTTTCTTCGATGCCATACAGTTGAACGTCGGGATGATCTGCGACTCGCACAGCGCCAGGGTCGTCGTTGCACACAATCAGGCGCTGCGGATGCGCAACGTTCCCGGCAAACGCACGGAATGCCGCTTCATACGCTTCTGGCGATGGATAGATATCGACGTGTTCCCACTCGACATTGGTGATCACCGCCACATTGGGCGCGAGCGCCAGAAATGTCCGGTCATATTCATCGGCTTCCACGACGAGCGGCGCCGCAGGATCGCCCCAGCGCGCATTCGTTCCAAGATCGGGGATTTCGCCGCCGATCAGGAAACCAGGTTTAACGCCGGCGTGGGTCAGCATCAGTGCTATCAGCGCCGTCGTGGTCGTTTTCCCATGAGCGCCGGCTACTGCCACCACCTGCCGCGCGCGCGACCATTCACGCCAGAGGTCAGCGCGTCGCAACACCGGAATACCACGCCGGCGCGCCGCAATCAGTTCGACATGATCGTCCCGCACCGCAGACGTAGCCACCAATCGGTCAGCGCCCGCGACGAGGGACGGGTCGTGCCCGTGCCAGATCTGTGCGCCGCGCTGCGCAAGCGTGACGGTAAGCGTATTCTGCTGGAGATCCGAACCGCTGACCGTATGCCCCTGATCCAGCAGAATATGAGCAATGGCGCTCATTCCTGCGCCCGCAATGCCGACGATGTGATAGTGCATCTCTGCGCCCTGGATACTATTTTTTAGGACCGCCGCCGCCACCGCCGCCGCCGCCGTCAACCGCCCAAACACGATTGAAACGAATGACCGTGACGATCAGCAGGGTGATAACAAATGCCGTAATCGTCGACGGAATGATGCCAGCCCACGTCGGCAGGCTATTCAACGCAGTCGCCAGCATATCTGGAACATTGGCAGTTGGCGCGAATTCGCGCCAGAAAATCGCCACGGCGCTGGTCAACAACACCGCTGTGTACAGGCCGGTCAGCGCTCCCAGGATACGCAGCGGACGTTTGCCGCCCCATCCGCCAAGCGGCTTTCCTTCCCACGGAAACGAGTATCCAATGCCTACCGCTACCAACGCAACAAAGACCAGCACACGCAGCAAGAGCGGCGCCTCAAGATTCTCCGGAATAATCGGACCCAGCGGCGCGACATCAGCGGTGCTGCCGCCGGTCAGAAACGCTGCCAGTCGCGGCAAGTTGCTGTACGTTCGGTTGATCAGCCCGACGACGAAATTACCGCCCTGGACGGCAATCAGATATGCCAGGGTTGTCATCAGCCCCAGGCTGACGAAGTAACGGAAGCCCCACACCCAACCGAGGATGCCGAGCGCTACAAGGATCGAATACGTAACGAACGGACCGCTCAGATCGATCGTTATCATGCCATCAGTCTCCTGCTCACCAGCATCTGAAGCAGAAACGCGAGCCGACGGGCGGCGTCGGGTTGCGCCAGCGCCCGCATCCGTTCTGCCATGGCGCATCGTTCGTCCCGGCGATGGATGAGCCGGTGGATTTCGCGAAAGAGCAATCCTTCCTCTGTGGTGCGGGCAAGCGCAGCATCGCTGATTTTGACCGCTGCGCCGCGCTGCGTCAGGTAATCGGCATTCTCCTCCTGATGCACATGCGGATAGGGCACAAGCACCGCCGGCAATCCAACCGCAGGCAACTCTCCAAGGGTTGAAGCGCCGCTACGACAGACCGTCAGATCGGCGGCGGCGAGTGCTGCGACCATGGTCGGCGCGGGAGACGTGGCGCCCGGAACGAGTATCGTCGATGCGCCGTGGAGATACTCAAACAGATGATACCGCTTTTGCAGGTTTTCTGGCAACTCCCGTATCGCTGCTCTGAGAAATGTCGCATCTCCTTCGCGTCCACACACGTGAATAATTTCCATAAACGGGAGCAATGCCGGCAACAGCGCAGCAATCGCCCGATTGATGCTGCGCGAACCGCGGCTGCCGCCGGCGACCAGCAGCGTCGGCACGTCATCACGCAATCCAAACGCCGCGCGACAGGCCTGCCTGTCGGCAACGAACAGTTCCTGACGCACCGGATAGCCGGTGACCACCAGTCGAACCGTCCGATGCCCCGCCTTCAGTCGCGCGAGAGCCTCGTCATACTCCAGCGGTTCAAGCCCCAGATAACGGCCAGAGTCGGCCACGCTACAGGCGACCAGGGTGGACAGGCGCGCCAGGAGCCGCACTGCCAGACCGGGAACCACATCAGGCAGGTAGATCAGCGTGGGTATGCCCGCGAGGCGCGCCGCCAGAAAGACTGGTACGCACACATACCCGCCGGTGCCCAGGATCACAACCGGTCGATCCCATTCGGCAAGCCGACGTGCTGCGATAGTTCCATGCGCCAGCGTTGCCAGGTTGCGCATCATCGTCAACGGATTGCGACCACGCAGCGCCGCTGCCGGTATTGCCTGGAACGGCAGGGCGCTTTCACGCGCTACAAGCGCTGCTTCCATACCGCCAACACTTCCCACGTAGAGCGCCGACCATCGTGCATCGAACGATCCTGCGCCACCCAATCGGTTCGGCGACTCAGCGGCGACGGATGGCGCCCCAGGCGCGTTGAGCGCCGCGGCGACGGTCAGCGCCGGATAGACGTGACCGCCGGTTCCGCCACCAACCAGCCAGACGCGCAAAGGACGCTGAACGTTCTGATTGGACGACCGTTTCATGAGACTCACCTGGAGACGTATGGCCGGTATGACGCGAAATATTCAGCAAAATACCAGCCGCTGCCATACACACCGTCAGTGATGTTCCGCCATAACTGATGAACGGCAACGTCAGCCCGGTGAACGGAATGAGCGTCGTCACTACGGCAATGTTGATCAGCGCCTGACTGACGATCCAGCAGGTGATGCCGGTAGCGAGCAGCGCTGCGAAAGGATCGGACGAACGACCGGCGATACGCATGCCGCGATAGGCGATCACCAGAAAACAGGTGACGACGAAGAGGGTTCCGACCAATCCGAACTCCTCGCCAATGATGGCGAAAATGGCATCGGTATGCGCTTCGGGCAGCCAGAAGAACTTCTGACGCGCCTGCCCGATCCCGACGCCAAACAACCCGCCGCTTCCCAGCGCGTAGAGCGCGTGAACCGGTTGATACCCGGCGCCCTGATAGTGCGCAAACGGGTCGATCCAGGCAGCAATCCGTTCCAGCCGGTAGGTAGCGATGTTGATCAACCCCCAGAATGCGCTGCCTGCCACGATTGCCGCTCCGATGATATGCAACAGGCTGGCGCCAGCCGCAAAGTAGACCACGCCCGCAACGATGACCAGTACAATTGTGGTTCCAAGATCACGCCCCAACAACACCAGACCGCAAACCACGCCAAGCATCAGCGCAAACGGCGCCAGCCCATAGGTGACATTCGTCAGTTTTTCGCCGCGCCGTGAGAGCCAGTCGGCAAAGTAGATCACCATCACCAGTTTGGCAATCTCCGACGGTTGCATGCTGAACGAACCGACGCGGATCCAGCTACGCGCACCGTTGGCTTCGGTCATCGAGGCAGGCAGGATGAGCGTCAGCAGCAGTAGAAAGAGTGCGCCGGCCATCAGATGCACCGAAAAGCGCCGCCAGATCCGGTAATCGATGCGTTGCGCCGCCAGGAGCGCAACCACACCGATCACCGCCGCCGTCATCTGGCGCCAGGTATAGTAGAGTTGATCGCCGGTATCGGCATAAGCGCGCATAAACGATGCGCTGTACACCATCACCAATCCCAGCAGCACCAGCGTGCCGACAGCGGCGAACAAAACATAATCCGGTTTGCGAGGTAACGTTTCTGCCATAGGTTTTCGCTTTCAACCTTGTAAGCAAACGCTTCAGATCGGCGGCGTAATGAGCGCGACCAGCACGATCAACATCACCAGAACCGCCAGGGTCAGCGCCCATCCGTTGCGCAGGCTGAGACGCACGACGGTCGGCGGGTAGGATCGCGTATCGAGCGCAAACCGCGGCGCCAGCAGCCACCCCAGCAGTGCGCCGGTCACCAGCCCGCCGATATGCGCATTATTGTCGATGTACGGCGTAGTCAATCCCAGCGCCAGGTTAATCAGCGTAATGAATATCAGGCTCCCCAGTTGCTGGCGCGCAATTCCACCCAATACCCGACGCGCAACCGTGTAGAATGCGATCAATGCGCCGATCAGCCCGAAGATCGCGCCCGACGCGCCCACCGAAGGATTGGGGTTGAGCGCATAGGAAGCAACTCCTCCTCCCAGACCGGCAATCATGTAGATTGCCAGGAACCGCTGCGCGCCGAAGAGCCGTTCCGTCTCGAAACCGAGCGAGTAGAGCGCAAACGAGTTGAAGAACAGGTGCGCCAGCCCGCCGTGGAGAAACATAGCGGTGAGGAACCGGTAGTATTGGCTTCCGGCAAAAATCGCTGCATTATCTTTTGCGCCCCAGATCAACGAGAATTCGTAGATGCTCACCCCGCCTGCGATCCGAATCCCCACCACATCGAGCAACCAGGGAACAGCAAAAACGACGATGTTGATCGTCAACAGAATGCGCGCCACCCATGGCGTAAAGAGCGGAAGCCGCACCTGCACCGCCATCGCCGGCGACTCCGGTTCCACAGGCGATGGTTCTTCCGGTGCGCGTCCTGCGGCTTCGAGGTTCCGCAGGATCCGCTGATAATCGGCGTCGTTATCGTTGTTGCTCACGTAAAACTCTGGATAATATGGCGAAATGCTTCGCCGCGATGGAACTCATTGCGGAACATGCCAAAACTCGCGCATCCTGGCGAAAGGAGCACAATGTCGCCGGGTGCGGCAATGCAGCGCGCCGTGTCGAGCGCTTGCTCGAAATCGTCGTAGGGACCGAAAACATCGGCATCAGCGCTCACAGCGCGCAGCGCTGCCAGCAGTTTCGGCGTCGCTGTTCCCTGGAGCAGGATCACCGCTCTGACTCGCCGCGCGATCTCGCGCGCAAAAGCGTCGAATGGCAGATTCTTATCGGCGCCGCCGGCGATCAGCACAATCGGCGCATCGAACGCGCGGAGCGCGGCAATCGCCGCTTCAGGCGCGGTCGCTGCGGTATCATTGACATAGCGCACGCCATGGAGTTCACGCACGAACTCCAGGCGATGCTCAACGCCGGTAAAGGTCTGCACAGCGCGCCGAATATGTTTTGGAGCGACGCCAAACGCGCAGGCGGCAGCGGTGGCGGCTGCGATGTTCGCCAGGTTGTGCGCTCCGGGCAGGCGCACATCGTCTCTGGCGCAGATGACCGTATGCGTCGCACCTCCCGCAGCAGAGGCATCATGCCAGATCAATTCGTCGCCATGCCAGAACGCTGCCCGTTTCCCTTCCAGATGGCGCGCTTCGTCCGCGCCGGCGAACCAGACCACATCGAGCGGACGATGGTCAACGACCGTCATCTTCCGCATCACTGAGGAGCCGACATTCAGCACCACCGCATCGCCGGGGCGCTGATGGCGCCAGATCTGCTCTTTTGCCTGAATATACGCTTCCATCGTTCCATACCGGTCGAGGTGATCCGGCGCAATCGAAGTGATGCAGGCAATCTGCGGGCTTAAGCCGGCTTCGCCCAACCCTTCGAGCGCAAATGACGAGAGTTCCAGCACCACAGGTGTAGCGACGTCGATCAACGGCAGTTGATCGAGGGCGGAAATGCGCAGATTGCCGGCGATGACCGTCTCCGGGAACTGCTCGCGCAGCATCGCACCCAGGAGCAACGTCGTTGTCGTTTTGCCTTTCGTGCCGGTAACGCCGAGGATCGGTCCGGGGCAGAGCCGGAAGAAGAGGGTCATTTCCATTTCGACGGCTGCGCCGGCTTCACGCGCGATCTGCAGGTACCGCGATGCAGACGGCACTGCCGGGTTGCGCACCACAATCTCAGCCTGCCGGAAATCATCATCACGGTGCTCGCCGAGCACGAAACGGATCGGCAGACCGGCGAGGGCATCGAGCGATGCGCGCAGGTCGTCGGGCGTGCGCAGATCGGTGACAGTCACTTCTGCGCCCTGGAGCGCAAGGAAGCGCGCAACGCCAACCCCGCCGCCGTGGACGCCAAGCCCCATAACCAGCGCACGCTTCCCTTGCAGGTGCATAGAACCTATCGTTCCGCTGTGATCACCGAACGTTCGACCGTCATCCGCGCCCGTTGCGCATCATTGATCGTCAATGCCAGCGAAATGCCGACCAGCGCTGCCACCATGCCCACCAGCACAAAGCGCTGCATCACCTGCGTTTCGCTCCAGCCCAGCAACTCGAAGTGGTTGTGCAGCGGCGACATTTTGAAGACCCGCCGCCCGACGCCGGTGCGCCGTTTGGTCCATTTGAAATAGCCGACCTGAATGATGACCGAGAGCGCTTCCGCAACGAAGACCAGACCGACGACCGGCAACAGCAGCCACTGCTGCGATTGCAATGCCACCACCCCCAGCGCAGCGCCGAGCGACAGCGAACCGAGATCGCCCATGAACACCTGCGCCGGATGCGCGTTGTACCAGAGAAACGCCGCACACGCCCCGACCAGCGTGAAACAGAACGCCATCAGGTTGATAAACTCGCCGTTCAGGAACGTAATCACACCATAGGCCGCGAACGCCAGCGTCAGATTCCAACCCGCCAGGCTGTCGAGACCATCAGTAAGGTTCACGGCATTGCTTGTGCCGACGATGATCAGCATAGCGAACGGAATGAACCACAGCCCGATGTCGAACTGCCCCACGAACGGGACGCGCACCTGACCGAAGTTCGCCAGACCAAACGGCGGCGGCAGGTAGAGCGCCAGCGCGGCGCCGAAGGCGATCAGCAGCATAAGCGCCATTTTCGTGCGCGGGGTAAATCCATACGTCTTCGACCGGCTGCCGACCAGCGACATATAATCGTCGATTGCGCCAAGGATCGCAAATGCGATCAAGACAGCGAGCGGCAGCAGGACCGACCAGCGATCCACGAGGTTGAACGCCACTGTCAGAGCGATGACCGGCAACAGGATGATGATCCCGCCCATAGTTGGCGTGCCGGTTTTGACCAGGTGGCTCTGTGGTCCTTCGAGGCGGATCTGTTTACCGATTCGATGGCGACGCAGGAACCGGATCCAGTACCCGCCCGTTGCGAGCGTCAGGATGAAGGCGGCTGCCGCCAGCAGCAGCGCCCTTGCCATATCCTGCACTAGGAGCGCCTGGAGGGTTTCGCGCACGTGTTTGCTCCCTCTACGTTGTTGTTCAGAACGATCATTATCGGTTGCGAATGGCGCTGGAGCGTCAGGGATGGTGCTGCAACTGAGCCACGATGGTTTCCATAAACATCCCGCGCGATCCCTTGATCAACACAAAATCGCCGGGCATCAGCAGATGGCGCGCCAGACGCACCACCGCATCGTTATCGTCAACGCTATGCACCTGTTCAGGCGACATGCCTGCCTGCCGCGCCTCATCGGCGATCCACGCCGCTCGTTGCCCGACCGTAATCAGGATCTGTGCGACTTCCGCCGCACGCACCCCGACCATCCGGTGCGCCTCTTCTTCGATGCGTCCCAATTCCAGCATATCGCCCAGGATGGCAATCCGGCGACCATCGAGTTCCGCCAGCAGGTTGAGCGCCGCCAGCATCGAGGCGGGTGAGGCGTTATAGGAATCATCGATCAGCGTCGTCTGGCTTATCCCTGGAACTGCCAGCAGTCTGAGTTGCGCTCCTTCGCTGCGCAACCCGGCGATGATCGCTTCCCATTCCATGCCGAGCAGCAACCCGGCAGACGCCGCCGCAAGCGCCGTATGCACGCTGTGACGCCCAAGGAGCGGCAGATTCAGGTGCAGACTGTCCCCCTGATAATGCACCCGAAACCCGATACCCTGCAACCCGCGGCTCTCGATCGCATCCGCCCATAGATCGGCTGCCGGATCGAGACCGTAGAAGAACGGTCTGGCGCGCGTCACCTCCGCCATAGCGCGCACCCGCGGATCGTCGATGTTGAGAATGGCGAATCCATCCTCCGGCAATGCCTGCGGCAGTTCGCTTTTGGCGCGCTGAATGGCGTCGATGCTCCCCATGCGCTCCAGGTGCGAAGGTCCCACATTGGTCACAATGCCGAGGCGGGGCCGGGCAAGAGCCGCAAGATGCGCGATCTCGCCCGGACCGTACATGCCCATCTCAAGCACCGCCACCTGATGGTCGGCGGTGAGTTTGAGCAACACAATAGGCAGTGTCGCCTCACTGTTGTAGCTTCTTGGGCTTTTTAAGGTGCGAAAGCTGCGCTGAAGCACGCTGGCCGTCACCTCTTTCGTCGAGGTTTTGCCCACGCTCCCGGTGACGCCGATCACCACGGGATCGTACATCCCCCGGTGATAGGCTGCCAGCCGGTTCAGCGCCGCCTGCGGATCATCGACCGCGATCAGCAGCATCGTGTCGGGCGTCGCTCGTTCGAGTCCCTCGCCGGTCACCGGATCGATGATGGCAACGGGTCGTTCCAGCGACAGGTTCGACACTTTCTCGCGGCGCACCAGGGCGCCGCGTGCACCGCGCGCCGCCGCGTCCGCCAGAAATTCGTGGCCATCGACCCGCTCGCCGCGCAACGCAACGAACAGGCACGCTGACGTCGCCTGACGCGAATCGATCACCGCTTCGCTAAAGGCGACCTGCGTGAGCGCAGGAGGCAGCGCGTGGAAGCGCCGATTCGTCTCCTCCTGTACGCCGGGCAGCACTTCGTCCAGTCGCAACACCGCCGTTTCCCCTCGAGCCTTACGGTTCACGAAATCCGGCGGCATTGTAACATAATCTGTTCAGGCGCATCGCAGCGACGCCGTATCTACCGGTTGAGGCGCCCGCCCACGGTTTGTCCCGGATCGACCAGATCCATATCGGGAGCGATGCGCGCATACTGCACCAGTTGCGTCGCAATCGACTGGAACAATGGGATGGCCGTTCGCACCGCCCAGTAGTCATCACGAGGACGATCCACCTTCACCAGAATGGCGAAGCGCGCGTTGTCGGCCGGCGCCAGACCGGCCACCGAGCCGATGGTGGCATCGGGGACGTATCCCCCGCGCCCATCGGGGATCGATGATGTGCCGGTTTTGGCGCATACTTCGTACCCTGGAACCAGCCACGTGTCACCGTAATTGCCCGTCATCCCCGCCCAGACGACCGGCGCGTAATGGTTGGCGGATTTCACCAGCATACGGCGCACCGTCCAGGCAACGCCGGGTTCGATAGGTTGCCCGATCTGCTTGGGTTGGGTGATGACGCAATCATCGCCGCGGCAACGCCGCTCGACGATGTAGGGACGCATTAGTTTGCCGTCGTTGCCAAGAGCGGCAACCATGCGCACCATTTGCAGCGGTGTTACCGCAATGCCCTGACCATAGCCGTTGGTATCGAGCACCAGCGGACTCCACCCCGCGCGCGCAGGGGTCTGCACCATTCCTGCTGCTTCACCGGCTATGTCGATGCCGGTCGGACGACCGAAGCCGAACTCATCCAGCATCGCGTAGAAACGGTCTGCGCCGATCAGTTCCGCCAGTTGCAGCGCGCCCACATTGCTCGAATAGTAGAGCACCTTTTCCGGGTTGATGGGACCATTGCCGGCGCCGTTCCAGTTCGACAGGCGCCAGCCGTAGCGGTAGACACTGCCCGGATCGTCCACCACCGTGTCGGCAGTGAAGGCGCGCGCCTGCAAGCCAGCGGCGACGGTGAAGATTTTGAACGTCGATCCCGGCTCATACTGCGTCCCGACCGCCGGGTTCAGATTGTAGGTTTCCGGCGTGTACTCAAAGTACCGGTTCGGATCGAACGTCGGATAGCTGGCCATGCCCAGGATGGCGCCGGTGCGCGGATCCATGACGATCACCACGCCGCCATCGGCATTGTGCGCATCCACTGCTCGCTTTAGTTCAGTCTCAATGATGTGCTGAACGGTTGGATCAATCGTCAACTGAAGATCAACGCCGGGACTGGCGGGATACACCTCCTGGGGCGCAATCCAGATCGGGTTGCGCTGTGAGTCGACTTCCGCCGTGATGACGCCGGTGCTGCCACGCAGCAGGGTATCGTAATATCCCTCAACGCCGCTGATGCCGGTATGCTCGAAGTTCACCGCGCCAATCACGTGCGCAGCGAAGGCGCCTTGCGGATAGACGCGCCGCGGTTCGTACTGCAACACCAGTCCTGGCTCATCGAGCGCCATGACCCGTTCGGCGATCTCCGGTTCGAGCCAGCGCTTGATGCGCACCTGGTAGAGCGACATATTCTGCATCGCCGCCAGAATGTCGGGAGATGGAACGCCGAGCAGACCGGAAAGGGTGAGCGCCAACCGTGGTGCATTCTTCTGATCGATCTGTGACGGCACGACGTACAGACTTTGCAGATCAACGTCGAGCGCCAGGATATTGCCTTTACTGTCGCGGATGACGCCGCGCGGAGCGGTGATCGGCAGGCGTTGATGCACCTCGGCGCGCGCCATCTCCGCCAGCGTTCGACCGCTAATGCGCACCTGTCCAGTCTGAATACTGCCGAGATGCACGGCAATACGGGCAATGATCACGACAGCGAGCAGCAGCAACAGGTTGAGCCGCCAGCGGCTGATCGTGACCGGGCGCATTGTGGAAGCGCTACGCCGCGCCGGAGTACGCTGGACAACCGTGCTACGCGTGGTCCGTGCCGCCATACGACGTTCCTCTACGGGTTGAAAACCAGATTGTCTTGCATTGGCGGTTCGCGGTCGGCGACCGTACCAATCGTAATATAGCGCGCCTGTTCCGGTTCCATCGGGCGCAGGTTGAGACGAGCGGCGCGGCGCTCGATGTCGGCGAGCGATTGAGCGCGCGCCAGACGCAACTGAAGGTTGCTGCGCTCGCGCAGGAGTGCGGTTTGCTGTCGCTGTAACTGAGCGACAGCGTGCCCTTGCGTCGCCAGGCGCCCGGTCTGAGCGAGATTCAAGCCGCTCATGAGCGCCAGCAGCAACGCCGCAGCGATCAGTCGCCGTCCGCCTTCGAGCCGCAGGTAGCGGAGCAGTTCAAGGCGACGCTCCTTCGCTTCGCGAATGGTCGGGTAGAGCGGTTTGAGTGTGACAGCCATCTATTCTCCTCCGTTCCGCCACACGCAGTTTCGCGCTGCGACTGCGCGGATTATCCTGTTGTTCCTTATTGCTCGCCTCAACCGGCTTGCGTGTGATGATGCGCAGACGCCCTGCCTGCGCTTCGGCGCGCATAAAGTGTTTGACAATCCGATCCTCCAACGAGTGAAACGAGATGATTGCCATTCGCCCACCCGCTGCGAGCAGTTCGACGATCTGCGGCAGCGCCGCTTCCAGGCTCGCCAGTTCGTCGTTGACCGCAATCCGTAACGCCTGGAATGTGCGCGTTGCGGGATGGATCCTGCCGCGTCGCCCCCCAAGCGCCCGACTGACGAGCATTGCCAGTTCGTCGGTTGTTGTGAGTGGTTTGCGCTGCCGGGCTTCAACGATCACTCGTGCAATCCGGCGCGAACCGCGTTCCTCACCATAGCGAAAGATCAGATCGGCAAGTTCCTGTTCCGGCAGGTTGTTTACCAGGTGCGCCGCCGTCACCGGCGCGTCCGGGTCGAGCCGCATATCGAGCGGTGCGCTCGCCTGAAACGAAAAGCCGCGCTCCGGCGTGTCGAGTTGATACGATGACACCCCCAGATCGAGCAGCACTCCCTGAACCTGAATAAACCCCGAGTCGGTTGCCAGCCGTCCAATCTCACGAAAACCGCCGCGCACCAGTGTCACCCGCTCACCATACGGCGCCAGCCGCGCCGCTGCTGCACTCAGCGCCGCCGGGTCGCAGTCGATCCCCAGGAGCCGACCATCCGGCGCCGACGCTTCCAGGATCGCCGCTGCGTGCCCGCCCCCGCCGACCGTTCCATCGATATACCAACCACCAGAGCGCGGTTGCAGCCCGGCAATCACCTCTCGAAGCAGTACCGGCGTGTGATGGTAGTCCAAAGAACTGAGAACCAAGAACTGAGAACTGAGAACCAAGAACTGAGAACCAAGAACTGAGAACCAAGAACTGAGAACCAAGAACTGAGAACCAAGAACTGAGAACCAAGAACCGAGAACCAGGGGGTTGGGGTTAGGGGTTAACCTTCCCTCTTCTCAACCGTAACCTTCCCACCTGCAACCTTCACCCCTCACGCCTCTCGTCTCTCGCCTCTCGTCTCTCGCCTTCAACCGACGTGTTCCGGGCGCTTGCGCCGAGCTATCAGACCTTCACCCCTCGCACCTCTCGCCTCTCGTCTCTCGCCTCGCACCTCGCACCTCGCACCTCTCACCTCTCGCCTCGCACCTCGCACCTCTCGCCTCGCACCTCTCACCTCTCACCTCTCACCTCTCACCTCGCACCTCGCACCTCTCGCCTCTCACCTCTCACCTCTCGTCTCTCGCCTCCAACCCTAGAACCTCAACTCTGCCAGTTTTTGCGCAAACATACTCGCGTTGGCGTCCATTGCGCTCAGCACATTCTGCCAGCGACGCGGCGACCAGATCTCGAAGTGGCGATTCAGCCCGGCAATAATCGCCTGATCGCCAAGTTCGGCAAATTCGCGCAGGTTCTGCGGAATGAGAATGCGCCCCTGTCGGTCGAGCGTCATATCGGCGGCGCCCGAAAAGAGCATACGCTGCAATTGCCGCGTTTCCTCGCTGCCGATCGGCAGGCTGCTCACCTGTCGCGCCAGTTCCTCCCAGACGCTGCGCGGAAACCCTACCAGACACTTATCGAAGCCGCGCGTGATGACTACCCCTTCGCTGAGTGCATCACGAAAACGAGCCGGTATCGCCAGGCGACCCTTGTCATCGATTGTATGTTCGTATTCGCCGAGAAACACGGTTGTTCGCCTGACTGGTCACCGGATTGCAACGGATCATCGCTTGAGACGCCCTGTGACTATATCTCCCCGACCCATTTGAACTATCCGATGAAAATAATAGAACATATGTTTTCTTTTTTTACCGTGATCAGCGACGCAGATGACATTTTCCCCCACTTTGCCCCACTTTCTCCCACTTGAGGGTGATTATATACCACTTATTCCCACATATCAAGCAGAATCTGCGAATTTTCGCAGAATTCGCAGCATACGAGGACGTGTCGTGAGGCGGCATCATCAGGGGGCAGGCATTCTTGCGCGCGCAGTGCAGCAATCGCTCATGGTCGGGCGGCTTCTTGCCAATGTTCAGGACGAAGCCGCTATGTTCGGCGGCACGTGGGATGATGGCGCGCCGCCATTCAGTTCACAGCGGGCGCTCATGGCGAGCGATGACGCACGTCTGCGTGATTGACCGGCATGGTACAATCACCGTGAGCATATCCCGTTCCGGCGAGGCGCTGATGTCTGACATCGATCTCCAGACGCTTCAGCAACGCATTGCAGCGATTGCAGCCGCGCATCCACAGGTGCGGCTGGTTTACCTCTTCGGATCGCGCATGGGCGGCGAGGTCGGTCCGATGAGCGACATCGATCTGGCGGCAGTGCTGGATTGGGATGCGTCAATTCCGCATCTGCGCGACGAACTGGCGCATCGCTTCGCGGAGGCGCTCGATGATGGTCCTATCGATCTTATCTTCCTGAACCAGGCGCCGATTGAGCTGGCATATGCCGTCATTGCTGAGGGAACGGCGCTGTATCAGCGTTCACTGGCTGAGCGAGTCGAGTATGAAGCGGATGTGCTGAGCCGCTACGGTGACTATCTGCCTGTTCTACGGGCGCAACGTCAGGATATTGTAAACGGAGCCGGCGATGAGCGTCGAGTTCAGCGGTATCGAGAGGCGTTTAGACGAACTCAGCGAACGCCTGGCGCGTCTGACCCCGTTGCGTGAGCGTCCGCGCTCCGATTTCGACGCCGATCCGTATTTGCGCGACATCGCCGAGCGCAACCTGGAAGTCGCTGCGCAATGCTGCATCGACATCTGCCATCGGATCATCGCGTTGGAAGGCGCCCGAAAACCGCGCGACTATCGCGAAGCTATTGTGCGCATGGGAGAGTTAGGCGTTCTACCGCCCGAATTCGCTGCGAATCTGGCGCCGATCGCCGGTTTTCGGAATATTCTGATCCACGAATATCTGCTGATCGACTGGGATGAGGTGTACCGGAATCTGGCAAACCTCGATGATCTGGAGCGTTTTGTCACGCTGATCCGCGACTGGCTGCGTCGGCAGGGAGAGAAGGGCTGACCGCGCCGCGCCCGACCTGGAATGAGCGGCGCCCCCGGCGTGTGCAGGCATCTGATACTAACGTGCGATCAGTCAGATAAGACGCAGACTGCGCCCTGGCATTAGCGATCCACTCATCTGCACTGCGGCTGAAGCCGCAGGCTACGGTTGCAAAGCCCGCCTGCGCGAGCTTCACCGGGCGATACCGGATTCTTTTCTCGAAAACCATAAAAAGCAACCACGAAACCACGAAGGTCACAAAGGAAATGCTCTTCTTATTCACCTTCGTGCACTTCGGGTCCTTGGCGGTTGAGCCTTCCATGACTTCACCGCACCAAGCAACCACGAAGGTCACCAAGGGACACGAAGGACATGCGCTTCATCTTTATCCCCCTTCGTGTGCTTCGTGTCCTTGGTGGTTGAGCCTTCCATGACTTCACGGCAAAAAGCAACCACGAAGGTCGCCAAGGGACACGAAGGACATGCGCTTCATCTTTATTCCCCTTCGTGTGCTTCGTGTCCTTGGTGGTTACTTCACCGCACCAAGCAACCACGAAGGTCGCCAAGGGACACGAAGGACATGCGCTTCATCTTTATCCCCCTTCGTGTGCTTCGTGTCCTTGGTGGTTGAGCCTTCCATGACTTCACGGCAAAAA
>CALGYB010000065.1 GCA_937935075.1 uncultured Roseiflexus sp. | reverse complement strand
CCCCCCCCCCCGCAGGGGGGGGAAGGGGGGGGCGCAGCGCGTGGTTGCGCTGCGGGGCGTCTTCGGTCATGAAGGTCAGGGAGGGAGCGCGGCGCCTGAGCCGGTCGAAGCGACGAAGGCCCGCTCCTCGTCGCTTACATCGCTGGGATAGGGTTGACGTGTCATACTGAAATCATACCACGTGTATCTCTGAAGTGCATAACAGGCTCTAGGGGATTGTAAGGCGATGCGAAAAGAAGGGTGTCATGCTGCCGATTTCGATGGATTGATGAGTCCACTGCACATAGGCTGAACTGCCAAGGACCCGAAGCGCACGAAGGGGAATAACAACGAAGCGCATGTCCTTCGTGTCCCTTGGTGACCTTCGTGGTTACAGTGCCGATGTCGCTTGCACACCGGCTCAACCACCAAGGACCCGAAGCGCACGAAGGGGAATAACAACGAAGCGCATGTCCTTCGTGTCCCTTGGTGACCTTCGTGGTTACTGCACACCGGCTCAACCACCAAGGACACGAAGCGCACGAAGGTTCATAAAAATAATGAAGCGCATGTCCTTCGTGTCCCCTGGTGACCTTCGTGGTTACCTTCGTGGTTACAGTGCCGATGTCGCTTGCACACAGGCTGAACCGCCAGGGACACGAAGTGCACGAAGGGGAATAAAAATGAAGCGCATTTCCTTTGTGACCCTCGTGGTTTCGTGGTTCCATCTTTTTGCATTGAAGTCATTGATTCTCGACGCCGAGACGCCGGATTTTCTGGTATTGAGCGAACAGTATCGTCGTTTTGGCGCGGATCTGCGTCCTGAGCGCTGGATGCACGGGTTGGGAACCACCGGCGGCTATGACCCCTATGGCGAACTCAAGGCGCTGACCGGCGCGCCGCTCGACCGCGAGGCGCTCCATCGTGAACACCGTGAGCGCTACCTGGCGTTGTGCGAGCAGCAACCGCTTCAACCCGGCGTGCGTGGGTTGATAACCGCAGCGCATGCGCGTGGCATTCGCCTGGCAGTGGCATCGAGCGCGTCGCGCGAGTGGGTCGAGGGCTGGCTTGAACAGCATGCGCTGCGCCCCGTCTTTGCATGTGTGCGCACCCGCAGCGACGGGTTGTGCGTCAAACCCGCCCCCGATCTGTTTCTGAGCGCCGCCGCCTGTCTCGATGCAGCGCCAGAGTCGTGCGTCGTGCTCGAAGATTCGCCCAATGGCATGCGCGCCGCAGCCGCAGCGGGCATGCGTTGCTGTGCCGGTGGCGCTCCTCGACACGCTCCCTCTCCCGCCTCACGAGTTGCGTCTCCGTTCACTGGCAGACCTTCCGGCAGAAACCCTTCTCGATCTGCTGGCGGGTGAGCGCCTGCGCCAACGGTTGTAACCCGGCGGCGCACTGTGGAACCTGCTCGCAGATGAGCGCCAGCACGGGCGAGAGTCCAACAGGTAAGCCATGCGTGGAACAGACTATCGTTTCTTTCCCTCATTTCAGGAGTATGCTCAATGTTGCGAGGAATGACCGTTCTTCTTACCTGCCAGTTAATTGGGGAGGTGACTGCGCGCGCGCTCAACCTGCCGACACCCGGACCGGTGCTGGGCATGGCGCTGCTCTTCGGCGTCTTGCTGTGGCGCGGCGCGCCCGACTGGCTCGATCAGGTCGGGCAGGGACTGTTGCGCTTCTTGCCCCTGTTCTTCGTCCCGGCGGGCGTCGGCATCATGAACCACGTCCAACTGATGCGCACCGAGTGGCTGGCGATCATCGTTACTCTGCTCGTCAGCACCATAATCACTATGATCATCACCGCCGGGGCATTGATGCTCTTCCTTCGCTTGAGCAGCAGACGAAAGGCGTTCGGGCATGCAACCAAACGTGACTGACATCTGGGTCTATCTGGCGCAGACGCCGCTCCTCTGGCTGACCGCCACGCTGCTGGTCTACTACCTGGCAGATGCGGCATACCAGCGAGTCGGGCAGCGCCCCCTGGCGAATCCGGTTCTGATCGCGGTGGTGGTGTTGGTTGCGTTTCTGACCGTGACCGGCACACCGTATCAGCGGTACTTCGATGGCGCTCAGTTCGTGCATTTCCTGCTGGGACCCACCACGGTCGCGCTGGCATTGCCGCTCTGGCGCTACGCCGGTCGATTGCGGCGCATGCTGTTGCCGCTCTCCGGCGCACTCCTGATCGGTTCACTCACGTCCATTCTGTCAGTAGTCATTATTGGTCGTCTCATGGGCGTATCGGATGTCACCCTGCGCTCCCTCGCGCCCAAATCGGTCACAACTCCGATTGCAATGGGCATCGCCGAACAGATCGGCGGATTGCCGTCGTTGACGGCGGTGCTGGTGATTGTGACCGGGATTATCGGCGCCGTCATCGCGCGCGATCTCTTTGATCGCCTGCGGATGAACGATCAGGCGGCGCGTGGCCTGGCCATCGGGGTTGCATCTCATGGAATCGGCACGGCGCGCGCGTTGCAAATGCACGCAGAAGCCGGCGCGTTTGCCGGGCTGGCGATGGGGTTGAACGGCGCGCTGACGGCGCTGCTGGCGCCGATACTGGCGCGGTTGCTCGGGTTGTAGCAC
>CALGYB010000064.1 GCA_937935075.1 uncultured Roseiflexus sp. | reverse complement strand
GACGCGACGCTCTGGCATGGGCTGAACAGGCGCTGGCGTGCGCCGCCCATCGCGGCACGCCGGCGCAGGTCGCACGCGCCCAGGTATCGCTGGGCAACGCCCTGCAACGCGCCGCAACGCTGGCGGGGGAAGACCGCGCCGCGCGCCTGCGCGCAGCGCTGGCCGCCTATGACGCCGCCTTACGCTACCGCACTCCCGAGACCGCGCCGCTCGATTACGCCAGGACGCAGAACAACCGCGCGGTGCTGCTCCGCGACCTGGCGAGTGTGCCGGGCGAGGATCGCGCCGCGCGCCTGCGCGCAGCGCTGGCCGCCTATGACGCCGCCTTACGCTACGTCACGCCCGAGACCGCGCCGCTCGATTACGCCATGACGCAGAACAACCGCGCTAATCTGCTCCGCGACCTGGCGAGTGTGCCGGGCGAGGATCGCGCCGCGCGCCTGCGCGCAGCGCTGGCCGCCTATGACGCCGCCTTACGCTACCGCACTCCCGAGACCGTGCCGCTGGACTATGCGGCGACGCAGAACAACCGCGCTAATCTGCTCCGCGACCTGGCGAGTGTGCCGGGCGAGGATCGTATGACCCGCTTGCTGGAAGCGCTGCGCGCCGGCTGGACGGCGTTCCGCATGTTTACGGCATTACAGCACGCTGAATTTCAGCAGCGGGCGATGCACCAGCTTCGTGCTCTCCGTACTGCCTGCGGCGCCGACTTCGACGCGCTGTGGGCGTCGCTGGGTGCGGGTCCGCCGCCGGCGTGGCTGAGCGCTCCTGTGGTCGATCGGCCGGAGCGCCTGGCTGCCGCCGGCGTAACCGACGAGGCCGGTCTCCTGGCTGCGCTGGAGGCTGACCCGCAGTTGCGCGCAGCGCTGTTGGCGCCGCTGGTGCAACGCTTGCTAGCGGTGTCGTCCGGCGAGGAGTTGCTGGACTTCTGGCGCGTATTGCCCGCCGCACTGGAAGCACCGCTGGCTGCCGCCGCCGAGGAATTCGCGCGGCAGGCGGAACAGGCGGGCGATGCGGCGCTGGCGCAGGCGCTGCGCGAGCGGGCTGAAGGGCTGCGTGCGATTCGCGCCGCTGCCGACCAGCAGGCAAACCCAATGCACCAGGCTATCCAGCAGGCGTTGCAGCGTTACCTTGAACTCGTCCAGGCGGCGGAAGCGTCCGAGCATGACATTGCCGCGTGGCAGGCGGCAGTGGCGGCCGGCGAGGCGCTGCTTGCGCCGGAGTTCGCCGCCACGCCGGGGGTTGACTGGAGCGCTGTGCGCGCTAGCCTGGCATCCAGTTACACGAGCCTCTGCATTGCCTGTGAGAACGCCGGGAATCTGGAGGCATCGCTGGCGGCGACTGACCGTGCCATTGCACTCCAACCGGAGGAAGCGATGTGGCGGCTCAACCGCGTCGGTACGCTGATCGACCTGGGGCGGCACGACGAGGCGGCGGAAGAACTTGCCCGCGCCCGCGCGCTCGAACCGGACGCCGCGCGCTTGGCGGAACTCGAAGCGCGGCTGAGAGATCAGCAGTGAGTGGCGGGCGGAGGGTAGGGAGCAGGGCTGGACACATCGCGCCTTGCCCGGATGTGCGCCCGCATCAGAGGACAATCTTGAGCTGCGGCACGATCACATCGCGTATGCCTTCCGCCTGGCGAACGGCGTCCTCAAGTTCGTGCACATCGGGCCAGATAGTGAAGTCATAGCGCAGTTGCACAGCAAAATCGCTCAGGGCAGCCAGATCAAACAATGCCAATCCAATTCCGGGAGCGGTTTAATGGCATCGCACAGCCGCGCCAGCTCTTCCAGATCGTGGGTTCTTGGAATGGAATGCCCGTGGAACGCCAGAAACGCTTTGAGGTACTTTTCAATCGCCTGCTGGGCATGGAAACAACCGGTGTCATACGGACCTGTACTTGCTGCGACCAGGCGAGCATTGAACAGATCACTGTCCCCCTTACGAATCCACTCTTTTGCAAGCTCAGTCGTTCCGCTCATACAGAACTTTGCCTTCACGAAGCGCCGTCGTGATGAACGCATTCGGCGTGTCCGCCCATTCCTGCACTTCCGCCGGAGTCCGAACGACGATATCTTTGGCGGGAAACACGCCCGCAAGCGCGCGACGGTATGCCGCACCGCGCCGATGACGCGGCAGGCTGGTCTCTTCGATAATCAGAATATCGAGATCGCTATCAGGGCGGGCATCACCACGCGCGTGCGACCCGAACAGAATAATAGCGATCGGATCGCCCACCGCGCGTATACGGCGCACGATCTCGTAGAGCAGCGCATCGGTGACGGGCGGATAAGCGTACTCTGATTCTCGCATCATACGTGTGTCTCTCGCGCGACGACGCTACCATTTTACCACGCTCCAACCGGAGGAAGCGATGTGGCGGCGCAACCGTGTCGGTACGCTGATCGACCTGGGGCGATACAATGAGGCGGACGTGATAACAGTTGGGCAGGCGAAGGCATTTGGGTAGGCGAAGGCAATGCCTTCGCCTGCCCGGTCACACTTCAGTCAGCGTGATACTCATGCGCGGTCATTCGTACAATACTGCCGGGGCGCTGCGGGCGAAAGCCCTTGCTCAGGTCGCGGTTCGACCGTGCTCACTGCGAGTGGAAGCCCCGTCGGGGCTGCTGACGCCAGGGCGCAGTCATGCGTCCACGACTGCCAAGGCGCGTGGTGGATCGTTGCGCCTTTCATAACGAACACGCGAACATCTTGTCTGACGGACCGCAAGTTAGCATTAGCCGCCAGGCGGGTAAGTTGA
>CALGYB010000063.1 GCA_937935075.1 uncultured Roseiflexus sp. | reverse complement strand
CGAACGGCGCGCCAACGTCGATGGCGACGAACGGCTGAGCGGCATACGCTGCCGCCAGTGCAACGAGGACGCTGAGCGCCGCCAGGAACAACGGCAGCCTGGGCTGCCAGCGATGCAGATTGATCAACGCGCCAGACCATGTGACTGGAGCGCGTGTTGCTTTCGGCGCGGCCAAACCGGGTACCCCTGCACAGTGAGATAATCCGCCGTATTATAGCATACGCAAAATCGGGGTATACTTGGAAGTGGTTCTCGTTTCTCAGTTCTCGGTTCTCCCATGGAACTCGTCTGGCACTCATCATTTGCCTCGCTCACCGGCTACAGCGGCTCATCGCTCGCCTTCGTCCTGGGTCTTGATGCGCGCGGCGTGGCGGTGCGTCCGCTCTACCTGTACGGCGCCGATCGCGACGAACACGTGATGATGGGGCGCATCCATCCGCGCATTGCCGAGTTGCAGCGCGCGCCTGTGCGACTCGATGCGCCACAAGTCGTCTATGCGCCAGGTGATCGTTTCTCAAAAAACAGCGGGCGCTACCGCATCGGCTTTACTATGCTCGAATTCGACCGCCTGCCGCAAACGTGGGTTGAGCAAGCCAATCAGATGGACGAGGTCTGGACGCCGACCGCATGGGGCGCCGGGGTCTTTGCTGCAAGCGGCGTCAGCCGGCCCATCCACGTTGTGCCGCTTGGTGTAGATCCAGGGCGCTTTGCGCCGGGAGAACCACGTACCCATTTGACCGACCTTACAGTGTTGCTCTCAGTCTTCGAGTGGGGACCGCGCAAAGGATGGGATATTCTGCTGCGCGCCTATCGTGCGGCTTTTCGCGCTGGCGATCCGGTTGTGCTGGTGCTGAAGATCGATTGCCGCGCTCCTGGCGACAACCCGGCGCGTGAACTGGCAGCGCTGCTGCCGGCGCCATCGCCGCCGGTTGTGCTCCTCTACAACCGCTCCCTGGATATGCAGCGCATGGCGGAACTCTACCGCAGCGCCGACTGCTTCGTGTTGCCGACGCGCGGCGAGGGATGGGGCATGCCGATCCTGGAAGCAATGGCATGCGGCATCCCTGCAATTGCCACCGACTGGAGCGGGCTGACGACATTTCTCAACCACGAAAACGGCTATCCGCTCCCTATTCGTGGTCTCGTACCTGCCGATACAGGCGGCGCCTATGGCATTGGCGCACAATGGGCGGAACCGGATGTCGATACGCTGGTAGATCTGCTGCGTCATGTTGTGCGCCATCCCGAAGAACGCCGCCGCAAAGGGCGGCGCGCCGCTGAAGATGCGCGCCGTTGGACATGGGATCGCGCCATCGACGCCGTCTATCGCCGATTGCAGGCGTGTGCGGGGTGAGAGCCTATCCGAAAACTCGCCATGTGACATGTGTCCGGGTAGGCGAAGGCAATGCCTTCGCCCGCCCTGGATAGGCTCTAGGGGGGAACCGGGTACCGGGACGCTGCCGCATTCTGACGCCCCCTTCGCCCCTGGTGGGAGAAGGGGGGTGGGGGGATGAGGGGAACGCGAGCGTCGGGATGCCGCCGCGTTCCAACGCCCCCTTTGCCCCTGGTAGGAGCAGTGGCGAAGGGGATGAGGGGGGATCAGACACAGGGCCGCCGCCGGGTTCTGACGCCCCCTTTGCCTCTGGCGGGAGAAGGGGGCGGGGGGAGAGAACGTGTGCGGTTCTCCCCCACCCCCTGCCCCACCCCTGCCCTGACCCCCGCATGCGGAGGGCAAGGGGGAGGGAGTGGGGGGGGAGGGGCGCCGTGTTCCCCGCGTGCAGGCGCGGGGTAAGGGAAAACGTGGGGCTTTAGCCTCCCCCTTCTCCCCTCGTGGGAGAAGGGCGCATAATGTCGTTGCTCTGCCTGACGGTAGCAACGAGCTTCAGCCTCCCCCTTCGCCCCTGGTGGGAGAAGGGGGTAGGGGGATGAGGGGGATCGAGATGCTGCCGAATTCTGACGCCCCCTTCGCCCCTGGTGGGAGAAGGGGGCGGGGGATGAGGAGGATCGAGATGCTGCCGCATTCTGACGCCCCCTTCGCCCCTCTTGTGGGAAAGGGGGATGAGGGGGATCGAGACGCCGCTTTGTTTCAAAGCCCCCTTCGCCCCTGGTAGGAGAAGGGGGTAGGGGGGATGAGGGGATTCGAGATGCTGCCGCATTCTGACGCCCCCTTCGCCCCTGGTGGGAGAAGGGGGCGGGGGATGAGGGGGAACGCGAGCGTCGGGATGCCGGACGCTCGCGCAGGCTGATGAATATTAAGATATTGATTCGGTATAGCCCGCGCCGGCGGGCTTGGCAGCCGTAGCCTGCGGCTTTAGCCGCCGGGCGGACTGGGGACCAGGGCGCTCCCCTTGGGCGCATCGGCGCTTGAGGGCATTCAGACGCCAGCACGGGCGAAGCGCCGCCGCGCGAGAACGTCCAGGCGAGAAGGCGCCTGGTTAAGTCATGGTAAGATTGGAACGACAGACATTGCAACAGGCGTCAACCTGCGCCTGCTGTGCGGGAAACTCCTTCAGGAAGGCTGTCTGACTTGTAGACGATGACGGTCCTGCTATCTAAGAAGCTTGTCCCTATGAGCGCCGCACCCCGACATAAAACTGGTCATGCCTTCCAGCCAGCAGCACTCCGATATTCTGGCGTCGGCAATAATCCGACCCCGGTGAAATGCACTGAATGTTCCAGGCATGCAACGCGGCACATTGAGGTCTTTATCCCTCATTCCATAGCCATTGATGCGCTGTTCTCCAGAAAGCGCTGTATACCATAATCCGTTGGCGATAGGCGTCGGACGCGTTTGTTTTCGTTCTTTCCAAATCCGGCAGTGAGCGAAGCAATAGTATGGAGTTCGCGCTCATCTCCTGGTCTCTGGTCATTAGTGGCAGCGCAGCAATTGTGCTGGCGCTCGTCATTCTGCAACATCGCGAAGCCAGCGGCAGTATCGCGTTTGCGCTGGTGATGATCGCCAGCGCCATCTGGTCGTGGGGGTATTTCTTCCAGATCAATGCCCTGTCTTCAGACTTCGCCGCACTCCTGTTGCGGGTCAAATATATTGGTATTGTTGGCGTACCGGCATGCTGGTTCTGGTTTGCGCTGACCTACACCGACCGCATTGCCCGTCTGAGGAGGAGTCACGCGGCAGCGCTGGCTCTGTTTCCGGTTTTGACTCTGGCGGTTCATATCACCAACGACTGGCACGGTTTCTTCTACCGACGTATCATCGTGATGCCGCCGGATACGCTGCCTCGCCTGGCGTTCGAGTACGGTCCCTGGTACTGGCTTAACATAGTCTACTCGTACACCCTCATTCTGCTGGGTGTCGGGCTTTTGGTGCGCTTCTGGAGAAGCGCTCTGCAACTGCATCGCTTCCAGATCGCACTCTTGATAGGCTCATTGCTCTGCATGACCATCATAAGCCTGTCATTTTATGTGAGCCAGCAGTTTAGAGGTCTCTTCGACATCACTCCGATTCTGCTTGCTGTGAACGGCACATTCTTCTACCTGGCGCTGTTCCGTTCCAGTCGGATCGACACACGCCCGATCGCTTACACCCACTTGTTTGAACAACTGAGCGATGGGGTGCTGGTCTTTGATGTTCGGGGAACGATTATTGACTGCAACCCGGCGGCGCGTCGGCTCCTCGATCTGTCGAATCCTGTCGGGCAGGCGGTGCAGGATGCACTGCACCGCTGGCCCACGCTGGCGGATTATTGTATCAGTGCTCATATGAGCGAACCAATGCGGGTAGAGCAGAGCGGCCAGGTGCTTGATGCGCGCTGCACGATGCTGCGCGACCGTCGTGGACGGCAGAGCGGGTACATGCTGGTCGTGCGCGATGTGACGGACCAGTGGCGGATTCAGCAGGCGCTCGCCGCAAGTGAAGCGACGCTGCGCGAGGAACGTCGCATGTTCGTCAGCGGTCCGGTCGTTGTCTTCCGCTGGGATGCGCTCAAGGATTATCCCGTTTCGTATGTGTCGCCCAATGTGCAGGAACAATTCGGATATGCGCCCGAAGCATTCACCAAAGGCGGGTTAATCTATCTGTCGCTGATCCATTCCGATGACCGTCAGCGCATCCAGAACGAAATCATCGACTATGTGCGCCAGAAGGCATCCTGGTATCGCCAGGAGTACCGATTGCGACGCGCCGATGGCGCATATCGTTGGGTTCACGACCATACCACCGTTATCTACAATGATCTCAATGAACCGATCTACTTTCTTGGCTACATTCTCGACGTCACCGACCAGAAACGTGTCGAGACTGAGCGGCTCGACCTTGAGCGTCGGCTTCAGCACACCCAGAAACTGGAAAGCCTGGGACTGCTGGCAAGCGGCGTCGCGCATGACTTCAACAACCTGTTAATGGCGATTATGGGAAATCTTGACCTTGCTTCGCTGCTGCTCGTCAAGACATCGGACGCCTACCGGCACGTGCGCAATGCGATGCTGGCGACTCGTCACGCTGCCGGCTTGACGCAGCAACTGCTGGCGTATGCTGGAAAAGGGAGTGATCCGCGTGTCGAAGGCGATCTTACCAGGATTGTCGAGGACATGGCGGATATGCTGCGCGTATCGATTGGTCGGCATGTGCGCCTTGAATTGGATCTTGCCCCGCACCTTCCGCCATTTCAGGCGGATGCTTCGCAGATCCAGCAGGTTGTGCTCAATCTGATCCTCAACGCGGCTGAAGCGCTTCCGCCAGGCGGCGGAACGATCCGCCTGCGCACAGGCATACGCTTCTGCGATGAGTCGTTTCTGGCGACGAACCGCATCGACAACCAGTTGCCGCCAGGCGATTACCTCGTGCTGGAAGTGTCCGACACGGGATGCGGCATGGATGAAGAAACGCAGCATCGTATGTTCGATCCCTTCTTCACCACCAAAACGATGGGACGCGGATTGGGCATGTCGGCCGTGCTTGGCATTGTGCGTAACCATCACGGCGGGATCGTGGTCGATAGCGCCCCTGGCTGCGGCACAACCATCAGCATCCTGTTGCCGCCAGCGTCAACAATTGAGGACAGGCGCGACGCCGCCGTTGATCTGGAGCCGATAGCCACACCTGAGCCAACGACGATTCTTGTGGTGGACGACGAAGCTGATGTGCGCGATGTGACGGCGCGCCTGCTCATCCACCTCGGCTTTCGCGTGATCGTGGTTGCCAATGGAGAGTCTGCCGTCCAGGCTCTGAAAGAACACCTATCAGATATCGTCTGCGTCCTGCTCGATGCCAATCTTGGCGGCATTGATGGACCGACCACGCTACGAGCGCTGCGCGCTCTTGCGCCGCATGTGGCGGTGGTGGTGACGAGCGGGTACAGTCAACCCGATATTCTGAATCAATTCGCCAATGCGACGATTGAAGGCTTTCTGCAAAAACCGTACCAGATGACCGAACTGTATGGCGCCATCCAACGCGCGCTACGGCAGACGATCATGGCGACCGTTCCTGAGCCGTTTTCAGACGCTGATGCAACCCCTGAAGCGCAACAAATGCCGGACGCGGACTCCAGTCGGGATTGAGCAAACCAAACGATGCCTGCTCATGGTTCGGGTTCCCCTGCGCCCCCCACAGGACGGCAAAGTTCATATTCCATAAAAACATTGCCCCGACCCACGGACGCCCTTCCGTATCGCGGTACTGTTCATACACCCGCGTGATCGCGCGAACGATGTAGTCTGCCTGATCCTCAAACGTCAGCAGGTTGCCGAATTCAAACCCTGGCGTGTCGTTCGGCGTTGCCCATCCGTATTCGGTGATCCAGATCTGACGGTCGCCAAGACCGTGCTCGACCATCAACGCCCGTACATTCTCGACGTGGCGGAAGTAGTGGGTTGAATGGTCGTTCCAGCCTGGACGATCGCCGGGAAATTCGGGGTAGAGCCAGTCGGGAGAGTTTGCCGCGCCGCCCGGATGCACTGCCTGCGCGTCGAAATAGTCGCGCATCATGCCGTCTTTGTAGGTGTACATGGCCCGCAGATACTCCATGTCGGGAATGGCGCGCTCCGGGTCGAATACGCCGGTCGATGCCGGCGCCGCCGCCAGAACGTAGATGTTGGGATTGATCGCCTTGATGCGGCGGTAACACTCTGCCAGGATTTCCACGTATCGCCCCGGATCTTCGGGCGTCACGCGACCGCCATTTTCGACCGCGAGATTGGGCTCGTTCCAGATCTCGACGGCGGCAATGCGGTCACCGTATCGTTCCACCATTGCCGCCACAAAATTGCCCATGACACGCGGATCGCGCGGCTTGCCGCCATTTCCGGGAGGGTAGAACGCTGGCGATTGGACGATGTTCACCAGCAACTTCAGATTGCTGGCGGATACATCGGCGACGATATGGTCCAGCTCGTCCCAATAGTACACGCCCGGCGCCGCCTCGATGTCTTTCCAGTGCACCTGTTGCCGCACCCAGTCGAAACCGGCGATCTTCGTCAGCATCAGCACACGGCTGCGGTCGGTATAGTACAGGTGCGCCACCACGCCGAATTGCAGCGTAGACGTGCGCAGAAAGCGCGGCTGCGGCGTTGTGGGGTCCGGTGTATTCGCCGACGACGGTAACGCCGGCGTGACGCTCATCGGCGGTTGAACTGTGGTCGTGGGGGGCATCACGTTCGGATTGGGGCGGGTCAGTGGATTGGTTGCCGCCGAGCTACAGCCGGTGAGCAGGGCGACAATGATACTGCACCATACGATCCAGCGCGATAAACGAATGGCAGAAGAGTGCATGGTAATGATATGTTCCTCATCGAATCCTTATCTGAGCAATGGATCAAGGCAGTGAGAGCGAACGTATTATAAGCGACGCGGTATTTCCGGCAAAACAAAAGTTTTGGCAACAGTGACATCTACTTCCAGTATAATTCCCATAGAAAGAGAACATGATGCAGGCGACCGGGGACATCATGACCGAATCGACCGCTACTGAGGTGCAGCAGCTGATTGCCGAAGGGCGCGCCGCTGCGCTGGCAGGCGACACCTTCACGGCGCGTTCGCGGTTTCGCCGCGCCACTGAACTCGACAGCGAGAATGTCGATGCCTGGATTGGCCTGAGCAGCGTTGTGCCGATCCTCGCCGAGAAGCGCGATTACCTGCAACGCGCCCTGGCGATCGATCCGACCAACGCCGAGGCGACGGCGAGCCTGGCGTATGTCGAGAAGTTGCTGGCTGAAGGGCTGCAAATCGCCCCAGCGCATCGCCGTCAGGAACGGCAGGCGAGCGGCGATGCTTCGCCATTGCTCTCTGCCCCGGAGCCGCCGACAACAACGGTCGAGGTTGCCTATTGCTATATCCACCCTGACCGCGAGACCGGATTGCGCTGCGTGCAGTGCAATCGCCCGATCTGCGGTTCGTGCGCACAAATGACCCCAGTTGGACAACTCTGCCCGGAGTGTCGCAAAGCGCGCCGTCCGCCGCACTATCAGGCAGACCTGTCGCATATGCTGATCGGCGGCGTCACCGGGTTCTTTGCGGCGCTGATCGGTTCAGTGCTGGTCGTTGTGCTTGGCGGCGTGCCGTTTCTGGGGTTGTTCCTGGCGATGCTGGCAGGACCGCTGACCGGTGGGTTGACAGCGCGCATTGTGGAGCAGTTGACCCGCAAACGCGGCAGGGCGATGCAGGCATCGGTCGGCGTTGGTCTGGGCCTTGGCGCGCTGCCGCTTTTTGGGTTCGGCGTCATTGCGCTTCTGAATGGCGCCTTCCTGCAACTGTTGCTCATCGGGTTGTGGGTGGCGCTGCTGATCGTGACGGCCGTTGCGCGGCTGCGGTAGCGGACGGGTCCCGGATCGACCGGCGCGTGTCTGCACACTCGCATCATTCATGAGATGCACTTGGGTGGGCGAAGGCACTGCCTTCGCCCACCCAATCGACTGTTTCAGACACGCTCTTAACTCGATGGTCGCGCAAGGGATACCACGAATTCGTTCCCGGCAACGAACAGGTCCGGCTCTCGACCAATGGCCTGCCGGACTAACCGGATGGCGCGATACACGCCGCTGCCAATGCCGGTAACCAGCCCCCAGCGGCTGAACAGGGTGTACACTGTCGGATTGCGGAGCACATGAGCCGCCCCCCATCTGAATGGCGTCAATCGTGACGGTGTTGGGCAACCCGCCTGGCGTGCGGATTTCCACCCGATTGTCAAGAACAAAGACCCGCACGGGTGCAGTGATCGTGTAGTCGCGGTGTGCCAGGGCATTGACCAGCAACTCGCGCAGCGCCTCCGGCGGCAGTTCGGGGAAGACTTCCGGCTCAAGGTCGCGGATACGGTGCGTCGTTGTCAGATGAATATTCAGAAAACGCCTGGCGTCTTCCAGAATATCGAGCAAACGACCGCCGATCTGCTTGGCGTCTGAGGGCGCCGCGCTGAGATCGGTTCCCGGAACGCGCGCCGCCGCCAGATGCGATTGCGGAAGAAATTGCTGCGGGTTGTAGCCGAAAAAGAGCATGGCTGCCACCGTGGGGCGGATTATCCCACCATGTTCGCGCGCTAGACGCAACTTCCGCAACAGGGTCTCAAGACCGCCGCTCTCCTCCACCGAACGCTGATATGCCTGCTGCGTGAAGCGCTCGATAGCGCTGCCATCCAGATCGGCCAGTGTCGCCTGCACCAGGAGCGTCTCATCGTAGTAAAGGCTCTCGGCGGACTGAAACAGGCACAGCAACTCCTGGCGCGAAGCGCGCCGACGACCTGAACCGGTGCGGATAAAGAAATCACCTCGTTGCTTTGTCTGATAGGGTCGCTGGTCGCCTTTGGGTACGTTGACAATGAGTACAGCGCGGCCCGCCTCGTCGTGCACTGTCTCCTGCACGACGGTGATCAGCGGCTCGCAGTTGTTGTAAGCGGTCTGGTCCACGCGCTGCGCCAGACGATCAGCGTCGGCCACGCCAACAATGCGCCCGTCGTCGGTTACGCCGAAGATGAGTTGCCCGCCGTCAGTATTGGCGAACGCCACCAGATCCGACGCGATGTCGTCGGCATGCACCTCGGCTTCTTTGAACTCGGTGTGCAGATGTTCGCCGCGATGGAGACGGTCGAGCAATTCCAGGAGCGTCATAGCGATTACCGGAACAGGACACGGACAGGCATGGATATTGTATCTTAATCCGTGCCTGTCCGTCGTATCCGCAGGCATTGGCGCGCTATGCGAAGGCGTCACGCCCTGCCATACACCGGGATCGCCGCCCCGCTGATGATGCGCGCATCGGGACCGACGAGGAACAGGATGACGCGCGCAATCGCTTCCGGCGCAACCCATCGGCTGTGGTCGGCGTTCGGGTCGGCGGCGCGATTAGCCGGTGTGTCGATCACACTGGGCAGGATGGCGTTGGCGGTAATGTTGGAGTCGCGCAGTTCAGCGGCAAGCGCCTCGGTCAGTTGCAACACCGCACGTTTGGCGGCGCCGTATGCCGCTACGTTTCTGGCGCTCTGCGTCGCTGTGCGGCTGCTCACGTTGACGATCGATCCGCCGCCGCGCGCCAGCATATGCGGCACACCGGCAGCGCTGGAAATGACCGCAGTCTTGAGATTGATGTCCAGTTGCTGTTGCCAGAGCGACCAGGGGGTGCGATGCACCGGTTCGCCGCCTGCAAACCCCCCGGCGATATTCACCAGAATGTCGATGCCGCCATATGTGCTGGCGACCTGAGCATACGCCTGTTGCACCGCCGTCTCATCGGTCAGATCGAGCGGCGCGCCATCCAGCCTCGCACTGGCCGGCACGGTCAGACGTTGTCGCAGGCGGTCAAGGTCATCTGCGACAACATATGGAACCCATACCGTCGCACCGGCTTCGAGCAACGCCTGAACGACAGCGCCGCCGAGCGCTCCGGCGCCTCCGGTGACGATAGCAATTTTTCCTTCGAGCATCATCCTCTACCCATTTCTAGAGCGTTTCTCAGAAATAAAGACGCGAAGACGCAGAGTGCATCTTTGCGCCCTTGCGTCTTCGCGTTCATCTCTTCGAGCAATGCTGTCGCGCCTGGTAAGCAATACGATCATTCTCCAGGCAACAACGCTACGACATCGGCACCCGCGGGACGATCTTACCCTCGATGCGTTCGAAGATCTCCGCGATCGAATGGCCGGTGATGGTCAATCCGTGGTTCTTCAATCCAATAACCGCGCGCGACGGATCGGGCGCCTGGCGCACCAATTCGGCCACTTCAGCCGCCAGTTCGTAGGTGCCGCACGGGTAGTTCACCTGCGTTGACGGAATGGGGTCACGCCACCAGGCGTGGATGTGAATAATTGCGTGGACCTGCGGATGTTCGCGGTAGATCATGTAGTGCTCGATGGCGTCGACCGACACGCGACGCGGTTCGATATGCGGCGGCACGCTCAGGTTGATTTGCAGGTTTTCCGGGTCATATCCGGTCACCAGCAGAATATCGCGCCCGACGACATCGAGGCGGCTCTTATCCACCCCCGACGCCGACATCCAGAAATACTCCGGGTTGTGCAGCGCGCGGGCGCTCAGGTTGCCATAACTGAGACCGCCAATGCCGTACAGTCGCTTGACGTGGCGCAGTTCGCGCTCCGACAAATACTCCTGAATCGGGATGGCTGCCGGGAGCAACCCCATGCTGTCGAGTTTCATGCCCGCCCAACGGATCTGGCGGGTGGCTTCATCACCGTTCCAGAGATGATCCGGCAGGTCGGGCGTGAACTTATTGTTGATCACCAGATGGCTGCATGCCAGCGGTTGGATGCGCCGGTAGATCTGATCGAAAAACGCATGTTCGTCGCCATCGAGTCGCACGGTGTAATGCCCCTGTTCGATGGTGACGAAATGGCTCTCGAGCACGCCATCCACGCGCGTATTGTAGATCACCATGTTTGCCAGCGAGCGCACAATCAGCGGATAGGCCGCCTTCATCACATCCTGCTGATTCTCTTCGCCTTCGACGATCGTCACGACGAACGTTCCCTGCCCGCGACGATGGATCGGTCGGGGACGATCAATGTCGCACAGGTTCAGCACCAGGCGCGCGGACGGCGATTCGGTCGTTTCGTCGGCGCCCGACGGATCAGCAGCGATGAACGTATGGCCGTGGCGTGTCAATGCCGCGTTCAATCCCTGGGCAAACCAGTGGACAAAAGCATTGTGCGTGTTTTCGGCGGTTGTAAAAGTCAGATGTTCGTCTGGGGCGAGCCGCGGCCCCATCAATGGCGTCCAGGTATCCTGATGCATGGCAGTTCCTCGAAGATGTTGCAACGTGTCGAGCAACCTGCTCGTCTGCACAAAATCTTACGCAAGAATAGCCGCACCAGGCGTACCTGTCAAATTGAGAGGGTTTCGGCAACGTCCTCCTCGGCGCGTTCACGGGCAGAGCCAATCGAGAAGTATTTCGCCTCCGGATGATGAATGACGATAGCTGCCGTGCTCTGCTCCGGAACCAACTGCCAGGCGTCGGTCAGCGAGACGCCGATCTGTTCGGCGGGCAGAACACTGAACAGCTTCTCGTGCTCTTCGAGGTCCGGGCAGGCGGGGTACCCCCACGAGTAGCGTTTGCCCTGCGTTCCTTTCAGCCCCAACTGCTGACGGATGAGGCGGTTCGTGTACTCGGCGAGCGCCTCTGCCAGCGACACGCCCAACCCGTGGATGAAATAGGCGCGCGAGTAGTCGCCGGCGTGTTGCAGCGCCTCGGTCAGGTCATCGACCTTTCGCCCCATCGTGACGATTTGCAGCGCCACGACGTCATACTCACCGCTCTCGCGCGAGCGGAAGTAGTCGGCAAGGCAGAGGCGCTCACGCTCCGGTTGACGCGGGAACACGAAGCGCGTCAATTCGCGCGGCTGTGCGCCGTTCAGCGTCGAAGGCGGGTCGTAGACGATGACCTCGTGCCCGTCGCTCTGACAGGGGTAGTAGCCGTATACCACCTGTGGTTCGAGCCATCCATCGCGTTCCGCCTCACGCACCAGGTCGCGCACTTTTGCATCAAACTCCGCCTTCAGGCGCTCCCACTCCTCGCCTCTGGCGTTCTTTGCTCCCCATTGCAGGCGATACAGCGCGTTGCGGTCCAGGCACTCGACCACATCCGCCAGTCGGATGCGGCGAAGGACCTTTGCTCCCCAGAACGGCGGGGTTGGAATCGGCACATCGGTGCGCACCGCCGAACGCACCTTCGACGTATCGCTCAGTGTCGCGCGTCCGAGTTCCGCCAGCGCCACGCGACCACGCTGTTTCTTGCCGAGCGACTCGGCGGCTTCCGCTTTCACGCGCTCCACGAACGCCTCGCGGGTTGCCGGGTCCGCCAGAGCATCGACCGTCTCCAGCCCTTCAAATGCGTCCTTGCAGTAGAAGACGCCTGGTTCGTAAGGGGTGTTCTCATCGACGAACAGGATGCGCTGGCCGTACTGCTTGTTGATCGCCGCACCACCGACCAGCACCGGGAACTTGAGACCGCGCCGGTAGAGTTCCTGCACACAGAGCGGCATCTGCTTCGAGGTGCTCACCAGCAGCGCCGACAATCCGATCGCGTCGGCATTGACCTCGACCGCCTTCTCGATGATGGTGTTGATCGGCACCTGTTTGCCGAGGTCGTAGACGGTGTACCCATTGTTGGCAAGAATGGTGTGCACCAGGTTCTTCCCGATGTCGTGGACATCGCCGTACACCGTCGCCAGCACGATTCGGCCTTTGGTGACGCCTTCCAGTTTTTCCAGGTACTGTTCCAGGTGCGCAACGGCGCGTTTCATCACCTCCGCGCTCTGCAACACGAAGGGCAGGATCAGTTGCCCGGCGCCGAACAGATCGCCGACCTCTTTCATTGCCGGCAGCAAGACGGTGTTCAGCACATCAACCGCGACGGCGTTGCGGAAGGGCGATGCGAAGAGCGACTCACGCGAGCGTTGGGCAGGATCAACAACGCCATTGCTGCCGCCGGCGTGCGTCTCCGCTTCACAAATCCGCTCGGCGATCACCTGGTCGATGTCCGCCTCGATGCCTTCCTTCTTGCGATGGACGATCTTCCAGTGAATGCGTTGCGCAGCGGTCATCCCCTCGGTCGGGTCGGCGCGTTCGGCTTTTGCATCCGCCGTGTGCTCCTCGAAGAACTGAATGAAGCGCGCCAGCGCCTGATCGTCGCGGTCGAAGATCAGGTCCTCACAGACTTTGATCTGCTCCGGCGGGATCTCGGCATACGGTGTGACGTGCGCCGGATTGATAATCGCCGTATCGAGACCGGCATCGACGGCGTGCTTGAGAAACACCGAATTGAGCGTGGCGCGGGCATGCGGCGCGACGCCAAAACTCAGGTTGCTGACGCCGAGAGTCGTGAAGCATCCAGGGATGTGTTGCTTCACCAGGCGAATGCCTTCAATGGTTTCGATGGCGGCGCGGCGCAGTTCTGATTGACCGGTGGTGATCGGGAAGGTCAGCACATCGAAGATCAGCGCTTCAGCCGGCACGCCATACTCGTCCTGCGCAATCTGTGCAATGCGTTTTGCGATCGCCAGTTTGCGTTCAGCGGTGTGCGCCATCCCTTCCTCATCGATCGTCATAGCGATGGTTGCCGCGCCATAGCGCGCCACCAGCGGCAGCGTGCGGTCGATCTTATCGCCGCGCCCGCCTTCGAGCGACACCGAGTTGACCACCGCGCGACCGGGGTAGATCGCCAGCGCCGCTTCGAGCACATCGGCTTCGGTCGTGTCGATCACCAGCGGCAATTCGACGTTCATCGTCAGCTTTTTGACCAGTTTGACCATCATCTCGCGCTCATCAGAGCGTTCGGTCATTGCCACGCACACATCGAGCAGATGCGCGCCCGAGTCGACCTGTTCGCGCGCCACTTCGAGCACGCCGTCGTAATCCTCGTTCAGCAGCAGGCGTTTGACCTTGCGTGAACCGAGCGTATTGACCCGTTCGCCGATGATGGTCAGCGTGCCTTCCTGCCGCAGTGCAGCCGCGCGCACTCCTGATGAAGCGCTCGGAATGTACTCGATGTCGCGGACTTTCGGCGGAACGACGCCAACCACCTCGCGCAACCGGCGAATATGCGCCGGGCGCGTGCCACAGCACCCGCCGACGACTGCCACGCCATAATCGTGGACGTACTCACCCAGGATGCGCGCGAATGGTTCTGGTTCCATCGGGTAGACCGTCTCGCCGTTGACCTCGATTGGCAGACCGGCGTTGGGAATACACGAGATCGGCTTACGCGAGTGCCGCGTCAGATACCGGATCGCCTCGCGCATATGCTCAGGACCGGTAGAACAATTCAGGCCGATCACATCGACCGGCATCGCTTCGAGGGTGGCAATGATTGCGGGAACCTCCGTGCCGAGGAGCATCTTGCCGGAGAGATCGAGGAACACCTGCGCCTGCACCGCGACATCCGGGCGATTGAGTGCGGCTTTGGCGCGGCGAATGCCGTCGAGCGCCGCTTTCACTTCGAGAATATCGACGCTCGTTTCGACCAGCAGCACATCGACGCCGCCTTCGATCAGCGCCGTTGCCTGCTCGTAGAAAATATCAGACAACTGATCGAACGTAATATCAGAAAGCGCCGGGTCGTCAGACGAAGGAAGTTTGCCGGTAGGACCCATCGAACCGGCCACGTAGCGCGGCCTGCCGTCGCGCGCCTCGAATGCGTCGGCGACGCGCCGCGCCAGGCGCGCAGCCGCGACATTAATGGCGTGCGTCTGCCCGGCAAGCCCCCATTCTTCCAGGCGCGGGCGTGTCGACTGGAAGGTGCAGGTTTCGAGCACATCCGCGCCCGCTTCCAGAAAGGAGGCATGAATCTGCTCGATCACGTCGGGGCGGGTGATGACCAGATAATCGCGCGCGCCGAAGGTGCGCTCGCCGCCATAATCGGCAGGCGTCAGATCGAATGTATCGATGCTGGTGCCCATGGCGCCGTCGTAGATCAGAACACGCTCGCGCAGGGCTTCGAGGTATGTGGGTCTCTTCGTCAAGGAAACACCTCGCAATTTGGCTTGATGACAGGTCCTGTCTCGATCAGGAATCGCATCCGGCTGGATGTGGCAGGGGTTACTAATGAAAAACCTCACGCACCTGCGCGAGGTTCCCGGAAGCCTCATCACCACTCATCTTCCAGCCTGCGCTGCCGGAGTTGCCACCCTATAACCGGGGATCGTGCGATCGTTTGACCTGCTCGATCCGGCGGTTACGGGTTGGCGGAGCTTCATCGGGCCGGTCCCTCCACTCCTCTGGATGAGCATCTTTATGTGGTAGTATAGCATGGCGAAGAAAAGTGCGTCAATGTCAATTGATTCATAAGTCCACTGCACACCGGCTTCACCACCAGGGACCCGAAGCACGCGAAGGGGAATGAACATGAAGCGCCTTGCCTGGGTGTCCCTGTGTGACAGCGTAACGCGGAATGTATTCCGCCCGTCTGCCAATAGATAACGAAGCGCCTTGCCTGGGCGTCCCTTTGTGACCTTCGTGGTTACCTTCATGGTTACCGCTTTTTGCAGTGAAGTTATGAGTCCATCGCTTGACATCCCCCGTCTGGAGTGCTACCATATATCTCGCAGAAGGGCGGTTAGCTCAGTTGGTTAGAGCGCCACGTTGACATCGTGGAGGTCACTGGTTCGAGTCCAGTATCGCCCACCAGTGTCACATGAGAATTGAGAATTGAGCATTTCGTCTCAGTTCCAATTCTCTTTTTGTTTGCGGGTTAGGGATTAGGGATCAGGGATTGGAGCAATGAGATCAATGAACTTAACCCTCACCCCCTGACTTCCCCTCCTTCACAGCCATGATGCGAGTGTTGCGCGTCTTGTTGTCCAGTCTTCTGCTGACCTGCCCGGCATGCCAGCGCGGGCGCATGTTTCGTTCGCGGTTCACGATGAATGTACGCTGCCCGGTGTGCGGCATTGTGTTCGAGCGTGGCGCCGGTGAGTTCAGCGGCGGGATGGCGATCAATACAGTGGCTACCTCGTCGGTTGCGGTCAGCGGTGCAGCGCTGGCGTTTTTTACCGATATGCCGGTCTGGCCTTTGATTGTCGCGCTGACGCTTGTCTCGGTGGCGTTCGCTATCTGGTTCTACCGGTACGCGCGCGCGTTGTGGGCAGGCATTCTGTATCTGACCGGCTCGATACGGGAAGATTAATCAATGGCTCTTTACGAACATCTGCGCGATGTGATCGTGCGTCTGGCGGTGGAGCGTCCGGCAAAGGGGCGCTCTACTGCCGATTGGGCTGATACGCTTGCGGCATCGGGAGCAAAACTCAAGGAACGCATGGTCGCCAGCGCCGATACGCCTGCCAATTGCCGGCAACTCAGGCATATCATCGGATTGGAGCGCTGGGGGCAGCGCCGAATGCGCGTTGCGCTCGGCGAGCCGTTCATCAACGATGAGATGGACGGGTATCAGCCACCGGTGGACTTAAGCCTCGCCGAACTGATCGATGTCTTCCTCAACACGCGTGACGAAACAGTGCAACTGGCGCGGCGCTGCGCCGCCGATCCCCGCGCTGAATCCACCCTGGTGAGGCATAATCAACTCGGTCCGCTCAGCATTCGTGGTTGGTTGCAGTATCTCGATCTGCACGCCAATCTTGAGGCGCGTCGGTTGCGTTGACCGACGCCACGAAGGCTTCGAGCCAGCGCCAGACTGCTGCCAGCGCCTCGACATCAGCCGTCAGATAGGCGATAGCCGGCGCCAGTATGTCGAACAGCGATGGTTGCCCCCGCCATTGCCGGTATGCTTCCCATGCCAGTGTCCAGTGATCGGCGCCAGGGGGCCACGTCCACCCCAGCCAGCGCGCAATGGCTTTCAGCCCGCCGCCGCGCTGATCGCTCAAACGGGGAACGGGCAGTGCGACACGCTGGTTCAATTCGCGTTGGGCATCGATCATGAACGGCGCAAGGTTCTGGCGTGTTTGCGGATCAGCGCTCTGTGTCAGCATCAGGCGCTCGGCTTCGCCCCAGTGCGCCAGCGCGCCGCCAACGATATGCGCTGTGTCGAGCACGTGCTGCCATCCTTCCTCAGCATTCCGCACCCATAGAACGGGAACGCCGTCGATCCGCGCGTTCTTGCCGGCAAACAACGGTTCCACCACGATCACGAAGCGATCTCCCGGCGCGCTGGCAAGCCCGAATGCCCACGGCTCACGCGTCTGTGGGTCGCTCTCAATATCGAGAAAGAGCCGGACGTCGGGAAGTGTCGGAAGGGCGGCGCTGACCGGCGCCGGTTGATCGGCGAGCAATGCCTGCGCCTGGCGCCGGAGACGCGCGCCTGACGCAGGTGAGCGTTCCGGCAGCGCCGCCAGGATCGCGGGATCGAGCGTCACAACCTGATCCATCCGGTGGATGCCGCGCCGCCGCAGGGCGCTCCCCTGCCGCTGGCTCAGTCCAGGAAGCAGGGCGATGTCGCGGGTTTCGCGCGCCGTGGCATCGCACGCCGTGCGCCATGGACAGAATGGACAATGGTCACTGTCGAACCAGATGACCGGGGCTTCTCCATTGGCAATTGCAGCGGCGCGGCGCACGTGGGCAGTGAATCCGGCGAGCGGCGCCGACTGACGTTTGATCAATGCTGGAGCATGACCATTTGCGCCGAGCCATAGTTCACCCGGCGGATCGATCGCATCTCCGCGCGCTTGCCTGACAAGCCAGCGCCACGAGTCGAGCAGGAGCCGATCCCAACGGGCGGGACGGGTATGCAGCACAATGGCGACCGGCTCGTATGTCCATCCGCCTGATAAGGCGGTTGTCCGCCGTTGGAGAAGATCGGGAGCGCCGCGCAACAGGCGATCGCCAATTGGCGCTTCGAACGCGGCGCCGGCGATTGCTGCCGCGCCCCGTTGCATCGCATGGTATGTCCGTGTCACCCGTTCGTCCCATGTGAATGCGGAGAGATCTTCGACATTCTCGATGGCGGAGATGACTCTGTATTTGTGGTTGGCACGCAGTGCAATGCGCGCCCGGGCATCGGCGGTAGGCGCAGTCTGTGGTGGTTGACCGCCGCGCCGGTCGAGCCAGATGCGGCGCTCACACCGCACCAACCACGCCAGGTCGGCGGCGTCGAGCAATGAAAGATCGGTGAACCGTGGGCGCCCGTCCGTAGGTTATCTCCTGCCAGGGGTTGCAACTTCGGACTCATCGGCGTCTATCGGGCACGTAGGGGTTTCACCACGCACGCACGACCAGAAAGCGCTGCACCGTCGCCATGCGGCGTGTCGTGCCGTGTGCGTCGCCGAGCCAACGGCAAGGGTAATGCGACCGGCGAGGGAAGATGCGAGCGCCACCTGATGATCGTTCACATGCAGCAGTACTGCGCCATCGCCGCCGACTGCCAGCACTCCGGCGTCAGCGCCGGGGGCGACCCCCTGCTGCGCCAGGAACGCTGCCGCTGCCGGTTCGGCATCGACGGCAGCAATAACGCCGCGCATTCCGGCAGTGCACGCAGTGAGCGGTTGCGGCGCCCGGTTGACGGATGTGCGCGTTTCGGGATCGCTCTCCAGAAAGGACTTGAGCGCTGCAACCAGACGCTCCGAGGTGATGTGTTCGAGCTGGCACGCCAGCATATCGGCTTCCTCTGGATCGATGCCCAGATTCTCGACCAGGAAGATGACCCAAAGGCGGCGACGCGAGAGGATGCGCTGCGCCCACTCCTCACCATCCGGCGTGAGGGTGACGCCCTTGTACGGCTGGTATGCGAGCAGCCCCCGCTCTTCCAGCCGATGGCACATTTCATTGGCAGAAACCTGTGAGACTCCGAGTTTGTTCGCCAGCAACGACAGCGGCACCGGCTGATCCGGCGCGCTGCGCAGGAGTGCGGTCATCACCAGGTACATCTCGACGCTTTCGCTCACGCGCTCCTCCCGCCATATTCGGGCATGCCATACATCTCATGGGTAGCATACGACGGCGAGCGCAGGCTGTCAACTCATCGAGCCGGAAGTTCACGCGGCGCGCCATGATCCGCCGGGCAATATGCGCCAGCGAATACGGCGGATCATGGCCAACCTTGCAGTCTCACTGCGTCCGCCTGAAAGTGCAGTGATGGACACTGAGAGTCTCGATCTCCGCGAGGATGCGGATCTCCGTCGTCTTCGTGTCGAACGCTGGCGTATTATCTATGCAGTCTATGACATCGAGCAGTGGTCTGGATTCCGGCGCTGCGTCGCCGTCCCCTATGAATGATTATGATTATGAGGATATTGCACGACTGAAGGAATGACCTTTATTAGCCTTTTCGTTCACTCTGGAGCGCGCTCTCGAACGCCTGGATCAACGTTTGCACCGCCGTCGTCACCGGCAGCGTCCCTTCGACGACCGCCTGTTCGATGGCGGGCAGTCGCTCCTGCACGACGGGATGCCCGAAGAAGCGGGAGCGCAGGTGGTCTTCGATCAGGGTGTAGACCCAATCGCGCGCCTGTTCGCGGCGTCGCGCAGCGAACACGCCCGACGCCGTCGTTTCGTCGCGGAAGCGTTCGATCTCGCGCCAGATTTCCGCGATCCCCTCACCAGTCTGCGCCGAGCAGATATAGGCGCGTGGACGCCACCCTTCCGTGGCCGGCGTCAGATAGCGCAGCGCGTGGGTATATTCCGCCTGCGCCGCCAGCGCACGCGCACGGTTGTCGCCGTCGGCTTTGGTGATCAGCAGGGCATCCGCCAGCTCGATGATTCCTTTCTTGATCCCCTGCAATTCGTCGCCGGCGCCTGCCAGCATCAGGAGCAAGAAGAAATCGACCATTCCGCGCACGGCGATTTCGCTCTGACCGACGCCGACGGTTTCGACCAGCACAATATCGAACCCTGCGGCTTCGCAGAGGAGAAGCGTTTCCCGGCTTTTGCGCGCCACGCCGCCGAGGCTGCCGCCCGTCGGCGACGGGCGAATATAGGCGTTCGGGTGCCGTGACAGACGCTCCATGCGCGTTTTGTCGCCGAGGATGCTGCCGCGCGAGATACTGCTCGACGGATCGACCGCCAGCACCGCCGTGCGATGCCCGCGCTCGCAGAGCATCGTGCCGAGCGCCTCGATAAATGTGCTCTTGCCGACGCCGGGCACGCCGGTGATGCCCACGCGCAGCGCGCCGCCGGTGTACGGCAGCAGCGCGCGCAACACCTCCTGCGCCAGCGCCATGTGCGCCGGCGCATTACTCTCGATCAGCGTAATGGCGCGCGCCAGGATCGACCGATCGCCGCTGCGCACGCCGGCCACATACTCGTCAACCGTCAGCAGGCGGCGACGGGGAGAAGGCGGCGCTGCCGACGCATTCACCTGCTGCCCCGGCAACCCGTCATGCCCGCCGGTTACCCCTTCCACCACCGAAAGACCAAACGGCATCTCTTCAGAGGAAGCGGAGTTTTGCCCGTTGCTCATGCTGCATCTCGCGTCTGAACTGTCGGACCGGTCTCGACGCCATCGCCGTGCAGCCGCCGTTGCAATTCGAGGAGCAGTTTCTCCGCTGCCACCGGGATGATCGTGCCCGGACCGAAGATCATGGCGGCGCCGTGCTCGCGCAGGAACTCATAATCCTGCGCCGGAATGACACCGCCGATCACCACCACAATATCGTCGCGCCCCAGTTTGCGCAGTTCTTCGACCAGTTGCGGCAGGAGCGTCTTGTGCCCGGCTGCCAGCGAACTGATGCCGACCACGTGCACATCGTTCTCGACTGCCTGACGCGCCACTTCTTCCGGCGTCTGGAACAGCGACCCGATATCCACATCGAATCCCAGGTCGGCGAACGCCGTCGCCACCACTTTGGCGCCGCGGTCATGCCCGTCCTGCCCGATTTTAGCGACCAGGATACGCGGACGGCGCCCTTCACGCGCAGCGAACGCATCCGCCAGCGCGCGCACGTGGTGAATCTGCTCGACATCGCTGAACTCGCTGCTGTAGACGCCCGACACTGCGCGGATGGTTGCCTTGTAGCGCCCAAAGACCTTTTCCATCGCCATCGAAATCTCTCCCAGCGTTGCGCGCGCCCGCGCCGCCTCGACCGCCGCTTCCAGCAGATTGCCTTCGCCGGTTGCGGCGACGCGGGTCAGCGCCTCGAGCGCCGCCTGTGTGCGCGCCTCATCGCGCTCGGCGCGCAGTTTCTTCAGCCGTTCGATCTGCGCCTGCCGCACTGCCGTGTTGTCCACCTCAAGGATTTCAATCGGCGCTTCGTAGGGCAAGCGATACTTATTGACCCCGACAATCGTCTCGCGCCCGGAGTCGATATGCGCCTGACGGCGCGCTGCTGCCTCTTCGATGCGCAGTTTCGGCACCCCGGCTTCGATGGCTTTCGCCATGCCGCCCAACTCCTCGACTTCCTGGATATGCGCCCATGCGCGCCGCGCCAGCGCATCGGTCAGCCACTCGAGGTAATACGCGCCGCCCCACGGATCGACGATCTTGCAGATGCCGGTCTCTTCCTGGAGATACAACTGTGTATTGCGCGCAATGCGCGCCGAGAAGTCGGTCGGCAGTGCAATCGCTTCATCGAGCGAATTCGTGTGGAGCGACTGCGTGTGCCCCAACGCGGCAGCCATCGCCTCGATACAGGTGCGCGCCACATTGTTGAACGGGTCCTGCTCGGTCAGGCTCCAGCCTGACGTCTGGCAGTGCGTGCGCAGCGCCATCGAGCGCGTGTCTTTTGGTCCGAATTGCTTGATGATCTTCGCCCACAGCAGCCGCCCTGCGCGCATCTTGGCAATCTCCATGAAATAGTTCATGCCGATTGCCCAGAAGAATGAGAGACGTGGCGCAAACGTATCAATGGATAGCCCCGCCTTCAACCCGGCGCGCACATACTCCAGCCCATCTGCCAGGGTATACCCCAGCTCCAGATCGGCGGTCGCGCCCGCCTCCTGCATATGGTAGCCGGAAATGCTGATGCTGTTGAACTTCGGCATGTATTTTGCCGTATAGGCGAAAATATCGGCGATGATGCGCATCGACGGCTCAGGCGGATAGATGTACGTGTTGCGCACCATGTACTCTTTGAGAATGTCGTTCTGAATGGTGCCGGTCAGTTGCTCCTGGCGCACCCCCTGCTCTTCGGCGGCGACGATATAGAACGCCATCACCGGAATGACCGCGCCGTTCATGGTCATCGACACCGACATCTGATCAAGCGGGATGCCGTCGAACAGGATTTTCATATCGAGCACCGAGTCGATCGCCACCCCCGCCTTGCCGACATCGCCAACCACCCGCGGGTGGTCGGAGTCATATCCACGGTGGGTCGCCAGGTCGAATGCGACCGACAGCCCCTTCTGCCCGGCTGCCAGGTTGCGCCGATAGAACGCATTGCTCGCCTCGGCGGTCGAGAACCCGGCGTACTGGCGGATCGTCCACGGCTGCGTGACATACATCGTCGGGTAGGGACCGCGCAGGTAGGGCGGAATGCCCGCAGTAAAACGCAGGTGCTCCAATCCAGCCATATCCTCAGCGGTGTACAGGGGACGCACATCGATCTGCTCCATGGTGCGCCAGACGATCTCATCGAGCGGTTTGCCCGCCTCGCGTTCAGCGCGTTCGCGCCACTGCGCCAGCGTGGGGGCAGCGGCGCCATCACGATAGGGAAGCGTCGTAAAATCCGGGGTTTTCACGCGACAACTCCTTTCAACTGCTGCAACCGCACCAGGGTCTCGTAACAGTTCGCTCGAAGATGAATAAACTCATCGACCCCGGCCGCCCGATGGGCTTCAACCTGATCGGCAGGATACCCTGCCAGCACGACTGTCATATCTGGACGACTCGATTTTATCAGATTTGTCAGTGGTGGCACAATCTCCGGATATGTATCGTCGGTCGAGCAGATCGTGACGATGCCTGCTCCCGATGCCAGCGCCGCCTGCGCCGCTTCTTCGACGGTGGCGAAGCCATCGTTGCCGATCACCTCGAAGCCGCCCGCCTCGAAGAAGCCGGTTGAGAAATCGGCGCGCGCCTTATGCTGCGGAATTGGTCCCATATTGGCGAGGAAGACCTTCGGGCGCGCGCCGGTGCGCGCGGCATACGCATCCGCTGCCAGGCGCAGCGCTTCGAACTGTTCTGCTGCGCGATGCGCAGGGATCGGTTCGACCGTCGGACCTGCCGCGTCGCCCGACGCCAGCGCCGTCGAGAGTTCGCCAAGGGTGGCGCCGGCGCGCACTGCTGCCAGCGTCAGTTCCACCAGGCGATCCGGCTGCGCTGCCGCCAGTGCGTCGAGCGCCGCCTGACAGACCTGCGAGTCACGTGTCCGGCGCACGCGCTGCACATCGGCGGTGCGCTCCGCCTGGACTGCGGCATGATCCACCGGGCGCACCGTCAGCGGTTTCTCCTTCAGGTTCGGATACATGTTTACGCCGATGATCACCTCGCGGCGCTGTGCAATCGCGGAGAAGCGCTCGCTGCGGATTGCGGCTATCTCAGATTGCGGGAAGCCGTCCATCAGCGCAGCAGCCATACCGCCGCGACGCTCGATCTCCTGGAAGAGCGCCCATGCCTTCTGCGCCACCTGATCGGTCAACGACTCAATCGCCCAGGAGCCGCCAGGCGGATCGATCAGGCGGATAAAATTGCACTCCTCCTGAAGAATGGTCTGTACATTGCGCGCAATCCGGCGCGAAAACTCGTCGGGCAGGCCCCACGCCTCATCGAAGTGGCTGACGTGCAGGCTATCGACGCCGCCCATCACGCCGGCCATCGCCTCAGCCGTGGCGCGCAACATATTGTTGTACGCATCGAACCGCGCCTTCGTCCAGGCGGATGTGCGCCCGTGGATGCGCATCTTCTGCGCCTCCTCGCCGCCGCCAAACGCCTCGACGACACGCGCCCACAGCATCCGCGCTGCGCGCAATCGGGCAATTTCCATAAAGAACTGTGAACCGATTGAGAACGCAAACAGCATGCGCGGGGCAACCACATCAACATCAAGTCCGCGCTCCTGCATCGCGCGCAGGTATGCCACTCCGGTCGCCAGTGCGCACGCCAGGTCCTGGACTACCGTCGCGCCGCCATTGTGATACCCGTTCGTCGCTACGGCTATCGTCCGCAGGCGTGGTGCGTGGGTCTGCGCCCATGCCGTCCAGCGCGCCATGAGATCGTAGCAGCAATCCAGCGACAGCGGCAACGTCCCGAAGGCTGCCAGCGCGCCAAGCGGATCAGCGCCGATGCATCCCTGAATCTGATCGTGCGCGATGCCATGCCGTTCAGCGGTGGACAGAATCAGCGCCGCAACCGGCAGCGCATTGGCGCCGGCTATGACGAGCAGCGGTGTGCGGTCGAGCGCCACGCCATCGAACAGTGTCACCGCATCATCGGCACAGGCGAGCGATGTGCCGCCTGCGCCGACCAGGTCTACCGGCGCGGCGTCCGGGTCAAGCCCGTGGAGCGTCGCCCGATCAAGCGACAGGTTGAGCGTCGTCAACCCGCGTGGGAGATCGTCGCGCGCCGCCTGATTGACCTCGCGCGCCGTCGGATACGGCAGTTCCTGACACACCTCCCAGCGCCCGACGACATAGCCCAGCGTCCGGGTGCTGCGCACAAATGGCGCAAAACCGGGGAGTGAGTTGACGTGCGGCAGGGATGCACTATCTTCGGCGTTGTAGATCGGCTGAAGACCGATCTGCTCATAGGTTCTGGTGATCAGTCGCTTCTCGAACGGCGCGCCTTTGAGCGTTTTTTCCGCTGCTGCACGCCATTCCTCGTAGGTAGCGGGAGGGAACATATCGAATAGCGGTTGTGTTGCTGCATCGCCAGCCGTAGTGGTCTGCGCCTCATTGCTCATAGCAGTGCTCCTCGCCGGCAGTCTCATGAACGCACACAGGTAAGAGTAGTATATCAGTAAAAATGCGCGTTTGGTTACTGCGTCGGTGGAAGGTATGACGGTTGTGCGGTGATTTTCTCTTCTCAAAGGCTTGAACGTGGAGCATGTGTAAAAATCTCAGTTCCTCCACGTATGTTACAGTCTGACAACCACAAAAACCGGTCTTTCACATTCATTCCTGCGGAACCCTGGGACTTGACCATTCCCGGTCTCGTCTATGATCGCCTGCGCAGCCGATTCCCGCTCAAACAGGCATTCAAGTTCCTGGAAAGCGAGGCGGTAGTGGAGGAATACGAGGTTCGTCAGGAGTTTCGGATGACTGACCGCATGCGCTTCCTTCGTGAGGACGAAAAGGCTTTTGTTCAGCTTGCTCCCGATCTGTTGTCGATTCATCACCTTGATCCATATCCGACATGGGAAGGTTTCATTCCCTTTGTGCGCGAAGCCTTCGAACAATACAACGAAGTTGCGCGACCAAAAGGCTTGCGCCGCATTGGATTGCGGTATATTAATCGAATTATTGTGCATGATTGTCCGGTAATGTTGGAGAATTATCTCAACTTCAGACCGTTCGTTGGTCCCGGTTTACCGCAAAACGTTACTGATTTCATACCGGGGATACAGAGTTCCTATGCCGAGGGACGTGATTTTCTGCGTCTGCAACTGACGACTGCTGAGCCGGTTGTGTTCAATCAAACGAACGTTCTACTCGATCTGGACTACCTTCTGGCACAACCAGAAGCAGTATCGCTGGAAAAGGCATTCGATTGGATCGATAGCGCTCATTTCCACATTCGGGAAGCCTTCGAAGCGGCTATCACTGATCGTCTGCGAGAACTCTTCAATGCCTAAAGACGAGGCGTACAATGCTTTCCTCTTTCACTAGCGCCACGAGATCGCGAGAATGGGAGCGTGGACTTCGGGATGCTCAGAGCAGTACGCAAAGCGATGCTCTTCGAGCGACGAGCAAACCGGACCAATCCTTTCGTCATGAAGGTACAAGATCACTCTGGATCGAACGGCTTACGAAGATCAGACAGATTAGAAACATCTACAGTATTCGTCACGAGGTTGAGACAGTGCATTTCTTGCGTAACCATCCTGCATTGATCGATCTTCTCCTGGAAGCGCCTGCGCAAATAGAACGATACTTTGGCCCTTCTTCTCTGCTTGTCCTCGAGTAACAACAGAGGACCCCGACTCAACAGATCTGTTTGTCAATATCGGCGTATCCTTGCCGGCGGACGACGCGATAGCACGGCTTGATCAGTTCGACGAGAGGTGGTTTCTGTCACAATTGGAGCAGACAGGTGGACGTCTCAATTTCAATCTGGAATTCATATGAGCTTCGAGTGGGCTGACTACCTGACGCTGGCAGAGGCACTGAGTCGCAATCCTGGCGTTCCAGGTCCTGAAGAAGCCGCGCTGCGCACTGCAATCAGCCGCGCGTACTATGCGGCATTTCGTTCGATGTGATCCCCTACTCCCTCTGGTAACGCTTCGTCGCTTCGCTATTCTGCAAATCGATTTGCAATTTCTCATTCGATCTGCTATAATCCTGATTGCTGATGCGGGAGTGGCTCAGTTGGTAGAGCGATACCTTGCCAAGGTATAGGTCGCGGGTTCGAATCCCGTCTCCCGCTCCAAAAAGCCGCTTGAACGAGCGGCTTTTCCATTTATGAACCCCTGTGCAATGAGCGATCTGACCCACCTCGACGAATCTGGCAGAGCGCGCATGGTCGATGTCGGCGCAAAGGACGAAACGCTGCGCGAGGCAGTGGCGCGCGGCGAGGTGCGGATGCGCCCCGAAACAGTGCAACGCCTGGCGGCCGGTGATATGCCCAAGGGCGATGCCCTCGCTACGGCGCGGATTGCCGGCATCATGGCCGCCAAACGCACGCCTGACCTGATCCCGCTCTGCCATCCGTTGTTACTGACGCACGTGGCAGTGGATGTGCGCCTCGATGCAGCCGCCTCAACTGTGCAGATCGAGGCGACGGTGCGCACCATCGGTAAAACTGGCGTTGAGATGGAGGCGCTCACCGCCGTGAGCGTTGCAGCGTTGACAATCTACGATATGTGTAAAGCCATCGACCGCGAGATGCAGATCGGCGCTATCCGCCTGGTGCGCAAGAGCGGCGGACGCAGCGGCGAGATCGTCAGTGAAGCGATCAGTGCAGGAGATACCCCCCATCCACCGGCAGCGTAACGCCGGTCACATACCCGGCCTGCGCCAGGTAGAGCACGGCGCCCGCAATGTCGTCCGGGCTGCCGACGCGCCGCAGCAGCGTCGTTCGTGCGACCTGTTCCTGCTGTTCGGCGCTCCAGTCGTCGGGGAGGAGCACCGGACCCGGCGCCACGGCGTTGACCCGCACCTCGGGCGCCAGGTCTTTCGCCAGCGCCCTCGTCAGGGCAATAACCCCGCCTTTGCTGACCAGATAGGGCGTGTGGTTGCGCCAGGGACGCTCGACGCCAACATCCGCGATGTTGACGATTGAGCCGCGTGACGCGCGCAGGGCATCGACGGCACGTTGGGCGACGAAGAACATGCTGCGCAGATTGGTGTGGAGCAACTCGTCCCACTGCTCTTCGGTCACACTCCCAACCGGCGTCGGTCCCCAGATGCCCGCGTTGTTGACCAGTAAATCGAGGCCCCCCAACTGTGCCAGCGCTTCATCTACGACACGTTCACAGTCAGCGCTGCGGCTCAGGTCGCCAGGAATGGCGATAGCGGAAGCGCCAGTTGCGCGCAATTCCGCCAGGACCTGCTCAGCCGCCGATGCTGACGCATGGTAATGAATCGCAACGCGCATGCCCGCGCGACCGAGCGCCAGGGCAATTGCCCGCCCCAATCGTCGCGCCCCGCCGGTCACCAGCGCCGTTTTGTCGTGAAGACTCATAGCGTGCATCTCTGTCGTCATACTAACGTGCGGTCAGTCAGACAAGATGTTCGCGCGCCCGATTCGCACGGCGCACCAGTCAACGCGCAGCGGCATTCGTAGACGTTGACCGCGCCCTGGCATCAGCAGCCCCAGCGGGGCTTTCACTTGCGGTGAGCGCAGTCGAACCGCGTGCGGTGAGCACGGTCGAGCCGCGTCCTCAGCGAGGGCTTTCGCCCGCAGCGCCCCGGCGTCCCGCTGCGCGCTCCGTCAGTATGGTACGAATAACCGCGCATGAGTATCAGTAACGGGAGTTACGCAGTCGCCTCACGGGCAAGCCGCGTGGCGGCTCCTTTTTGCCGTCGGCAGAGCGGTCCTTATTTACATACGCGCACGTGCTGCGGCGACAAACCGTCGCACTCGTTCGGCGTCCACCGGGTTTTCGATGCGACCGTCCTGTTTAATGCTCGACCCGACAATCACACCATCCGCCACGTCCATAAAGGCGCCAATGTTCCGCTCATCGGCGCCGCTGCCGATCAGGAGCGGACGATCACCGCAAAGCGCTTTTGCCTGACGCACCTTCTCCAGATCAGGCGCATCGCCGGTCATGCGCCCGGAGACGATCAGCGCATCCGCGCCGAAGAAGCGCGTCCATTCGATATGGGTCGCCAGGTCGATGCCGGGGAAGCGCACCGAGTGTTTCTTATCGACATCAGCGAAGATCTTGATGTGTTCGGCGTGCAATTCCTTGCGCCGGCGCATCAGATCGGCGGCGCACCCCTCATCCCAGGCGCCCGCGTCCCACACTCCTGCACCGGTGAACATGCAGACCCGAATGAAACTGGCGCCGGCTGCCAGGGCGACTCCCAGCAACGCAACCCCGCCGTTGTGCACCAGGTTGATCCCCAGCGGCAGATCGATCGCCCGGCGAACAGCGTGCGCTGCGACGGCATGGGCGGCGATGCTCTCCGACTGCACGTGCGGACCGGCGCGGAATGGAATGTCCCACATGTTCTCGACAATCAGCCCATCGACACCGCCTTCGGCGAGCGCGTGGGCATCGGCGACTGCCTGATCGATGATCGCCTGCATCCCATACCCGGTATACCCTGGCGCACCCGGCAAGGGCCAGAGGTGGACCATGCCGATGACCGGTTTTGGTGTGCGAAATATCGCGCTGAGATCGGCGATCCGCAGCGCATCGAGATGCTGCTTCCAGGGAGGAGCCATCAGGTATGCCGGGTATAGGTAAAGGGCTTTTTACGAACGCGGCAATGATAGCAGGCGGAGAGAGGGATGTCAATCCCACGATGATGGAGTTTGAATCAATATGCCGTTATGCGCCTGCCCGCCCGGTGACTGAAGTCGCGGGGTATGGAACGCGCCGCCCGCCGTCGCGGGTTGGAAAGGACGCCTCCGCCCGCTTGCCACGGAGCAAGCGGATGCTCGTCGCCAGCCCCGCGCCAGCGGGGCTTCGTGGCGCGTAGGAGCAAATGCGCAGAAACAAATGCGGTCAGCCCCGCGCCAGCGGGGCTTTGTGAGCTCAGCGCGGGCATGTATGCCCGCGCGTGTGGGCTTTGCGCGGGATGTATGCCCGCGCGCGTGGAATGACGTTCCGGGGCAAACTGGGAGGCGGCAAACCGCCGCGTTATGCCCGCGCGTGTGAACGGCGTTCTGATGCAGCGCGTGCCGGTCAGGAGTCAATCGATAACACAGCGCAGACATGAGGAAATGCGCCGCCGGGCGGGTCCTATGCCGCCTCGCGGAAGTACTCGCCGCTGATCAGTTCGAAGATCAACTGGTCGAGGGTGACTTCCGCCTCGTGGTATGTTCGCGCAAAACCGACGAGTTCGCCATCCAGATACATGGCATAGTCGTGAGTGTCGCGGTCGTAGACGATTTCTTTCTGGTACATGCTCTTCCCTCCTGAATGTCAGTTTGTTGCTGTATTGAGTATAGCACATGTGTTCTATTCTGTCAATCATAACTTGCAGTGCGTTCCACCCTCGGGTATGATGGCGCGTCGCTGGGGCATCTGCTGACGGAAACCTGGAACGTGCGCTGGCATCGCCTTCAATCGATTCGTATCGCCTCGCCTGTTGCACTCGATGGCAGCATCCTTCTGCTGTTGCTGGTGACTCTGCCGCTGCTCCTCGGCACGCGCCTGGCTTGGCCGGATCAGCGTCTATCGGTTGAAGACCCGGAGGCGCGTCGCACGCTGGCCGGCTTCTACGATGTCGAGCGCAATCTGACCGACGTCTTTCGCTGGTCGCGCCCGGAGGCGGCGTTGTTCCTCTTTGGCTTCGACGGACGACCGGCGCGGGTGATGATGCGTCTGGCTGCACCACGCGACTCTGCCGACTCCCCGGAGTTATCGATCAGCATGCGTGGTCGTTCCGCTGGCGTCTTTGTGGTTACTTCCGGGTGGCGGCGCTACTACCTGCTTACGCCGACCGATCCGGCGGGTGATACGCCGCTGTTGCTGCGTACTGCCGCCTACCGTCCGCCCGGCGATGGTCGTGATCTGGGCGTGGCGCTGTCGGAGTTCGCGGCACTGCCGGTTGCCGGGTCCGCCTGGTTGCCGCCGCCGGTGCGCGCACTCTTTCTCGCATCCTTTCCTCTGTTGGGCTGGTTGCTGCTCGTCGCTTCGACAGGCTCAGCGCACCGCCGGCGCATACCGCATCGCACATCTGCCGAAACGCTGCTGCGCTGGGGCTGCGTTGTGGCGCTGGCGCTGCTTATCGGCGTTGCAGCCGCGTTTCCGGTGGCAGCCGGCTACGTTCTGCCGACGCTCGGCTGGCCCTGGTGGCCTGCGCTGCCGCTGGCGCTGGCTGTCGCCTGGAGACCGGCGTATCCGCTGCTGGCGCGTGCTCGTGTGTCTTTGCGTCCTATCAGGCTGTCTGTTACATGGGGCGGCGTCGCTGTTGCGCTGCTATTGGTTGTGGCGTTGCGTCTGGGAGTGCCGCCGGTATTCGGAATGATCGGGCTTATTGCGACTGTGACTCTGATGGCTGCTGCGCTGCTTCCGCAATCAGGGTTGACGATCGAGAGCGCTCAGCAGCGTTTCGACAGGCTCAACGCATCGCCAACACGACACGCCGAAATGCTGGCGCTGGCGGTCATCACCGTTGTGGCGCTCGTTCTGCGCGTCTATCGCCTCGACGACCTGCCATCCGGCATGTGGCGCGACGAGGCGCGCCATGGTTTGCTGGCGCTACGCATCTGGAATGACCCTGCTTTCCGACCGGTCTACGTGGTGGCTGGCGCAGACCTGCCGGCGCTGTTGTTCTACCTGATGGCGCCGGTGCTGGCAATGACGGGGCCAGGCGTCGGTGCGGTGCGACTGGTCAGTGCGCTGGCAGGCGCATTCATGCCGTTGGCGCTCTGGTGGGCGGTGCGTCCGATCCTTGGAGCGCGGGCTGCGCTCTACGGCGCAGCGTTCCTCGCCTGGGCATCCTGGGGACTGAGTATGAGCCGCTGGGCATTTCCTGCGACGCTCGACCATCTGCTCGAATTGACCGCCATCGGGGTTATGTGGCGTGCGCTGGAGCACCCCGTGCGCTGGCGCGCTGTCGCCGGAATGTCGCTGGCGGGTGCGCTGGCGGCGCTGGCGGCATATGCCTACCATACCGGGCGCCTGGCGCCGCTGGTGTTTGCAGCGCTGACGGCGCTGCGTCTCGGGCGTGATATGGGCGCGTGGCGGCGGGCGTTGCCTGCGCTCGGGGCAGCGGCGATTGCAGGGGTCATTGTCCTGCTGCCGCTCCTTGCGTTCATTGCCGGCGATTTCGAGGGGTACAACCGCCGCACCGGAGCAGTTGCGATCAGCAATGCACAGAACCTCGAAAAACGCACCGCCGCGCTGGTGCTGGACAACATCACGCGCTATCTGGGCATGTGGCATGTCGCCGGCGATCCCAACGGGCGTCATCACGCTCCGGGCGCGCCGATGCTCGACCCGCTCGCCGGAACGTGTTTCGCTATCGGCGTCGGGCTGGCAGTTGCGGGCTGGCGATCACGGGCGTTTCCGCTGTTGCTCTGGCTGGCGCTGGCGCTTATTCCAGGCGTCTTTAGCACGAATGCGCCCCATGCTATGCGATCCCTTGGCGCTCTCGCTCCATCCTGCATGCTGGCGGGCATGGCGCTCGATACACTCATCACAGAGACGAAAAGCGCCGGGGGGCAACGGTGGCAACGCCTTGCGCCAGCAGTCGTCGCGGGAATGCTAATGGCGAGTCTGGCGTTCAATGTCTGGCTCTACTTCATCGCTATGCCGCGCAATCCGGCAGTCTACAACGAGTTTGATCAGACGGAGACGGCGGCAGGGCGAGTTGCACGAATGGCAGCAAAAGCGAACGATCCGCGCCTGCGCGCTGTTCAGGTTTTTCTTGATCGACGGTTGATCGAGCAGGATACGGTGCGCTTTCTGACGAGCGACCTCACAGTTGGCGTCTTCGACGGCGCCCGGCTGTCGGCGACGGTCACCGGCGATGCGCTGCTGATCCTGCCCCCGGATGCGTCCGACGAGGAGCGAAAAGCGGCGCTCGCAGCGCTTGGTTCGGCGGCGCGCCGGCTGACGTCGCCACGGCTGCCCGATGGCGAAACGCCGCTCTTCCTGGCGTATGGCGCCGGCAACGAGGCGCAGCGGCTGTTGGACGAGACCTTTCCCCCGGCCTCCCTGCCCGGCGACTGATGGGAATACATATTCCGCTATCCGCCTATTCGCCCGGCGACTGATGACGATAATACCACCTTGCGGTCAGTCAGACAGGATATTCGAGCGCCCGGTTGGCACGGCGTAACGATCCACAATGCGCACCGGCAGTCGTAGACGCTGACGCGCCCTGGCATCAGCAGCCCGGGCGGGGCTTACACTTGCGGTGAGCGCAGTCGAACCGCGTCCCCAGCGCGGGCTTTCGCCCGCAGCGATCAGACATCCTGCCGTGCGCCCCGGCAGTCGTGTTGTGGACGCTGCTGCACCCTGGCGTCAGCAGCCCCGGCGGGGCTTCCATATCTTCAGCGCGGGCTTCAGCCCGCAGCGCCCCGGCGTCCTGCTGCGCGTCCTGGCAGTATGGTACGAATGATCGCGCATCAGTATAATACGCGGTCATTTGGACAATACTGAGTCCACTGCACAAAGGCTTAAACCACAAAGGACACGAAGCGCACGAAGGTTCATAAAAATGAAGAGCATTTCCTTTGTGTCCATTTGTGACCTTCGTGGTTAGCCTTGTGCAGTGAAGTCAATAATGGTTTTTGAGAAAATAATCCGGTATCGCCCGATGCAGCCCGCGCAGGCGGGCTTGGCGCCCGTAGCCTGCGGCTTCAGCCGCCGGGCGGACTGCGCAGTCTGCATCCACGACATGCCTGCCGGTACGCGTTGAACGGTGCGCCTTGCCCAACGAACGCGCGAACATCGTGTCTGATCGACGGCGATGTTAGGATGAGAATTAAGGCTTCGACAATGCCGCAAGCGCCTGCCTCGCTTCCTGCTCCAGCCGTTCGATTGCGGCGCGCGTTTTCTGCTCACGGGAACGCAGTTCGCTCAGACGATCTTCAAGTTGATTGAGCAGCGCGACATATCGTTCGCGCAGCGCCCGTTCGCTCCCCTCACGCCCCAACGGACCGAGATTTCCCTGGATCTGCTGCTGGCGCGCCAGGATGTCCTTCCGCTCCTCCTCGATGTCTTCCAGCGTCGCCTCATGCTTCGCAACCTGATCATACAGCGACAGAATGCGCTCGAGCGCCTTGAATGTCGCCTGATCGAGGTATTTGTCGCGCAGGAACGACCGGATCTGGTGCATGTTGAGGTCGCGCACCTCTTCGTAGCGTGAGGTCTTGCGCCGTTCGCTGACCGTGAAGACCGTCTCGACGCCGGGTATGCAGCGCACGGGCCAGCGCGCGACGTTGTGCGCCTCTTCGGCCGGCGCCGGCGTCTCGAACAGGTCGTAGTCCGCCAGTCGCTCCTGTTCGATCACGATGGTCACGGCATCAGGCAGAGTGCTGGTGATGCGGTAGCGCCTCTGCCAGACATCCCATTCCTCGAAGACCGCATACTCTTTGGAGATGCTCAACCCCGCCATGGTACGCTGTAAATGGCGCTCCTCCGTGATCGTCACTCCAAGTTCGACCGCATACGCGACGATCATTTCCGCCCCGGCGCGGGTAAAGGGGAGCACAGCCTCACCGGCATAATCGCCTTGCTCAACGACTGTCACCGGTCCGCGTTCGAGCGTCAAGCCGGTTTCGTTCAGCATACGCAGGCTTGCAACCGGATGACCGGGCAGTTTGCGACCGTTGTAGAGCAATTCCTTGCGTCCATCGAGGCGTCGGCTCACAATCGGAACCATAGCGGAGCGGCCGCGCGCCACGCTGACCGGATGCGCCACGCGATACTGGAACAGCGCGCCGCGTTCTTCGCCTATACTGGCTGCTTCTGTGGAACGTTCGAGATTCTCCATGCTGATTGCCGGCGGCGCTGCTGCTGCCAGCGACTCCAGGTCAACGTCGTCAAAGCCAATCTCGTCGAGCGCGCCGACCTCAAGAGATGCGCCGGGCGGCGCCGCTGTCGCCCGTTTTGCCTGGAACTCGACCGGCGCGGCGACCGTCCGCACATCGTCCTGCACCAGAGGGCGTTCGGGCGTGTGGGGTTCGTACAGGCGATAGCGGAACGACACCGGCATGCCGGCAACCAGGGTCAATTCGACATTCTCGAGGTCTTCATCGAGTTGGTTGTCGAACAGGCCCCACCCCTGAAGCAGAACCGCTACCTGCGCACCCATATCACGCCTGCCGCCATTGGCGGAGTCGCTGCCATCGGGTTTCGGCTCCGCCAGCAGGCGATAGCTGACGCGCCAGGAGGGGGCAGGGGCGATATATCCCACCAATATCTCATGGTCGCCTTCCGACAGGCGCACGATGGCAGCGCGCCGGTCTTCCTCACTCTGCGCCGCACGCAGGAAGTAGGTCACATCGGCTGCGGCGCGGTCGTCGAGGATTGCCAGGCGCGCAATGCGCCGCACCGGTATGGTGCGCACTTCGCGCTGTTCTGCCAGGTAGAGCGAGAGCAGCGGCTTGTCGAGCGGCTCCTTTTCATCCAGATCGACGCCGATGACGGCGCCTTCGAGAACCTCCTCGGCGGCAGGCTCGTGGCGGCGCTCCGCCTCGATCCACAGGCGCACCCCGCGCCCGCGCAGGTCACGCAGCAGATCGAGCAGACTGCGCGTGTCGGAAAGGTGGATGGAGCCGCGCTCGATTTGTTTTGCGCGATCCTCCGGCGTTTCGATATCGATGCCCAGCACCTGACCCTCGCTCAAATCGAGGACGATCAGGCTTTTCAGAATATCGTCCATAGCGTCGCGTGGGAACATCAGGTGCAGTTCGGCGCCGGCGACCGTCCCGCGGCGCTCGAAGTAGCCAACGCCGTGTCGGTACATGAGCATACGGCGAATAGGAAGATCAGGCACGACTTTCCTCCCTTTTCCAGCGTTCAGTGCGCCGGCGCGCTTTCTCCGGCATGGGTGAGTATAGCAGCAAAGCGCTCCATCTGCGACACGCAGACGCGCTATGAATATAACTGTTCACAGTTGGGGTCAACGATGCCGCCAGTCGCCCAAAACGGGGGGTGGGGGCAGCCCCCGAAAAGGAGAAGCGGCGGCGGAATGGCCTCAGCAAGCGCCAACGCACGGCGTCCCGCCGTCCCGGGGCGCCGCATAGAACGCCTGCGCTCCCAGGAAGAGGGTAAACAGTTACGAGTGCAGGCATGATTTGTCAGGCGGCGCCTGCCGTGCCGCCCGACGCGGCGCCCGACGCTAAACCGTCGGGCTGATCGCACGAAGGGCGCTGCCGCGCCCTCGCCCCGGCGTGGACGCAGGTCCTGAGCCAGCCCCGCGTCAGCGGGGCTTCGTGCGCTCAGCGCGGACGCCGTTTGCCAGCAACGCCGTGGCTCCTGACAAATGATGCCTGGACCCAACAGTTACCCATGAACAGCGGGAGCGTTACGCGGTATAATGGCGCCGGGTCGTTCCATGACAGAGCGCCCATACCGGCGTATCACGCTCCTTCTCGCTACATGTGAAATGGAGGTCGGACATGACGACGCAACCGACCGGGCATCTCTGGTGGCAGCGTGGTGTGATCTACCAGATTTACCCCCGTTCCTTTCAGGACAGCAATGGCGATGGTGTCGGCGATCTGCGCGGCATTCGCTCGCGCCTCGATTATCTGGTTGATCTGGGAATCGACGCCATCTGGCTTTCACCGATCTTCCCGTCGCCCATGGCTGATTTTGGCTACGATGTCGCCGATTACTGCGATATTCACCCGTTGTTCGGCACACTCGCCGACTTCGATGCGCTCATTGCCGATGCGCACCGGCGCAATCTGAGAGTCATCCTCGACTTCGTACCCAACCACACGTCGGATCAGCACCCCTGGTTCATCGAATCGCGCAGTTCGCGCGACAACCCCAGGCGCGACTGGTACATCTGGCGCGATCCGGCGCCCGATGGCGGCCCGCCGAACAACTGGCTGTCGTATTTTGGCGGATCGGCCTGGGAATACGACCCTGCCACCGGGCAGTATTACCTGCATCTCTTCCTCAAAGAACAGCCCGATTTGAACTGGCGCAATCCGCAGGTGCAGGCGGCGATGCTCGATGCCATGCGCTTCTGGCTCGATCGTGGCGTTGATGGGTTTCGCGTTGACGTCATGTGGCTGATGATCAAGGACGAACAGTTCCGCGACAATCCGCCCAATCCCGACTGGAAACCCGGCATGATGCCGCACATGCGCCTGCTCGAAACCTGGTCCGCCGATCAGCCGGCGGTTCACCAGATTGTCGCCATGATGCGTCGGGTGCTCGACGCATACGATGAGCGGATGATGGTCGGCGAGATCTATCTGCCATATGACCGCCTGATGCATTACTACGGCACGTCTGAAGCGCCCGAAGCGCACCTCCCATTCAATTTTGCGCTGGTGTTGTTGCCATGGGACGCGCACATCATTGCACAGACGATTGCCGCCTATGAAGCGCTGCTCCCGCCGCATGGCTGGCCCAACTGGGTGTTGGGGAACCACGACCAGCCGCGGATCGCCAGCCGGATCGGCGAAGCGCAGGCGCGCGTCGCTGCTATGTTACTCCTGACATTGCGCGGCACACCCACGATCTACTACGGCGATGAGATTGGCATGCACAATGTGCCAATCCCGCCGGATCGCGTCCAGGATCCGTTCGAGAAAAATGTGCCTGGCGAAGGGCATGGGCGCGACCCGCAACGCACGCCGATGCAGTGGGATGCCGGCGAATACGCCGGGTTCAGCAAAGTTCAGCCGTGGCTGCCCCTTGCCGACGATTACCGCCAGCGCAACGTGGCGGCGCAGCGCAACGCGCCGCATTCGATGCTGTCGCTCTACCGTCGTTTGCTGGCGCTGCGCCGTTCCGAACCGGCGCTATCGGTCGGTTCGTACCAGGGGGTCAACGTCGAAGGTGATGACGCAGCACGCCAGTCGGTGCTTGCATTTGTGCGTGAAGCGAATGGCTGCCGGTTCCTGGTTGCCCTCAACTTCGCCTCGCAGCCTGCCCGTGTGAACCTTGCCGGCATCGGCGAAGGGACCATCGCACTCTCGACACACCTTGATCGTGGCGGCAGCGCCGTGCATGGCGAACTCGAATTGCGCGCCGACGAAGGCGTGATCGTTGCGCTTGCAAAATGATCACCGCATGATCACGTTCGCTTATTGCATCCAACAGCAACATGCGCGATAATAAAACAGGAAGGTTTGGTCCCTGTTCACGCCCGACCCCGCCCCGATCTCGCGGTCCTCGGACGAATGACGCCACTTCCCTTGATACGAGACGCAACGAAGCATCACGCGCGCGGCGCCGTGCGCCGCGTGCGTTCAGGCGCTAGAGGAGATTCCGGGTGGCAGTTCAGGTCTGGATTGGAGAAAAACCAGAGCATGCCAACGAACGTCGCGCAATTATGGCGCTGGCGCGTGGGCTTGATCGTCTCGACGGCCTGTATCTGATCCTGGCCGATTTCACGGTTGGCGGGCGCAGCATCGACCTGGTCATCGTCAAGCAGGACGGGGTCTTCATTATCGAACTGAAGCATTGTGATGGCAAGGTCTTCGGCGATGTCAACGGTCCCTGGTTTGTTGAAGGCTCCAACGGCGAGCGCAAGCGGTTGAACCCCGGTCGGAAGAACCCTTACAACCAGGTCATCTCCTACTACTACAATCTGGTCAATTTTCTCAACGACCACCGTGCCGAACTGTTATCGCCCCAGAAGGCGAAGACCGTCGATTTTCGCACCTGCCGGCGTCTCGTGGTCATCGCACCAACGCTTCAGGAAGGTTCGCACGTCGAAACCGACTGGAAGGTTGATCTGAAGGGGCTTGATGAATTGCCCGCCTACCTGGTGACTGAGCGGTCGAGCGAGATTGACCTGACCGATGAGGAGATGCTGCGCATCCCGGAACTTCTCCATCTGACCCGCTGGACAGAGATCAACACGCTGCTGGCTGGCGTCCTTCCGCGCCTCGACGAATCGCCGGTCGTGATGGAGCGCGCCGTTCCGCAGGAACAGCCCGTGATCACGGCGCCATCAGGATCGATGACTGCCCCAACCACCGCGCCAACCGCCGGTGAACCTTCGGGAGCAGCCGATGCTGCTCCAAAGCCGCAAGCGCCGCCCACACCCACGCCATTCTCACAGAATCTCCTGCGTCTGTGGCAATCCTGGACAGGACGCATCGCACTGGCGTCGAGCCTGATCATTGTCGTTCTTCTGGGCATTCTGTTCGGTCAGGGGCGGTCGCTGCCTCGTCCCGATCAACCGGCGCAGAGCATGGTGGTTTCAACCAGCCTGCCAGCCGGCGGCGCCGACGCCGGAGCGATCTCGTCGGTCAGTTCCTGCGTCTGGAGCGGCTTTCAACCGGTGGGGCGCCGTATGATGAATGGCAGGTGGGAAAATGTCGGTGTCGGCGGCAACGCTCCGGGGTTGACGCCCGATGTCGTGGTGACGCTTGAGGAAGTCGAGTTCTGCAATGGCAGGATCACGCTCAAATGGAGTCTGCGCAACAATTTGAGCGATGAGAGTGTCGCAATGCCGCTGACCGCCGAGAATATCGAAGTGCGCGACTCGGTCGGCACGCGCTATCTGGTGACGGATGACCTTTCACAACCGCGTGAACTGCGCGCCCGCTCGGGCGAACGGGTGCGGGGCAGCGCCATTATTGATCGTCCGGTCAATCTGAACGCTTCGACGCTGGTAGTTGTTCTGAAGAATCTTCCCTTCGGCGAAACGACCTGGCTTGTTCCCACGCCTGGCGCAGGATAGATCCCGTTGTTCGGTGTGATTGCGAGCGAAGCGACGCCGATCACGATGTTCGCTGCCGCCGGACAGGGTGTGTTCAAACACCCGGCACGGAAGCGCCTCGCAATGACCGTCGCTCACACCCTCGGTGAGCGTCCGGTGAGCCGGGTGAACGCCTGATACCCCAACCAGCGGAACGGCTCTGGCGGTATCGGCGGGTAGCGCCCTTCATAGAACGGCAACCAGCCCCAGCGACTATCGTCCCCGCCATACAGGTCGGCAATGAACTCGCCGGCCAGATTAGCCAGTGTGACGCCATGACCGGAGTACCCCAGCGCGTAATAGACGTTCCGGTACTCGCCCCACCGTCCCCACAGCGGCTGGCGGTTCAGCGTAATGCCCAGCACTCCGCTCCAGCGGCAAGCGATCGGCAGGGTTGCGGCGGAGGGAAAATACCCCGCCAGCGTCTGCGCAATTGCCGCCTGTGACTTCCGGGCAAGTGCACTTTCCGGGGGCAGGCGGGTGCGATTGTTGAACAGGTAGGCGTATGCCTGATTGCTGCCGCCGCCGAACACCAGATGCCCCGTGCGCGTCAGCGCACCATACGAAATGCGATCCAGGTCATCGGCGAACCCGGCGAATGCCCGCCAGCCCAGACGTTGTTGTTGCTCCGGGGTTAACGGTGCAGTGGCGAAAACGCTCGAATGAAGCGGAAACAGCGCATCGCGGAACAACCCCAGCTTACCGGTGTACCCATTGGTTGCCAGCACGACCGCTGACGCGCATACCTCTCCCTGCGGCGTTGTGAGCCGGATGATACGACCGGTCCGAATGCGCAGCACCGGTGTCTGCTCATAGATTGCAACACCGCGCTCTTCTAGAATGGGACGCAATCCGCGCACGAACTGTGCGCCGTTGATCTGCCCCGTCTCTGGTTCGAGCGTTGCGCCGTAGACGCCACACGCATCGAACTGTGAACGTAGTTCACCGGCGTGCAGGAAGCGCACCGGAATCCCCAATGCTTGAAGATATTCGGCTTCGGCGTGCGCCGCCTCGGCGCGCTCCGGGCTGGTATGCAACGTCAGTGTGCCATCGAAGCGGTGTTCCACTGGCAGGTAGTGGCGCTCGATCACGGTGCGGATGGCGACCAGCCCGGCGCTGGTCAGGTCGTAGACCTTGCGCGTCAGATCGGGATCGCTGGTGTCGATGCCATTGATCCAGTTGAGCGCCAGACTGCCGTTGCGTCCACTGGCGCCATTCGCCAGCGATGTCGCTTCGAGCAGGATAATGCGACGCTGTGGAAAACGATGCGCAATATGATATGCCGTACTGACGCCGGTGAAGCCGCCGCCAATGATCGCCAGATCGGCGCTGATGGCGCCTCTGAGCGGCGGACGTGGCTGATAGTCCGGTGTTCCGGTGTGCCAGAGCGACGGCGTATCGTCGAACTCCAGGCGTTCTGGCAGCAACCGCGCCGCCAGGGGCCAGGTTCTGGCAGTAAGCGCAGCAGCGCCTTCTAAAAGGCGTGTTGTGAATGATCGTCGGGTTGAAGCCATAGTGATACCAAGTGGCGTTCAGTCAGACACGATGTTCGAGCGTTCGTTGTGCAAAGCGCAACGGTCAACGCGCACCGGCAGGCATGTCGTGGACGCAGACTGCGTATTGGCAAGCAGCCCCAACGGGGCTTTCAGGTCCTCAGCGAGGGCTTTCGCCCGCAGCGCCCCTGCGCTCTGCTGCACGCCCCGGCAAGAATGGTTTTTGTATACGTATTCCGCTATCCACTCGTCTGTCCGGCGACCGAAGCCGCAGGCTACAGGCGCCAAGCCCGCCTGCGCGGGCTGCACCGGGCGATACCGGATTGTGTTCTCAAAGACCATTATTGTCCAAATGACCGCGCATTCGTATAAGTAGAACGCGACATCTGAATCCAGAGCGCAAGGTAAGGGTTTCTTCCTGTCAAACGCGCTTCTCCAGCAGTGGCGCTGTCATTGTAACAGGAAACACAACGTCCCTGACAGACATCGTCTGCCTGGACTGCATGCCCGCGCTCACTGCCCCAAAACCCCGCTGGCGCGTAATGTCCGCTCCCCACGCCGCCCGCGTGCTGTGAGGGCGGGCGCGCCGCCCGC
>CALGYB010000062.1 GCA_937935075.1 uncultured Roseiflexus sp. | reverse complement strand
GGTGAGAGGTGAGAGGTGAGAGGTGAGAGGTGAGAGGTGAGAGGTGAGAGGTGAGAGGTGAGAGGTGAGAGGTGAGAGGTGAGAGGTGAGAGGTGAGAGGTGAGAGGTGAGAGGTGAGGAATGACTTTCAACCTTCACCCTCTGTGTTCTCTGTGCCTCTGTGGTTTTATCGACGGGTCAATGTCTACGCCAGATGTCTGTTGGTGACGGTCAGGTGGCCGCAGCTCACTGGCCATCGCCTTTGCCTGGGCGACGCGGTGGGTCGCCCGATCTCCCAGGGGCGCCCCACCGCTTAGTTCGTAAACGAAGTTTTCTGACTTTTTGCAACTCCGATCTCGGTGAACATTTACCTCACCAGGAAGCGGCAGGTTTTTCGCCTTGCCCGACCGGTAAATCACCGGAAAACTTGCTTTACAGACCACTGATGGTTTTTTGAGCAAATAATCCAATAGCGCCACATCCAGCCCGCGCAGGCGGGCTTCGCAACCGTAGCCCGCGGCTTCAGCCGCCGGGTGCTGAGCGAATGCCGGATTATTTGGTGAATTTTCATCAGTTGTCGGGCAAGCAGGTGGAGAGTGATGGCATGCATTGCCTGATCCGACACATCCGTCTCAATCCGTGCATGCATATCCGTGTTCTATCATACGCCAGGCTCTGCGCTCGCTACGGTTCTTCTTTGCCTGGGCGACCCGCCGGGTCGCCCCTACGTCGCCCTTCCGCCTGCGCCTTTCCACCTTCCCACCTTCCAACCTGCAACCTGAACCCACATGACGATCAGAGACGTTGCGGTGCAACGTCTCTGTCGGAAACGTTTGACGCCGGGAACGCGCCACCTGAACCCATGTGACGATCAGAGACATTGCGATGCAACGTCTCTGCCGGGAACGTTCTACGTTCAACGTGGAACATTCAACACCACACGCGATCAAATCCGGCGCCTTTCGTCACGTTTGTGACGGTCTCTTCTGCTACGCTCAAGGCAGGAGCATCTTGATCAACCCCGCGACTTTCCCCGCTCTGCGCTCGATGTGGGCGATGGAATAATCGGCGCTTCGAAACGAAGGGAGCAACGGCAATGGTTTGATGTCTGGCGGTTCCCGCGTGCCTGGCAGCAGTGCTGGCGCTGGCGACGCTGTTCGCGCCGCCGCTGCGGATCGCTCTGCCCTCTCCGGGGCGCTTGGCGCGTGGCTGTGTGGCGACGGCGCTTGCGCTTGTGGCTGCGGCGCTGATGGGATTGGCGATGCTGCTGCAGGAGGCGCTGTTGTGACACTGTTACTGTTACAGGTCGATGGCACGCCTGGCGCGACGCCGCGCGGTATCGCCGGGCTTGGCATTGTCGTTCGCAATGCGTCCGGCGCTATCAGCAACCGCCAGACGCTGGCGACGGCGAACGGAAGCGTTGCGCCTGGCGACGTTGTGACCCAGGAGGTGACGATAGATCCGTCGATCGCGGAGGCAACCTTCTGGGTCAGCTGGACAAATCCCGGCGCCGGAGTCGCCCTGACGTTGCAGACGCCTTCCGGCGTCAGCATCGATCCTGCCACGCCGACCATAAATTCGGATGTTGTCTACGTCTCCGGCGACACCTATGCCTACTACCGCGTGCGCACACCGACGCTTACGCCAGGCGTATGGCGAATGCGCGTCAGCCGCGCCGCTTCGTCGCCGGGCATCGTTGCAGCAGACGCGCCGCCATCTGAGGTCGCAGGGGAAGAACACCTGGAACCGGAGGTTGAAAACGGGATTGCGCCGGTTGATTCATTGCTAGAAGCGCGCAACGTCGAACCTGACGAACCGGCTGCGCCACCGGCGTTACCGGCGTCAACCGACGAACCGTTTGTGGTACGCGCCACGGCGCGTGCCGACCTGACGCTCGGCTTCTATCCCGACAAAACCGAGTATCTGACAACCGAACCGATTATCGGCTTCGTCACCCTGGCAGACGATGCGCCGATAACTGGCGCGAATGTGCTGCTCAGCGTGCAGTATCCCGGCCAGACGACGCCATTCACCGTGCCGATGCACGACGACGGGTTGCATGGCGACGGCGCGGCCGGTGATGGGGTCTATGCGGCGTTGCTGCTCGGACCGCGTGAACCTGGCACGGCGACATTCACAGTGACCGCGAGCGGATCGTCCAGACAAGGCGAACCGTTTGTCCGACAGGCGGAACTTTCGACCTTTATCGCCGCCAATCCCAACCCGTACACCCTGGTGCATCTCCCGCTGGTTGCACGCTAAAGGAGTTTCCAAACTCCTTGAACCAGCCATTGACCCTTACTGTGCTGGCATTGGCTGAGCCGGTCGCAGCCAACGCCGGCTGCCTGCTGAAGCAGACGACGACGGTGCTGGGGGTGGCTGAGCCGGTCGCAGCCAACGCCGGCTGCACATATGACAACATCAGGTGCAAGGATGGAGCGCTTATGTTCACGATCATCAGTTACGACATCATCGACGACCGGCGGCGCACGAAGGTAATGAAATACCTGAAAGGGTGGGGGACGCGCGTCCAGTACAGTGTCTTCGAGTGCGACCTGGACGCGCGCGCTTTCACAAAAGTGCTGCGTGATCTGCGCAACCTGATCGACCCGAACACCGACAGTGTGCGTTGCTACCGCCTCGACGAGGCAGCCGTCAAGCGCATCCAGATCGTCGGCATCGGCGTGGTCAGCCGCGACCCGACCCACTACTTCGTCTAGCGTCGATACTGTTCAAATCAGCGTACACAGAGGCGCAAGCGGTCGCAGCCCACCTGTGGCGGACGGTCTTTCGTCAACGACCCGTGTCGCGCCTCGGCGCGGGCTGAGCCGGTCCACAGCCCACGCCGACTGCTTTCCCAGACGCGGTTTCAACGTCCATGTTTAGAGTGATCTTATGAGATTGTCCATGCCCGCACCCGATCAACCCGAAACGTCCGTTCCGCCCGGCGGCGCAGACAATAGGCGCGCAGATACCAGGCATCATGGCGTCGTTCCAGTTCCAGCGGGCGAACTGTTCGGCGCTCGACACGCCCTTCGCCGCCGACATCGTACTCAATCGTTACCGTTCGACGCTGAGCGATGGTGCGGCGCAGCGTTTCCAGCAGATCGTGTTCGTTCACGGCGGATTGCAGCGGCAATCCGCTGAACGGAGCATTTTCCGCAGCAGAGATATGACCATTCCCAGAGGAACTGATCCTTTCCGTCGCACTGCACGCATGGGCATCGAGGTGCGCCAGCGCTGTCTCCACCGCATCGTGGAGCGACGGCGGCAACGCATTCCACAAGCGCGCTTCGAGCGTGTCATCAATCGTCAACGGCATCCCGGCGGGCGCGTGGCGGCGATAGAACGCACAGGCGACCAGCAGCGCCGCACAATCGCCGGGGCGCAACGCATCGAGCAGCGGCGCTGTGGCGGGCATTGGCGCGCGACTGGCGACTTCGATGCCCTGACGCACCAGCGCGCGTTGCAGCGCCGCAACGTGTTCCGGTCGCACCAGTGCAATCCCCGGCGCCAGACGCGTTTGCACATAGCGTTGCACACTCCGCGCGCGCAGCGCCCATTCCAGTACGCCAGGGTCATCTGCCAGCAGCAACGTATCGTGGACAAATCGGAGCGACGGTGTGCGTTCAGCGAAGCGCACGCTCCACGCCTCCGGCGGCTGCCCGGCGCGGCGCAGCAGCACCCGGCGCACCACTTCTTCCTGCGCGCCGGGGATGCGCATGATCCGCCACGTCAACCCCTGCACATCGCCGCGCACCCAGCGCCCGCCCTGTGCCAGGCGCAGCGCATCGGCATCGATCCCGCCAAACGGCACGAACACCTCACCGTCCGCCTCATAGCGCCAATCACGTTCTGGTGTGGCGTATTCCAGCGGACGATAGGCCTGCTCCTCGTGCCAGGCGACCAGCCCCAGCCAGTGCAATGGTTCACGCAGCGCCGTCAACAGCGCCTGCATACTGCTCTGCGCACGCCATGGCGCACGGCGAACAACGCGGAACCCATGGGTATGCGCGTCTGCCAGTGGGCCAAGCGCCGCCATCAGCGCCGCGCACAGGCAATCCGGCGGCATCAGGCGTCCCTGCGGCACGACTTCGACCCACTGCACCAGGCGGCGGCGCAGCAGAGTCCAATCGATGCCGGTAGACGCCAGGCGCATCCGTTGCAGCCAGCGATCAGGAGTCGCGCTGTGAATCCAGGCATCGACCAGGCGCTTCCGTTGCACTTCGAGCGGCATTGCCAGAAAGGGCGCAACTGCCGGAGTAAGAGCGCAAAACCCGCGATGAGCGCTCACCAGACCGAGATCGCGCAGATGAGGCAGCAGAAAGGCATAGACAGCAGCCGCATCGTCGAGCGTATTGAGCGCCAGCAGCGGCAGCAGCGTCCGCAGCGTTGCGCGGCGCAGCGTCCCATCGGCGCGCAACGGCAGCGGTGCGGCAGCACAGACGAGGATCAACGCCATCGCGGCGCGCAGCGCCAGGGGAAGCGGCGCGACCGGCGCCGGCGTTCCTTCTGGAAGGTCGAGCGGTTGTGGGAGCCAGCGACGCACTTCCGGCGGCAGCAGATAGCGTTGCGGCGGATGAGGCGCAGGTGGGCGCGGCAACAGCCAGCCGAGCAGAAGCAACCGTTCTGCAACCGAGCGCGGCTGCGGATCGCGCGACATCTGGCGCAGCGGGCGAACGACGCCATAGCGCAGCTCAAGTTCATCGGCTGCGATGCCATTGCGGCGCCGGCGCAGATCGGCGAGCGCAGCGCGGGTTTCCACGTCGAGCGACGCATACACGGAACGGACGGCGGCAGCGGAGCAGAGCGCCGCGCGCAAGCGGCGCAGGCGCTCATCGGCGGTACAGGCGCGCGGCGACGAAACGCGTTGCGTGCGCGCAATCAGGCGTTGCAATTCCGACGGCGTCTCACCCAGCAGCGCAGCCCAGCGATTCATACTTGACCTCAGGGGCAAAGACCTGCTATACTGTTGATATCGCGTCATGATACGTTCCAACCGCCAGAATTGCAAAACGGCGCAGGCAAGCCGGTCAGCCGTACAGCGCATTGATCGCGTAGAGACGCCGCCGGCTGCGCAGGGAGTCGTGAGAGGGGAAGAAAACAAAAGCCCCGCAATGAAGGGGATTGAAACCCAAAACCTGAACCGAGGCATCGTCGTTCGCAACTGAACAAGAAAACAAAAGCCCCGCAATGATATAGGCGGCGGGTCGCAGACCCGCCGCTCCATCGACGCCAGATGGCCGCCGCAATGACGTAGGCGGCGGGTCTCAGACCCGTCGTTCCAGCGACGCCAATGTGTCCGCCGCGATGAAGGGGATTGACCGCCCCTTTCGACGCGAGAAGCGCCGCCTCGCCCCGACGCCTTCTTCTCCTTGCGTAGACGAAGGGGGTTGGGGGATGAGGGGAACCGGGGCGGAGGGACGCCGCTTGTTCCCTGGTCGGGGTTCTGCGCTTCACATATATTCGCTATGGCGTTGCTGGGGTATTGCGCGCCGTCGGGGTGGCAGTGACGGCGGGTGATGGCGTTGCAGTATCGGTGGCGGTAACCTCTGGAGTCCCGGTGATCGTCGGCGTTGCGTTTGGTGTCACAGTTGGGGTTATCGTCGGTTCGACGGTCGCCGTCGCCGTCGGCGCGGTAGCCGGCAGGATTGGCGTTGGCCCGCTCAGATCGAATGCGGCATCGCCGGCAATATCGCTGAGACGCTGTAGAAAACGCTCGATGCGCTGGGAACGGCGGTCGAGTTCCTGCAGCAATGCCGCGCGCCCCGCTTCGGCGGTTGCAAATGCACTCACCTGATCGCGACTCGAGCGCGCATCGGCGACGAGAGTGGCGTTCTGACCGACGATTGCGGTTAACTGTTCGCGCACCTGTTCGCGCAGGAGGCGCACGTCATCAATGGCGCTGCGAATGTCGCTGAGCGCCTCCCGGTCGTCACTGGCGCGTCGGGCAAGGTCGGCCACGTCGGTCGCCACTGCGTCGGCGCGGCTCACGAGCGTCGCGTTGCGCGCTTCGAGGGTTGCTACCTGTGCTTGTGCGGCAGCAAGTTCTTGCGGCGTAGCGGGCGTGAACCCTAGCCAGAGGAGGGTTGCGCCGGTCACCAGCAGCGTGATCGCCGTCGTGATCAGGATGACCAGGAAGGCTGCCAGCAGGCGGGCAAAAAAGCCGCTGCCACGTCGGGGCGGCGGCGGTGTGGCAGGTGGAGACTCGGAAGCGTTGGTCATTGTGCCTCATCCTGCATGTTAATCACCCGGCACACCGGGCGATGTTTCACCGCCGCGATTGCTGGCGGATGCTGGGGGTCCTGCATAGATTGAACGTTCCACCACGACCGGCTGTGTCGCGCGCACCGTCGCAGAAATGATGGTTTGATCGGGGAAGAGTTCGTGCACCGCCATGGTATAGCGTGAGCCGGCGGGCATCACGAGCGACCGGCTGGCAGGCGAGCCATCTGCCAGAATGAAGGCGACATCAATGCGCGCCTGACTGCGCGAGGGATTGCTGATCAAGAGATACTGCTGGTAATCGCTGCTGGTGCGACCGTCGGCAAAGCGCCACGAGTAGGCCGGCGCCGTCACTCCCGGTCCCGCCGTTCCTGCGGCGCCGTCGCGCCAGTAGAGCGCGCGCTCCGCAGCAACGGGACGATCAGAGATAATGGTTGTTGCGACACCCAGTTCCGGCACAACATCGTTGACATCGATCGATAGACGCGCCAGCGGCGGAATCGCGTAGCGTCGCGCCAGCGATGTGCCATCAGGGGTCAAGAAACGCACCGTAATATTGGCGCGGTCGCCGTTTGGATTCACAACGAGCAGCGACATCTGGAATGGTGGTGCGGTGGTTCCCTCGGCGAAATACCACTCCCGCGACAGTTCGGTTACTCCGGGCGATATGTGCATGCCACCGCTGGTGAGCGTACTGCCAGGACCAAAGATCATGGTGCGCTCTGCGACAATTGGCTGGCTGGCGGTGACTCGCATGCCAAAGGAGGCGTTCGGCAGCAGATCTCCCATCACGATGACCGTCCGCTGCTGCGGTAGTAATGTGACCGGTTCGCTGTCGAACGGCGGATACACGAAGGTTGTGCCATCATTCGTGATCAGCAGCACACGCGCGCCCACTGGCTCGGATTGTGGGTTGAACAAGACCAGAAAGGTGCGTTTATCGCCCTCGGTCGAACCCTCGGCGAAGTACCAGACGCGCGAGGGGCGCATAATGCCGGGCTGTACGCTCAGGTCGGCGCCAAAATTCATGAAACGCTCTGCGATAATTGGCGCATTGGACTCAATCATTGCCGGGGCGTCGGGGGTATCGTTGAAGACCTGGTTGATCACCAGGTTGGCGCGCGCGCCGGGTGCGACGGTTGTTTCGCGAATGACCTCGACGCCTGGCTGTCGCACAATGATGAAGCGTACCGTGGCAGGCTTTTCGCCAGGATTGAGCACAGCGAGACGTTCTTCGTAATCACGGGGGTTCCCTTCGGCGAAGAACCACCGCGAGCGCACCATTGCGGCGCTGGCAGAGAGCCGGATCTGCGGCAGCGCGTCACGCAGCGCATTCGAGGGATCGCCGGCGGAAGGCGCCAGATCGCTATGCGCCGCGATGGTCGGTCCAACAACGTTGGAACCGTTGAGGGCGATAATACGCTGACCGGTCGGTTCGATGCGATATGCATCACAGAGCCATGCCAGCAACGAGCGGAGCGCGTCGAGTTGTGCCGCAGGCGGCGACCCTTCACCGATAAGCGCGATGTGGACCGCTGCGCCGCCGCTCAATTCGGGGACAGAAGCAGTCGGTCCACCATTTCGTCCCTCGAAGATCGTGCCATCACGCCCAATGATGTAGTGATAAACCGTATCGTTCAACCCGAGCGTCTGCTCGTGGTACGCAGCGAGCGCGCGCAGGAATGGCAGCGGGTCATCGAGCGAATCGGCGCCGACCTGATGGAGCACGATGCCCTGCGGTGCTGATCGCGTTCCGCGGTAGGCGCGGGGATTGCCGCCAGTCCATGATGTGCGGGTGAACACCTGTGGCGGAACGGTCAGCGTCGCCGGTCCGCCCACGGCGGGAATGGCGCCGGTTGCGCGTGGCGGTCCCGCGCCTGTATCGAAGTAACTGATGCTGACATCGCTCAATATGGGCGAAGCGTTGGGGACCGTACTGCTCAATATGGCGCGGAACTGCAAGGCGCGCGTATCCGGTGGCAGCGGGCGCACTCCTTCGGTGGCAAAAGCGTCCGGGGTTGATCGGGCGCGCAGTTCGCCTGCCGTCAGCGGCTGCCAGGGACCTGGTTGATCGGGTGAGGGGCCACCGCGAATCTCGAGCGTGAGCGTTGTGCCGGGCGGAACGTCAGCATGCCAGACGACGCCTACCGCATTCAGAGAAGTGGTCAGCGAAATTGGTTCAGAGACGAACGTCCCGCGGGTGGCGCCGCGTTCCAGGCGCAGTTCGCCGTCGGCATTCGTGATGATCTGCACATCGGTGCGTGTACCGCGCTGCCAATCCGCCTGAGTGCTGAACACAATCCGTCCAGACTGCACCGGCGCCTGCGCGAACGCTGGCGCTGGAACGGCGCCGAGCATACTGCCAACCAGTAGAACCGCAGCAATCAGGCGGTACATAACGTCTCCCTGGTCCGGTGATCGTGCAATCAAGGGTTTCGAGCAGCCTTAACTTCTAACCCTACTCCGCCGGCTTCAACGCTTCGACATGATACACATTCGTCGAGTCGTACAGGATCCAGCCTGCGCTGGCGTCGAACTCCTCGACGGCGCGAATCTGTGCACGCACCTGAGCGGGCGTGTATTCAACCAGCAGTTCTTTCGGCACCCAGATCAGCGTAAAATCCTGCAACCAGGGGCGCAGCAGCGCGCGTTTGCCCTCAACTTGTTTGAATGCCGCAGTCATCGCTTTCCGGACGACCTCATAGGGATATTTTGCCGGGTTGTCGAAGCCAAATTCACCCGGATTGAAGTGCGAAGGATAGATCATCGGGCTGATATAATCGGTATACTCCGCCATCATGCTCAGATTTTGCCCCAGCAATCGCGAAGGACCAAAAGCGGTGTAGCCGAACACGTCAACTGAAAAGAATGCCCCAGCGCCATTGATCGCGCGGTGCGAGCGTTTGAGCATTTCCGTAATGTTCGCCCAACGTTCTTCGGGTGTTCCTTCGCGTGAAAGCAGCAACCGGTCCTTATCGGTCGGTGAAAACTCGAGCGAGGGGAACCGGATGTAATCATACTGGATCTCATCGAAGCCGAGCAGCGCCGCTTCGACCGACAGTTGAATGTTATAATCCCAGACGTTCTCATTCCACGGATCGAGCCAGGCGTAGCGAATACTTGGAGCCGGATAATCATAGAAGATGCCGCCGGTGGTGCGATCTTTTGCGGCCCACTCCGGTTTCGCCTCGGCGAGCACATTGTCGTGGCTGAAGATATGGACGCGCGCGATGGTGTAAATGCCGCGTCGCCCGGCTTCATCGAGGATGGCGCGCAGGTCCATATAGGGCTTGAACGTCCCCAGTTCACGCACAATGGGGACCTGCGAGTCGTAATAGATCAGCCCAAGGTCGTCGCGCAGGTCGGACTTGACATCGATGACGATGGCGTTCAATTCGGTTGCATCGATGATGTCGAAATACTGCATCAACAGGTTCCAGCGTGAGGCGACCGCAGCAGTCACATAGAGCGCCTTCGAATAGAACGGCTCGAGTTCGATGGTTGTCGGCACACTGCCGGGGCGCAGTTCGATCACGGCTTTACGATACCCCGGCGCCAGCACTTGAAGATACCCCTGCTCTGGAATGCCCTCGAGCGTGAACGATCCATCAGGGCTGTTGTCGATCCGTGTCATCGCCACATCGCTGCTCTCTAGATTGACCGTCGCAATCACGGTGGCATTGCGGATCGGTTGTTTCGATTGCGCGTCAATCAGGAGTCCGCTCAGTGTATCGGGACGGAGCGCCACATCGAGCGCGGTCAGGCGCTCCACGGGTTGGTCGAGACGCGCATATCCCCTGGCACTGATCGTGATCGTCCCTTTCTCAGGAGTATCCTGCAGGACATACGTCCCATCGCTGTCGGTCGTCGTCGTCTGATCGCCGAGCGACACCGATGCGCCGGCAATCGGACGACCGGTATACCCGTCGGTTACTGTGCCGCGCAGGGTATCGGGACGGATCGCGGTGTCGAACGAGGTAGCGCGCGCCATATCACTGACCAGTGGCGCGTATCCGTCGGCGATGATGGTCACGCGAAACGTTTCCGGCACGCCGGTCAGCGTATACCGTCCTTCGGCGTCAGTTGTGGCGCTGATCGTTTCGGACGCCTGCACGAGCGCGCCGACGACGGGAGCGCCGGTGTACAGGTCGGTAATCACGCCGCTGAGGGTGTTGGGACGCACCCGCACCGGATCAAGGGTGACAACCGGCGGTTCTGGTCGTTCCAGGTGTGGCAGGGTGGAAAGATCGATCTCGACAGGCTCGTACCCGCTGGCAATGACCTTGATGACATCACGCGCGCTCCAGCGATCAATCTGATAGACCCCGTTTGCATCGGTTGTCACCTGGAGGTCGCCAACCGTCACGGTAGCGACGACCGGTTCTCCGGTGTATGCGTTGGTAACGGCGCCCGTGAGTGAAACGGCGGGCCGGCTACATGCCGTTGCCACAAGCGCCAGGAGCATGACCCCTATGAGCGCGCATACTCGAATCCATCGCATCGATTGCTCCATCCCACGCAATGTATCACTGGCATTACACTGCGCGTATAATAAAGGCTTGACAGCGTATTGTCAAGAATGGCTTGATAGTAAATCGATCAATGCAGGGGTGTCAAATCATTGCCGAAAACCGCGTTGACGTCCATAGATTGCGATCATTGCCAGCAGGGTGGCGCCGAGCACCATACGGCGCACCGACTCCTGCATCTGCATGGTCGTCAGCAGGCTGGTAATCAGCGTCAACACCAGCGCACCCGCCATCGTGCCGAAGTAACTTCCTTTGCCGCCGGTCAGCAGCGTTCCGCCGACGGCGACCGCTGCAATCGATGGAAAGAGGAAGGGTTCGCCAATGCGGATATGCACGACGCCGGTATTGCCGACAACCAGAAAGCCGCCAAGCCCGGCAAGCATTCCTGAAAGCGCATATGTAGCAATAATCATGCCGGTCACGTTAATGCCGGAAAGGCGTGCAGTCGTGCGGTTCGTTCCAATGGCGAACAGGTTTTTCCCGAAGGTGGTGCGTTCCAGCAACAGCCACATGAAAGCGGCAAACACCGCCCAGATCAGGATGGCGCCAGGAATGCCCCACAGAACCGGACGGGCGATCAATTGCGTCATGATCGGCGCAACGGCGCCGCTGACATTTCCCTGGGTGATAACCAGGATCAACCCGCTCACCACGCCCGCCATGCCGAGGGTCATCACCAGCGGCGAGATAGTGAGAAACGCCACGCCAGCGCCGTTGAGCAGCCCGATCAATCCACCAACGACCAGCACCGCCAGCAGTGCGGGCAGCACTTGTTCGTTTTTGCCGCTGACGATGGTGTAGGTCAGAATCGCAGTCAGGGTGACGACGGCGCCTGTTGAGAGATCGATGCCTTCTCCGCCGCTGATAACCACCAGGGTCTGCCCGGCGGCGATAATGCCCAGGAAGACCGAGAGACGCACGATATTGATCGCCTGCGCTGTGGCAACATCGAGATTGCCACCGAAGCCGTTGGGCAGGAATCCGCTGAGCAGAAACAGCGCCATCGCCAGCAATACCGCAGCGAGCGGCGGTGAGATCGTCGGTCGCTTCATCCTCTCCTCCTGCGCACCAGCCTGATGATGCCGGGCATTGCCAGCGCCAGCACGATAATTGCGGCGTTGACGAATGTCTGCCACCATGTGGCGACGCCGGCAAACGAGATGATATTGCGTATTAAGCCAAGGATCACCGCGCCGATGATGGGCCCGGTGATGCCGCCAGCGCCGCCGCTCAACGGTGTTCCGCCGATCACGGCCGCCGTGATTGATGAAAGGGTCAGCGGATCGCCGACCTGTGCATTGCCGGAGCCGGTGAGCAGTGTCATCGCAATCCCGCCCAGCGCCGCCATCAACCCCGAGATGACATAAGTGCTGAACTGTACCGCCCGCACCGGCGCCCCCGTCTCGTAGGCAGCCTCCGCCTTGCCGCCGACAGCGTAGAGGTAGCGCCCGTAGCGCGTGCGCCGCATGATTGCCCAGATGAACAGGAGCAGTGCAATGATATAGAAAGCGAGCGGCAGCCAGAGAATAATCGTCTCGCGGTAGAATGCCGTCAGGCGCGATGGTGCGCCGCCGCCAGGGTTCGGCAGGATGAAGAGCGCCAGCCCGGCATAGATAAAACTGGTGGCAAAGGTCGTAATGATCGGCTGGAGACGCACATAGGCGATCAACAACCCATTCAGCGCGCCGGCGCCCATACCAACGAACAATGCGACGCCCATCATAACTCCCGCAGTGCTCAGATCGCCGCTCAACCCGATCTGTGTGGCGAGTAATGCGTTGACCACCGAGACAATCGAGCCGACCGAAATATCGATGCCGCCGCCGATCATCACGATCGCCTGCCCGATGGTCACCAGGATCAGCGGCAAAAAGACGCGCATATTACTGTTCAGAGTCGTCGGTTCGAGCAGGTTCGGTTGCAACAGTGCATTAGCTGTGAATGCTATGACCAGCAGCAGCAAAGCAAACAGATAGGGATGGCGATAGGTCGCCTGCTGCCAGCGCGTTTGTTTCATGGCGTCTCCCTGCGAGCAACTCCAAGGCTTGCGGCGACCAGATTGGCGGTTGTCAGCGATGCGCCGGCGAGTTCGGAACTGATCCGTCCATCGTGCATGACGAGCAGCCGGTCACTCAGACTGATCAGTTCTTCGTCGTCGCTGCTGTAGAGGATCACGGTGGTTCCCTCATCGCACAGCCGGGTGAGCAGACGATAGAACTCGGCTTTGGTGGCAATATCGACCCCTTTGGTCGGGTCGTCGAGGAGCAGGATGCTTGGATTGCGCAGGAGCCATTTCCCAATGACCACTTTCTGGGCATTGCCGCCGGAGAGGGCGCTGACCGGCGCATCAAGCCCGGCCATTTTCAGGTCGAGGCGGGCTGCGATGACGCTGGCGTTCTGGTGGGCGCGTTTCATACGCAGCGGAAAACCATAGTCACGCCATGAGGGAACGAGCAGATTCTCCAGGATCGAGCGGATGGAGAGCAATCCCTCGCCGGTGCGATCACCGGGCACAAGCGCCACGCCGTGCTTCATCGCCTGCCGTGGATGGGTAAAATGAACCGGTTTGCCGTCGAGCATGATGCGTCCGTTGTACGGTATGCCGCCAAAGATGGCAAGGAGCAAGTCGCGCTGTCCCTGGCCTTTCAACCCGCCGATGCCGAGCAATTCTCCCTCGTGCACCCGCATGCTGACCCCGCGAAGTATGCCGGTGCGTAGATCATCGATCTGCAGAATAACGCGCCGCGTCGCCAGATCGTCGGGCGACAGGCGGCGGCGTTCGATGGCGCCGCCGGAGGCCTCCGGCGCCATCAATGCCACCAGATCACCCGCAGTTGCGTCCTTCATCGCCCCCTCGCCAACCGTCTGACCGTTGCGCAATACGGAGTAGCGGTCGGCAATCTGTTCGATTTCGACCATGCGATGAGAAATAAAGATAATCGCGGTTCCCTGCGTTTTCCATTGCCCGATCAGGTCGAACAGTCGTTGCACTTGGCGGCTATCCAGGCTTGCCGTTGCTTCGTCCAGGATCAAGAGGCGTGGATTGACGCTGATCGCCTTCAGGATTTCGACGATCTGCCGCTCATCGGGGAGCAACGCCGACACCGGCGTATCCGGCGTGAGGTCAGCGCGGAATGTGCCGGCGAAAAGCGATAGCAGTTCTTCAGTGCGTCGTCGTTCGGTCCGATGGTCGATCAGAATGTTGCGCCGCAACGGTTCACGGGTGAGCCAGATATTCTCGGCGACGGTCATCTGCGGGATGAGGCTGAGTTCCTGGAATACCGTCGAGATGCCAGCATCTTTTGCGGCGTGCGGCGAGCCGAAACGCACTGCGCGGCCGGCGAAGAGGAGTTGCCCCCCATCGGGGGCAACTACTCCGTTGATGACTTTGCTGAGCGTACTCTTGCCGCTGCCGTTCGCCCCGATCAGCGCCAGCGTTTCGCCGGGGCTGACCTCCAGGCTGGCATCGATCAGCGCCTGGACGGCGCCGTACCGCTTGGCGACATTGCGAACAGCAAGCAGAGGCGCCATGGCGCTACTTCACGAAGAACTGCTGTACCTCCTCGTCGGTCATGATGCCGTCGAGCAGGTAGGTGGCCGGCTTGTCCTTGCACACGGTAGTGAACACTTCCTGGAAGTTCTCCTTCGTCACGATCACCGGCACCGGAATGATGAACGACAGACCATTCGCCCCGCCGAGTTTGCTCTTGTCCACCTGCTTGCCCTGAAGCATATTGACGGCGATGCGCAGACCGGTCGGCGACACGCCGGGCGGGTTGGCGACGGCGATCGTCTCGAAGTTGGGATCTTCCTTCAGTCGCTGATCCCACAACTGGAGGAACTGGCAGCGCCCCTCGCCGACGAGCACGGGCCACTTCTGCGGGTTGGCCGCCATCACTGCCTGCATTGCGCCAATTGCCATGCCGTCTTGCGTCCAATAGCCATCGAGGTTGGGGAATGACGCCAGGAAGTTCGACATCACCTGCTGTCCGGTGGCTTCGTCCCATTTGCCGGTTTCACGGCCCAGCACCTTGATGTTAGGGTACTCCTTCAGCACTTCCTCAACGCCTTCCATGCGCGCGACATTCGCCGGGTGTCCGGGGAAGCCTTCAATCAACACAATATTTCCCTGACCTCCCAGTTTTTCCGCCAGCCAGCGGGCTGAGATCTTCGCCCATTCCTTCTGGTCGATGCCGACGTTGTAGACGCCGGGGGTGTTGAGTTCTTGATCGACCGAGATGACGATGATGCCCTTGTTGATCGCTTCCTGCAGCGTGTCGTTGAGTCCGTTGACATCGCTGGGGTTCACCAGGATGGCATCGACCCCCTTATTGATGAGATTCTGGAGTTGCTGAATCTGCCCGGCGACATCGGTATCGGCGCTTTCGATCACGAGTTCGTTGGTGATGCCGAGGTCCTTGTATTCTTTATTGACCTCGATCAACGACTGGATCATCTGGGTGCGATATTCGCTGCTGATGAACGGGTTGGAGATGCCGATGGTGAACTTTCTGCCTTCTGGAGCCGGTGCAGTTGCAGGCTGCTGCGCGGGTGCGGTGGTTGGCGCGGTTGTGGACGGCGCGCCGCCACATGCGGCGATCAGTGTCGCGCTCATGAGTACGATCGCAATCAATGCGAAATGTCGGCGAGTCATTGCCTGTTCCTCCTGTTTGTCAGAATCTTGATGCGATGAAGTGAGGACGATACGAGATTGATCGGTCGCCACCTCCTTTCATTCAGCGCGGTGAGTGAACGTTGCTATCTCACGCTCTACCGGTGTAGCGGTTTGCGTTTCTGCGGAGTGGTGGGGCGCTGTGCACCGGCGTACAGCCCCGCCGTTTCGCCCGCAACACTTCGTGAACCTCCTTCGCGCGGCTCAGGGGCGGGATGTTCGGGCATAGAAGGGTCGCCAATCGCACCAGCGAACTACCACCTGATCCGCTGTCCATCGATTGCGGCGCTTCGCGGCGCGTGTGATGGCAAACCTGCGCCATCGATTGTAGATCAGAGTGCTGAAATCGGCAAGCGGCGAGAGGGATGATGATCGTTTTTTTGAAAATTTTACTGTGTAGAGGTCAATGGATGGTTCACATACTGTGATCTTTCCTCCTCGTATCCAGAATAGCGCGCACCTTTTGCAGGAGTTCGGTAGGAGTGAACGGCTTCTTGATCACGGGCGCATTGATTGCTTGATGCGTAGGTTGTTGCAACTCAACGGCGTACCCGGTCATGAACAGCACCCTGATCTGTGGTTGCAGGAAGGTCAGATGATCTGCCAGCGCAATTCCGCTGGTGTAAGGGAGCACGTGGTCGCTCAGAAGCAAATCGATGGTTGCGCCTCCATCGGCGTGAGCAATCGCTTCACGACCGTTGCTCGCTTCGAGAACCGTGTACCCATGCGCACGCAGAACCCGCATTGCCAGTGATCGCACTGCCGGATCATCCTCAACCAGCAGGATAGTTTCTGAGCCGCCGAGATCGGCGCACTGATCAACAGTTGCCCACCCCGGCGGATCGACAGTCGGGGCGCGCGGCAGATATATGGTAACGACTGTGCCGCGTCCTGGCTCACTCGCCAGATCAATAGCGCCGCCGTGACAGGTGACGATGCCATAGCAGGTTGACAGTCCCAGCCCGGTGCCTTCACCGGGGTGTTTCGTCGTGAAGAATGGTTCAAAGGCGCGCCGGCGCGTCTCTTCGTCCATGCCGATGCCGGTGTCGCTGACCGTCAGGCGGACGTACTCTCCCACGTTCAGGGAGGGGTAGATGCGCTCGAACGCCTCATCGATCACAACGTTCTCGGTTGTGATCGTCAGGGCGCCGCCGTCTGCCATAGCATCACGCGCATTGACGGCAAGATTGACCAGCACCTGCTCGATCTGTCCTGGATCGGCGCGCACCTGCCAGAGATCGGGAGCGAGATGCATGTGCAAGGCGATATTCTCATGGATCAGGCGGCGCAGCAGTTTGTGCATATCGCGAATAAGCGCATTCAGGTCGGTCGGGCGCGGATCGAACGTCTGACGGCGGGCAAAGGCGAGCAACTGACGGGTCAGCGTCGAGGCGCGCTCGGTGGCGTGCTGTATCTCGATCAATTCCAGCGTCGCCGGGTGGTCGTCGGGAAGCGACTGGCGCGCCAGTTCGGCGCATCCGGCGATCACTGCCAGGAGATTGTTGAAATCGTGGGCGATACCGCCCGACAACCGACCAAGCGCATCCATTTTTTGAACCTGGAACAACCGTTCTTCCAGTTCACGGCGCGCCGTAATATCGCGCCCGATAACGATAGCCGCAGGCGCATTCTCGTGCTCAACGGCTTTGATGTCGCACTCGAACCAGCGCCAGGAACCATTGGTATGGCGGTAGCGGAAGGTGACAGTGGCGCGTTGATGCTGAACGATACCCTGCCAGTACTCCGCACTGTTCGGCATATCATTGGGATGCAACTCCTCAAAGGCATCGCGTCCGATCAGTTCTTCGGGGGAGCGTCCCAGCAGATTGATGCATGAAGGGCTGACGTAGCGGAACCGATGGTGATTATCGAGAATCGCTATCAGATCCGAGGTGTTTTCGGTGATCAGACGGTAGCGCGCTTCGATGTCGCGCAACGCCTGCTCGAAGTGGCGCTGCGACTGGATCGACTGCCACTGGCGCAACGCGCGCTGCGCGATACGCGGCAGATCAAGGAAGGCGGCTTCGCTCTTGACAATATAGTCAAGCGCGCCGGCGCGAATGGCTTCGACCGCCACCCGCTCATCGCCATAGCCGGTCATCAGAATGACCGGTAGCGCGTGGGATGGATCGAGCAGTTCCAGACCGTTGCCGTCAGGCAGGCGCCAGTCGCAGATGATCAGGTCAAAGCCAGCCGTGTCGCCAGCCAGCAGCGCGTGCGCTTCCCGCAGGGTATGGGCGACAGATAGATCGAAGAGCGATTGCCAGGCGTCAAAGGCGCGCCGGATCAGTTCAATGTGCGATTCATCATCTTCGATGAGCAACAATCGGACGTGTTTGATGCCAGACACTGTCGATTCCGCGTTTACGCTGGAGAAACCGTGTTGCGCGTCAGCCAGTAGACCCCAACATCCTGCATCAGATCACGAAATGCTTCAAAACCGAACGGCTTGACCAGGTAACTGTTGGCATGCGCGTCATAGGCGCGAGTTATATCACGCTCTGCCGAGGATGTCGTCAGCACCACGACCGGAATGCGACGCAGGTTCGCCGATTGCTTGATGCTTGTCAGTACATCAAGCCCATCGACACGCGGCAGACGCAGATCGAGCAGAATAACATGCGGACGGGGACTTTGGTCGGGATCGGCCCATGCCCCGCGGCGATGCAGATAATCAAGGGCGCTCTCGCCATCACTGATATGGATGATCTGCGGCGCCCATGGTTGCCCGTCGAGCGTGCGCCGGATCAGTTCTGCGTGGTCGTCATTATCCTCCACCAGGAGCACTCTGAGTGTGGCGTTGGTCATAGCTTACTTCCTCGAGTGGTGTAGGGGCAGCAGGAAGCGAGAAGTAAAAGGTAGCGCCACTACCCGATCCGTGCGAGTCGACCCAGATGCGTCCTCCATGCACATCAATGATACGACGAACAATGGTCAATCCGATGCCGGTTCCTTCAGTGTGCGGATCGAGTTTGTTGAACAGACCGAAGATTTGCTCATGGTACTTCGGATCGATCCCAATGCCGTTATCACGCACAAAGAAGATCGGCATCTCCTGTGACTCGCGGATCACGCCGATCTCAACGTCGGGCGCATGCTGATTATCGCAGAACTTGAGCGCATTATCAACCAGGTTTTGCACGACTTCCACCAGACGATCGCGATCACCATACACCACCGGCATATCGGGAGCGACACGGATGCGCACCTGCCGTTCGGCGATCCTGCCGGCCAGCAGTTCAAGCGCGTCTTGTACAATCGCGTTGAATGGCACATAGTGCGGGGCAGCGCGCAGGCGACCAATCCGCGACAGTTCGAGCAGATCGTGCAACAAACGCTCCATTTTCTGTACGGCGGCATCAATGCGCCGGATGTCGTTCTGCACGCGCTCCGTGTTTCCTTCACACAGGTCACGCTCCAGATAACCGAGAAACCCCCGGATCGTGATCAGCGGACTCTTCAGATCGTGTGATGCGGTGTAGGTGAAGCGTTCCAGTTCGGCGTTTTTCTGTTCGAGTTCGGCGATCAGGCGTTCGCGCTCTGCCTGCATCCGGTGCTGCTCGGTCACATTACGCGCCAGTACCATGGCGTACTTCACCTGTCCGCTATCGTCGATCAGCGGCACATACTGGTACTGGTACATCCGATCCTCGTAGGGGCTCTCGGCTGCAAAGCGCCTGCCGCTCAATGCGGCGCGGATATTCCCTTCAACTTGCGCTGCGAACGAATGGGGAATCGCCTCGTACAGCAGACGCCCTTCGAGCATCTCCTTCGAGTAGCCGGTCGCAGCGAGTTCCGGTCCGTCAGCCAGTACAAACCGCAGGTCGTGGTCGAAGATCAGCACGGCGCTATCGGGCAGGTTTGCCGCCAGGATGCGGTAACGTTCTTCTGAGATGCGCAGCGCTGCTGCCTGCGTCTTCAGCGCCTCCGCGTTCTGGCGCGCAAGCGCACGGCTGTGGTGCAGGCTTTCACTCAACAGGCGCGCCGCGAACGCTGTTAAACCCAGAATGAGCGCCAGATCGAACCAGTCGCCAGGTTCGCCATCGTATGGCGAATTGGTCCATCCATACGTTTCCGCCGTCACAATCCCGGCAATCACCAGCAGGATCGTCGCAACCATCGCAATGAAGGCGCGACGGTCGAGGAGGAGGCTGCCGATGACGATCACCGTGGCGTAGAGGCTGGTCACTGTGTCGTGTGCGCCGCGACCGATGATTTGCAGCGATGCGGTCAGGGCAATGAACAGACCGAGCAAAAGAATGATCGACAGACGCAAGCGGCGCGCGTAGAGCAGCAGCAGCGCTATGAATATAACCGCGCCGCTTGCGAGCAGCGCAATGGTCGGTGTCGAGCGTCCAAGGAACGCATTGATCGCCGCAGCGCCAACCGCAATCGCCAGGCAGACACGCAGCATCAGATGCTGGGTCTGCGCAATGCGCGTTTGCTCTTCGTCATCGAAGAAAGGAGGCTGGAACAGGCTCAAGAGAGAGCGTTTCATCCCGTGTTTGCACTTAAGGTGTTTGTTTCACATTGTACCTTAGATGCGCGATCATTTGTGCCATGCTTCCGGTGCGCGCAGCGGGACGCCAGGCGCTGCGGGCTGATGAGCATGTAAAATAATCTGGCATTTGCGCTGCGCCCGGCGGCTGAAGCCGCCGGCTACGGTTGCGAAGCCTGCCTGCGCAGGCTCTACCAGACTCAATTCTTATACTCATGCGTGGCCAATACCGCCGGAACGCGCGGCGAGACGCAGGGGCGCTGCGGGCTAAAGCCCTTGCTGAGGACCAGAAAGCCCCGCTGGGGCTGCTGATGCCAATGCACAGTGCGTCCACGACTGCCAACGCGCGTCGTAGGTCGTTACACCGTGCGAACCGGGCGCTCGAACATCTTGTCTGACTGACCGCAAGTTAGTATTAATATTCATAAGATCTCGCTGAGGACGTGAAAGCCCCTGCGCCCCAGGCGCCGCGAGGGGTCTTTCACCACATATGCTTCAGTTGGGCGGGTGAAGACACGACCTCCGCCTGCCCAAACGCACGTTACGCGGCAATGTTGCAGACAGCCTCTCATAGAACGAACAACCAGATGTTGCACAATCATTGCCTGTGTTGACCGTCGTGCGGCTGCCGTTGGCTGAGCCTGTCGAAGCCAGCGGCAGCCGCGCCACGTCTATCCGGGTTTTGGTTGATCGCTCTACCAGCAACCCTCTCCCCGTCTGACTATCATGCTGCCAGTGCATGGCGCTCACCGGCATACTGGCGGCGCAGCCATTTTTCGAGTTCAATCAGCACATACCCGGCGAACGCAATGATCAGAATACGCCCCCACGCCTCGAGGCCGATCGGCGCACTGTTCAGAACCTGATTCATCCATGGCAGATAGGTGAATCCCAGTTGCAGCAAGATCATCGCTCCAACGCCGGCGAACAGCCAGCGGTTGCTGAACGCGCCAATCTGAAACATCGAGTGCGTGAGCGAACGGCAGTTGAGCAGGTAGAACACTTCGATCATCACGATGACATTGACGGCCACCGTGCGCGCTTCAGCCAGCGTGGCGCCGGATTGTACTTCCCATTCAAAGAGCGTAAACGCGCTGATCATGATCAGGATGCCAACCGCCAGAGTGCGCCAGATCAGCGTGGCATCCAGGATCGGCGCATCCGGTTTGCGCGGCGGGCGCCGCATAATGCCCGGTTCTTTCCCCTCGGCTGCCAGCACCATGCCGAGTGTGGCAACCGTCGCCATATTGACCCACAGAATCTGCACGGGCAGCACCGGCAGCGCCGACCCGATCAGAATGGCCGCCAGAATGACCAGCCCCTCGCCAACGTTGGTCGGCAGCGTCCAGGCGATAATCTTGGTCAGGTTATCGAATACGCCGCGTCCTTCCTCAACCGCCGCCTCGATCGTGGCGAAGTTATCGTCGGTCAGCACCATATCCGCCGCTTCGCGCGCCACGTCGGTGCCGGCAAGTCCCATGGCGACGCCGATGTCCGCCTGTTTCAGCGCCGGAGCGTCATTCACGCCGTCGCCGGTCATAGCGACGACATGACCGCGCGATTGCAACGCTTCAACCAGGCGCAATTTTTGTTCCGGCGTGACCCGCGCAAACACCGTTGTTCGCTCGGCAGCGTCGGCAAATGCTGCATCGGAAAGTTGCTCGATGTCTCGACCGGTCAGCACCGAGGGCTGACGCCCGCCGTTGATCCCGATCTGTTCGGCGATGGCAGCGGCAGTGAGGGCGTGGTCGCCGGTGATCATTTTCACGCGAATGCCCGCCTGTTGGCAGGCGTGTACTGCGGTGATCGCTTCAGGACGGGGCGGATCGACCATTCCCTGCAACCCCAGGAATGTCAGCCCGCCACTCACATCGTCGTGGCTCAGCGAAGCGGTTCCAACGGGCATGCAGCCACGTGCGAACGCCAGTACGCGCAATCCTTCCGCCGCCAGTTCGTCGGCGGCGCGGTGCACGGCATCCGCATCGCACGGCACGCGACGACCGGCTGCATCGAGCATTGTGTCGCAGCGCGACAGGATCGCCTCCACCGAGCCTTTCATATACACAATGCGCTCCTGATCAGGTCCGGCGTCGTGGAGCGTTGCCATGTACTGGTGCTGCGACTCGAAAGGAATCGAGTCGATGCGCGGCGGAAGCCGATCCTCGCGGTGAATGGCCGCTTTGTGCGCCACTGCAATCAATGCCCCTTCGGTCGGATCGCCGCGCACATCCCAGCGTCCCTCTTTCTCGACCAGTTCGCTATCGTTGCACAAAAGACCGGCGCGCAGGCATTCCATCAGGGCAATATGCGCCTCCAGATCGACGGGAGCGCCGTTGTGCCGGATCTCACCCTCCGGCTGATACCCCGTCCCGGTCGTTTCGTACTGTGCGTCGCCAGCCACGATGCGCTGCACCGTCATCTGGTTTTGCGTCAGCGTGCCGGTTTTATCGGAACAGATGACCGTGGTGCTGCCCAGGGTCTCGACGGCCGGCAGTTTGCGAATGATCGCTCGCCGCCGCGCCATGCGCGTGACGCCGATCGCCAGCGTGACGGTAACGGCGGCGGGCAGCCCTTCGGGAATGGCGCTGACCGCCAGCGCAATTGCGGCCATCAGGGTGTCGAGGAATGGTTGATCGCGGAATGCACCGATCAGAAAGGTCACTGCCGCCAGCCCCAGGATGACGTAAAGGAGCAATCGGCTGAAATGCGCAATCTTGCGCGTCAGCGGCGTCTGAAGGTCGTGCGCGGTTGCGATCAGTTGCGAAATCCGCCCCACCTCGGTGCTGTCGCCGGTTGCCACAACAATGCCGGCCCCCTGGCCATAGGTGACGAGCGTCGAGGCATACGCCATCGTAACCCGGTCTGCCAGCGTGATATCGGGGTCGAGCGCGGCGTGCGCCTGTTTTGCCACTGGAACCGATTCGCCGGTAAGCGCGGCTTCAGCAATCTGCAGATCGCGGGCGCGGATGAGGCGCATATCGGCGGGAACTTTATCGCCGCTCTGCAACAGCACCAGATCGCCGGGAACCAGTGACGCCGCCGGAATGCGAATAGTCTTCCCATCGCGGATGACGGTCGCTTCCATGGTCATCGTGCGCGCCAGCGCTTCAATGGCCTTCTCCGCGCGGCTTTCCTGGATGTAACCCAGGATGACGTTCACCAGCACCGCGCCAAAAATGATCGCAGCATCGACCGGGTCCTTGAGCACGAAGGTGATGACGCTGGCGACCAGCAGGATGTAGAGGAGCGGATTGTGGAACTGGAGCAGAAAGCGGATCAACGGGCTTTTGCCGCGTTTTGCAGTGATAACGTTCGGACCGTGCTGCTTCAGACGGTGTTCCGCTTCGGCGGTGGTTAATCCGAAACGCTCGTCGCTCTCGAATGAAGCGAGCACCTCATCCGGCGACAGCGTGTGCCATGCATTGCCGGTGCGTTGCACCACGGTTTCTGTTTGCATCATTTCCCCCTTCCCATAGTCCTCGACTCACCCTCCCAGAATCTCTGCCAGCCGCTGCGCCTGCTCAGCCAAAGTCAGCGCCAGGACCTCATCGCCGGTCTGAATCGTCGTGCCGCTGGAGGGCAGAAGCAGACGACCGCGCCGGAGGATGGCGATGATCGCGCACTCGCCCGGCAGGTTGAGTTCGGCAATCGTGCGTCCCACGGCTGGCGAGCCGGCGACGATTTTTTCCTCCACCAGCGAATAGCGTCCACGGCGTAGCTTGAGCAGCGTCATCATATCGCCCAGCGACATCTCTTCGAGAATGAGATGCGCCATCAGATCCGCCTGACTCAGCGCGACATCGACCCCCATTTCGGCGGTAAACATCCATGCGTTCTTTGGGTTGTTCACCCGCGCAATCGTGCGCGGCACATTGAACTCAAAGCGCGCCAGGCTGGTCGCCACCAGGTTAACCTCATCATCGCCGGTAACGGCTGCCACAACATCCGCCTGGCGCACGCCACATGCCTCCAGCACGGCGGGATCGCTGCCGCTTCCTGCAACAATTGTCTCCGGCGGCAGAGTTTGCGCCAGATGGTCGCGGCTGGAAGCGCGTGGCTCGATGATGCGCACCTGATGCCCGCCGGCAAGCAGCAAACCTGCCAGATGTTCGCCAACCCTCCCGCCCCCGACAATCAACACGAACATGGGTCAGACTCCCAGCAACGCCTTCAGGCGTTCGATCGAGGTCGTCAGCACGGCAATGTGGATCAGATCGCCCGCCTGTAACTGCATCTCCTGCGTCGGCAGAAAACAGCGTCCGCCGCGACTGATCGCCACGGGGTGCACTTCGCCTGGCACGGTGAGGCTGGCAAGCGAGCGTCCGACCAGCGCCGACGGGGTTTCGACATCGACAATGTCGACCGACGCTCCGAGGCTGACAATCGGCTCGAACCAGGAGTAACTGAGGAGTTCGGCGATGCGGTGAACGCCCCACTCCGTTGTTGAAATGGTCAGGATGCCCAGGCGACGGTAAATCTCGGCTTTGCGCGGATCGTAGAGGCGGGCGACGACGCGCGGCACGCGGAAGAACTGCCGCGCCAGGCGCGCAGTCACGACATTGGTTTCATCGCTGGACGTAACCGCCGCCAGCGCGTCGGCGCGAGCGATCCCGGCGCGTACCAGCACGTCGCGGTCGAAACCGTGCCCTGTGATCGTCTGACCGCCAAATCGTTCGCCCAATCCTGCGAATGCCGTCGGATCACGGTCGATGACGGTCACCTCGTGCCGACTGCGGGTGAGCTTCAACGCCAGCCCGGCGCCCATTCGCCCGCACCCTACAATGATTACACGCATGATGCGCCTCCTTCACGTGACCGTCACTTTCGCCAGGCGATCACGAGTTTGCGCAATTCATCCACCAGCAGCAGCGCCGGCGCCCAGAGCGCGAGAAACGCCCAGTTGGTCGGATCGAATGCCGCTGTGCCGATCAGGTTCTGCAAAAACGGCACATACACTATCGCCGCGATCAGGATCACCTCGGTTGCGATGCCGATCCAGATCAACCGATTGCCCATCAGCGGCAGGCGTAGAAACGAGAGCCGTTCGCTGCGCTGCGCAAACAGGTTGCCGATCTGCGTCGTCACCACCGTCGCCAGCGCCATTGCCGTCGCCGAACGGTACAACGGACCCTCTGCCGGAAGGTCGAACCACCGCCCCCAGTACCCATTCGTCCAGTACTGGTAGTAGAACGCTGCCATCGCCGCCAGGCTCTGCACCGGCCCAAGCCAGAGATAGGCGCGACGCAGCATAGCGCCGGTGACCACGTGCTCCTGCAAACTGCGCGGCGGACGCTCCATCATGCCCGGTTCAGGCGGTTCGGCGCCGAGCGCCAGCGCCGGCACGATGTCCGTGCCCAGGTCAATCGACAGAATATGCATGACGTTCAGCGCAATCGGGATGCGCCCGCCGCTGAAGGCAAACAGCACGAATGGAACCGCCTCGGGAGTGTTGCTGGTGAAGATGTAGGTGGCGAATTTTTTGATGTTGGCGTAGACTGCGCGCCCTTCTTCGACGGCGCTGACAATCGAGGCGAAGTTGTCGTCGGTCAGAATAATGTCCGCTGATTCCCGCGCAACGTCGGTTCCGGCGCGCCCCATTGCCACGCCAATATCCGCCTGTTTGAGCGCAGGAGCGTCGTTCACGCCGTCACCCGTCACGGCCACAACGTGCCCCTGTGCACGCAGCGCGTTCACGACGCGCAGTTTGTGTTCAGGCGCTACCCGCGCGAAGATGACTTCATCGGTCAGCGCTTCGCGGAGTGCCGTGTCATCCATGCTGTCCAGTTCAGCGCCGGTCACAATCCGCGGCTGCGCGCCACGGATGATGCCGATGCGCCGGGCGATGCTTTCCGCCGTCAGTCCATAATCGCCGGTTATCATGATAATACGAATCCCGGCGGAATGGCACATCGCCACGGCAGATTCGACCTCTGGACGCGGCGGGTCCATCATTGCAATCAGACCGAGGAATGTCAGATCACGTTCGATATGCTCAGCCTCAAACGAGGCGGGCATAGCATTCAGCAAACGTTGCGCGACTGCCAGTACCCGCAACCCGGCGCGCGCGTACTGATCGTTGGCTGCGAGAATGTGTGCGCGCTGCGTTTCGTCGAGCGGCTGAATGGAATTGCCGACGGCAAAGGATGTACAGAGCGCCAGCATTTCTTTGGGCGCGCCCTTGACATATGCCACGAACCCGGCGGATCGATGTGCTGCGACCTGCGGTTGCAGGCGGCAGACAACGCTCATCCGTTTGCGGCGCGACTCGAACGGCAACTCACGAATGCGCGGCATACGTTGGGTTTCAGCGTCGCTGTCGATCCCCGCTTTGCGCGCCGCCACCAGCAGCGCCGCCTCAGTCGGGTCGCCCAGGATGCTCCAGCGATCATCGTGGCGGCTCTGGTCGTCGGGTGGCGCCGTTGTGCGCAACGGAATAAGGCGAGCATCATTACAGAGCGCGGAAGCCAGAAGCACCCGCCGCAGTTCAGGATCATCGGCTGGTCGTTCCAGCGGCGCGCCGCGCTCGCTGAACGTCCCTTCCAGCGTATAGCCGGCGCCGCTGACTGAGATCTGTCGTCCGCCAACCCAGATCTCGCGCACGGTCATCTCGTTCTGTGTCAGGGTGCCGGTTTTGTCGGTGCAGATGACGGTGGTACATCCAAGTGTTTCGACGGCGGAGAGACGCTTCACCAGCGCATTGCGCCGAGCCATGCGCTGTGTGCCCATCGCCAGCGCCAGTGTGACGGTCGGCAGCAACCCTTCGGGAACAAAGGCGACGATCATGCCCAGGGCGAAGATAAAGCCATTCGCCAGATCGATCCCTGCAATGACGACTGCCAGCACGAAGAAGAACACACCGACGCCGACGGCAATCGCGCTGACCACACGGGTCAGGCGTTCCATTTCGCGCTGCAACGGGCTGAGTTGATCGCCGACGCTCTGGGTCAGGCGAGCGATTTCGCCAAACGCCGTGCGCATCCCGGTGGCGAACACCACGGCTTCTGCCGAGCCGGATACCACGCTTGTACCGGCAAACACCAGGTTGGGCAGTTCCGCGCGTGATAGTCCCGCGCCGCTCGTCGGCTCGGCGGTCTTGCGCACCGGATGCGACTCGCCGCTCAATGCCGACTGGTCGACCCGGAGTTCCGATTCGCGCACCAGGCGCGCATCTGCCGAAATATGGTCGCCTTCGGCGAGCAACAGGACATCTCCGGGAACCAGATGCTCCGCCGGAATGCGCGTCTCTGCGCCAGCGCGACGCACCCGCGCATACGACGGCAGCATGCGGCGGAGCGCGGCGGTCGCCTGTTCGGCTTTATACTCCTGCCAGAAACTGAACAACCCATTGATGACATTGACGAGCCAGATGGCAATGCCGAGCGTCGGCGTTTGCGCCACGAACGCAACGCCTCCGCCGATCCAGAGCAGCCATGCCATCAGATGCGTAAAATGCGCCAGCAAGGCGCGGATCAGCGGTTTGCGCGGCGGTTCATGGAGGACGTTGAGACCATACTGCGCCAGGCGTTCACGCGCCTCTTCGGGGGTCAATCCCTGAGGGTTCGAGTTGAGTGCTGCAAAGACCTGACCGGTTGGCAGATCATGTATCGCTATCGTTTGCATATCCGGGGGACAGTATAGACGATGAAGCGGGCTGGCGCTACATGAACGACGCTCTGGGGCGTGGTTGGTTTGTCAGGAGCCACAGCGTTGCGCTACGGGCGGAAGCCCTGGCTGAGAATCTGAAAGTGTTGCGCTGCGGGCGGAAGCCCTGGCTGAGAGCCTGAAAGCCCCGGTGGGGCTTCTACGAATGTGCGACTTGATGGCGCCGGTATACTGGCGTACTGGCGTGGGACTTCGGGATGCTTCAAAGCCGGGCGCGGGCGCGCCGCTGATGCGATCAGCGCGACGGGTTCAACGTTGGGTGAGTCCCGTGCCGTTGCGCCGGTTCAGTAATTTGCCCGCAAATCCATGCCGTTGTAGAGGTGCGCCACCTGATCGGCATAACCATTGAACAGCAGCGTCGGACGGCGCTCGAATTCGCCGATGCGCCGTTCGGTCGCCTGCGACCAGCGCGGGTGCGGGACGTTGGGATTGACGTTGGCGTAAAACCCGTATTCGTGCGGTGCGGCAGCCATCCACAACGAGGTTGGTTGATCGGCGACCAGATCGATTGCAACGATCGACTTGATGCTCTTGAAGCCGTATTTCCATGGAACGACCAGGCGCAGCGGCGCGCCGTTCTGTGGCAGGAGCATCGTGCCGTACAACCCTGTGCTCAGGATGGTCAGGTCATGCATCGCCTCATCGAGGCGCAACCCTTCGACATAGGGCCAGGCGTACCAGCGATCACGCTGACCAGGCATCTGCTCCGGGTCGTAGAGCGTCTCGAAGCGCACATACCGTGCATTTGCCATTGGCTCGACGTCCGCCAGCAATTTGCGCAATGGAAAACCGAGCCAGGGAATGACCATCGACCACCCTTCGACGCAGCGCAGGCGATAGATACGCTCCTCCGACGGGTAACGTTTCAGGATGTCTTCGATCGCAATGGTCTGTGGTTTATGCACCAACCCGCCGATACTGATCGTCCATGGCGAGGTGCGGAAATCGCGCGCCAGTTGCGCGACTCTTTCTTTTTGCGTAGTGAATTCGTAGAAGTTGTTGTAGGTGGTAATCTGCTCATAGGTGTTGAGCGGATCGCCGAGATCGTCAGTCTGCCGGGAGACCGGCCCTGGTGTCAGCGCAGACGACGGATTCGCCGTGTCGCCACAGGCGGCGACACCCAACCCCGCGAGTGCCAGAGCGCCGATCCCGCGCAGGAACTGCCGCCGCGAGCGGTAGATATGTTCGGGTGTAATCTCGGAAGACGGAATCTTATACATTGCTGACCCCTCTTGAGCGACCTGTCCGCCAGTCTGATTGTCCACTATAGTCTACCGGACTCTACGCGCTGAGGACAGAAACGGTTGGGTCGAGCTTCGTGTATGTTTGAAAACTCGTCTCGTGAGCGACGACTGGGTGGACGAAGGCATTTTGGGTTGGCGAAGGCATTGCCTTCGCCAACCCGACGGGTATGCGTCGCCGCAAGAGTAGGGCGGGCTTCCGCCC
>CALGYB010000061.1 GCA_937935075.1 uncultured Roseiflexus sp. | reverse complement strand
GTGCGCCGCAGGCGCAGGACGGGTATGGCAGGGCAACCAGGTGACAGGGCGCGGTCTGAGTCGTGGTCGAATCCCGACGTGTCTGTTCGCGGCGCGCTCGATGGCAGGGCAACCAGGTGACAGGGCGCGGTCTCGTAGAGCGAACAACCCGATGTTGCCCGATCATTGCCCGTGTTGACCGGCTTGCGGCTGACGTTGGCTGAGCCTGTCGAAGCCAACGTCAGCCGCGCCACATCCTTGATTGTCCAGGTTGCAGGTGATCGCTCTATAGGTATAGACCCGCCCTTCCGCTGTTCAGCGACAGAATGGCAATTCAGAATAGCCTGTGCTACTCGAATCGTATGGGGCAAGCCCTTTCACGTCTTTCCATTTGCGCGCGAGGAGTTGCAGAAAGAGAGAACCCGATTCGTATGTGACAAGCCCTCCACGTCCTCAGCAAGGGACCTCAGCCCGCAGCGTCCTGCGCACGCCGCCCCGCACACACGCAAAGACACAGGAGCGCTCCTTCACCCCCTCTGCGCCTTCGCGCCTTTGTGTGATGCGTGCGCGCGTGGGCGTGGTGCGCAAGAGACCTTCACCCCCTCTGCGCCTTCGTGCGAACCACAAAGCTCAAGCTGGCATCGATAGCCGCTGCTGCTCCTCGCCTCTCGCCTCTCGCCTCTCGCCTCTTACCTCTGCCTACCCCCGCGCCCGGCGCACCGCCTCGGTCAGCGCGCGACGGGTGTAGACCTTCACCATCGCCTGGCGGTACTCCGCCGAGGCGTGGATGTCACCCAGGTAATCGACCCCGCCGCCAGCGGCGTTGGCGGCTGCCGCCACGGCTGCGTCGTCGCCGGATGTGCCGACGAGCGCGGCTTCGGCGTCCGGCTGCCGCACCGCAACCGAGCCGGCGCCGGTGACGCCGATGCGACAGGCGGAGACGGTCCCGCCATCGAGTTTGACATACGCCGCAACCCCGACAATTGCATAGCGCGATGCCGGGTGGCGCAGTTTGGCGTATGCCGCGCCTTCGCCTTTGCCCAGGATGGGGAAGGTGACCGTCGTGATCACTTCGTCCGACGAGAGCGCCGTCGTCAGCATGGCGACGAACATATCGTCGGCGGCAATGCTGCGCGCACCGGTCGGACCCATGACGTTGAACGTTGCGCCAAGCGCCAGCGCGACGGCCGGCAGGTCGGCGGCGGGATCGGCGTGCGCCAGTGAACCGCCGATAGTTCCGCGATTACGCACCTGAATGTCGCCGATCTGACCGACGCACTCAGCGAGGACGGGGCAGCCGGTGCGGACTGCGTCGTTCGTTGCGATCTCGTGGTAGGTTGCGCCGGCGCCGATCACCAGACGATCCCCGTTCGCCGTGATGCCCTTCAGTTCCGAGACGCGGCTGATGTCGATCAACACGGCAGGTTGCGCCAGGCGCAGTTTCAACGCCGGCAGCAGCGAGTGACCGCCTGCCAGGAGTTTAGCATCGTCGCCGTGCTGCTGGAGCAACCCGATCGCCTCGTTGACTGTTTTGGGCGCAAAATACTGAAAGGGTGCCGGTATCATGAGCAATGCTCCTTAGTTTCAGGTATGCGCACCCAACGGACGCGCCGGATGCGCAACAACGATTTCGTACTGTATTTCTCAGCGAGGTTGATGCGAAATCGCAGCGTTTCGCAGTCATTACGCCTTTCTTTGCGCCTTCACGCCTCTGCGTCAACTCGAATAGAGCGATCACGCTGTCCTGGAACATCTGGACTGCACATGGGGAGCGGTTGGCGTTGGCTGAGCCTGTCGAAGCCAACGCCAACCGCGCGATAGTCGTCTGGTGCAGCCTTTTCCACACTCAGCGATCGCTCTATAACATCAGGAAGTCGCCTGCGCCGAACGGATCGCCTTCCACACGTTTTCCGGAGTCGCCGGCATTTGCATGTGCTTGACGCCGAACGGCGAAAGCGCGTCGATGACCGCATTCATCACCGCCTGTGCGCTGGCAATCGTTCCCGCCTCGCCGGCGCCTTTTACTCCCATCGGGTTGACCGGGCTGGGGGTGACGGTGCGCGCCGTCTCGAACGGCGGCAGCATATGCGCTGCGGGAACGGCATAGTCCATAAGCGTACCGCTGATCAATTGCCCGTTCTCGTCGTACACGGCGCGCTCGTAGAGCGCCTGTGCCACGCCCTGGGCAATGCCGCCGTGGATCTGTCCATCGACGACCAGCGGGTTGATAACGTTGCCGCAGTCATCGACCGCCACGTAGCGCTTCAGATCGACGATGCCGGTATCGGGGTCCACCTCGACAATGGCGATGTGCGTGCCGAAGGGGAAGGTGCAGTTCGGCGGATCATAGTAGCTGGTTTCGTCGAGGAAGGGTTCCATACCTTCCGGCAGGTCGTATGCCACCGACGCCTGGAGCGCAATCTCCGCCAGCGTCTTCGCCCGGTCGGGCGACCCCTTGACGTAGACGCGCCCATGTTCGTACACCATGTCGTCGGGGTTGGCTTCGAGCATGTGCGCGGCGATCTTCTTCGCCTTTTCCTTGATCTTCGCCACGCTGCGATAAACCGCTGTGCCGCCGACTGCGAGCGAGCGCGATCCGTAGGTGCCGTAGCCGAACGGCGTGCCCGCCGTGTCGGAGTGCTCGATCACCACATCGTCATACGGCACGCCGAGTTCATCGGCAACAATCTGGGCAAAAGTGGTCTCGACCCCCTGACCATGCGGCAGTGAGCCGGTGGTCACCACGACTTTGCCGGTCAGATGGACGCGCACATTGGCGCTCTCCCACAGACCGGCGCCCCACCCTTCGCCGGGGAGACCGATCCACTTACTCGGCGCGACGCCGCAGATCTCGACATACGAACTGAGGCCGAGACCCAGGTATTTGCCTTGTTTGCGCGCTTCTTCCTGCTGCCTGCGGAAGTCGGCGTATCCGACGATCTCAAGCGCCTTGTCGAGCGCTGCTTCGTAGTTGCCGCTATCGTATGGCAGCAACCCCAGTCCATTGTCGTAGGGGAAGGCATCGGGCGGGATGAAGTTCTTGCGCCGCACCTCTGCTGGATCCATCCCAATCTCGGCGGCGAAGCGGTCAACCATGCGTTCGATCAGGTACGACGCTTCGGGACGACCGGCGCCGCGGTAGGCATCGACCATTGCCGTGTTGGTGTAGACGCCGTACACTTTGACATGCGCAGCAGGAATGCGGTAAGCGCCGGTGATGATCCGCCCGTAGAGAGTCGTCGGGATGCCAGGCGCAATCGTGCTGAGGTAGGCGCCAAGGTTGGCGTAGGTGGTGACGCGCAGCCCGGTGATCGTACCGTCGCGGTTGCCGGCGATCTCGACATCGGTGATGTGGTCGCGCCCGTGGGTCGAGTACTTGTAGTTCTCGCTGCGGTCCTCGACGAACTTGACCGGGCGACCGATCTTGCGCGCCGCCCACATGGTGAAGGCCATGTCGTTGTAGCAGAAAATCTTCTGCCCGAAGCCGCCGCCGACATTCGGCGAGATGACACGCAGTTTCGTTTCGGGAATACCGAAGACGAACGCCGTCAGCAGCAGACGCATGACATGCGGCGCCTGCGAGGTCGTCCAGAGGGTGAACTCGCCGGTCGCCGGCTCGTAGCGCGCAATGGCGCCACGGGTTTCCATCGGTGTTGGAATGAGGCGCTGATTGATAATCTGCTCGTGGACCACCACCTCAGCAGCGGCGATGGCGGCGTCGGCTTTGGCTTTATCGCCCGCTTCCCATTCCATAACAATGTTATTTGGCGCATTGTCGTGGAGTTGCGGCGCGCCGGGTTCCGTGGCTTTCTTCGCGTCCACCACCACCGGCAGCGGCTCATACTCGACGTCGATCAGGTCGCAGGCATCGCGTGCAGTATAGCGATCCTCGGCGATCACCAGCGCCACCGCGTCGCCGGCGAAATGCACCTCGCCGACTGCCAGGACGCGCGGCGTGTTGACGTTGTTCTTCACACGCCCCGCCTGCCAGGCGCACGGCAGCGGGTTGAGGTCGAGCATATCTTCACCGGTGAAGACAGCGATCACTCCCGGATGGGCTTTGGCTTTACTCGTGTCGATGGATTTGATTTTTGCGTGGGCATAGGGGCTGCGCAGCACGCAGGCGTGCGTCATGCCCGGGAGTTTGATGTCGTCGAGGAATCTGCCCTGTCCTGTGATCAATTGTGGGTCTTCGCGGCGCTTGATCGCCTGACCCACCAGCCGCGTTGGCATCGTTTCAGCCGTCATTGCTGTTTTGTTCCCTTCTAGTGCGGAGAAAACCAGAAGTCAAGCAACAGGTGCGGTTGTTCCAGCCAGGCAGAGCGACTCTTATGCCGTCACCTCTTCGCCGCGCATCTTTGCAGCGGCGTACTGCACAGCGCGCACAATGTTGTGATAGCCGGTGCAGCGACAGAGGTTCCCTTCCAGCCCGTGACGCACCTCTTCATCGGTCGGGTTCGGATTTTGCTGCAGCAGGTCGTAGGCAGCCATGATCATGCCCGGCGTGCAGTAGCCGCACTGCAAGCCGTGGCGCTCCCAGAACCCTTCCTGAAGCGGATGCAGGCGCCCATTCTGCGCCAGCCCTTCGATAGTCAGCACATTTGAGCCATCAGCCTGCACTGCCAGCATCGTACACGACTTGACGCTGACACCGTCGACCAGCACCACGCATGCGCCGCACTGGCTGGTATCGCAGCCGATATGCGTGCCGGTGAGGTTCAGGTGCTCGCGCAGGTAGTGAACGAGCAACGTGCGCGGCTCGACGTCGCTGGTATACGACTTGCCGTTGACCGTAACCGTGATCGTTGCCACTGTTGACACCTCCTCATTGAGCAGCGGATACCTCTAGACTACGGAAGCGGGGGATATGCTAGCGTTCCCGGCGGCTGCGCGACCGACCGAGAATGTAGCCGATCAGGAAGGCGACGATAATCCAGGGCGCCCAGGGGCGCTCGGCGATAAAATCGTTGACAATGCCGAAGATAACCGACTCAGGACGCAACTGTTCTTCAGGGGGCACCACCACCGTCCGCCGTTCAGGTGTAGGGGGCGCTGCAGCGGCGGGCGCTTCAACACCCGCCGCAGCGGGCGCTTCGACGGCGGGAGGAGGCGCGCCAGCGGCGACCGGAGCGGCGACGCGGGTTGCCACTTGCTCGGCGAGCGCCTTGAGCGACTGATTGATCAACTGGCGCGATGCGCCTTCGATCAGGCGCTGACCGACGCTTGCCAGCGTTCCGCCGACCTGCGCCTCGCCGCCGTACATGAGCAGCGTCTTACCGTCCTGGCTCACCAGATCAACCGTGCCGACGCCGTCGACCACGCCATTGGCGCTTTTCCCGCTGGCAATCAGTTTATAATGGTTGGGCGGGTCAATATCTTCAATGCGAATGCGCCCGTTGTAGACGCCGCGGATCGCCTGGATGCCGATCTTGATCGTTCCTTCGTATTCGTTGTCGCCTACTTGCTCGAGGCGTTCACACCCTGGAACGACACGCGCCAATACCTCGATATCGTTCAGCGCTTCCCACACGATGTCACGCGGCGCGTCGATCGTGTAACTGCCGGAAATCTTCACTGAACCGAATCCTTTCGTTGCACCTGGAAACTTCAGAGTCCGTCAGAACAGCAGGACATAAAAACGCGATGCAGGCGGGTCGGCCATGCGCGGAGAGTGACAAACGGCGCCTGACTGTGAAACTGCTACGCTCGCCATTTTATGGTACTGACAGATGTGATATTTGTCAAGCGCATCAGAACTGTGGCAACGCGATGTGTGGAATATGCACCGCCATATGATCCGGCGAGAACTGCGGTGCGCGTGGTTGCGGCAGGCGCAACAGGTGCGCCTCGGCGTGCAACAGATCGATGAAGCGGTCGATCAGGTCGGCATCCCACTGCGTCGCGCGCCCGCACCGCAGTTCGGCAATCGCCTCGTCCTGGCTCATCGCGCGGCGGTAGGCGCGATCCGAGGTCATGGTATCGTATGCATCGGCGATGGCCATAATCCGGGCTTCGAGTGGTATCTGATCGCCGGACAGTCCATCGGGATAGCCAGCGCCATCAATCCGTTCGTGGTGATGGCGAATGATCGGCAGCACGGCGCGCAGCGCCTTGATGCCGCGCACGATCTCGACGCCAATCACTGCATGTGCGCGCATAATCTCCATCTCTTCGAGCGACAGGCGCGCCGGTTTCAGCAGAATCGCGTCTGGCACGCCGATCTTGCCGATATCGTGGAGCAACCCGCCGTAACGCAGCGCCTCGATGCGGTCACGTTCCAGACCAACGACCTCGCCAAGGCGCACGGCGTAGCGCATCACCTGCAACGAATGCCCGGCAGTATACGGATCGCGCGCGTCGATCGAGGCTGCCAGTGCAGCGATGGTTTCGAGATTCTGTTGTTTCAGTTGACGGTAGAGGCGGCTGTTGTCGAGCGAAGCGGCAATTTGTGATGCACAGATCGCCAGGAGGGTGCGGTCGTCGCCGTCGAATGCAGGTTGATCGGGGGCGCGGCTCAGGTTAAGAATGCCAACCGGCTGATCATTACTGCGCAAGACAAGCCGCACAACGTGGGAAGGGTCAACCGCTTCGGGATTATCGACCAGTCGCGCATGCCCTTCAAAGAGCGCCTCGCAACAGACCCCCTGCCGGATCGGCACGCGAGCGCCGACCGCAGTGTGCGGCGATGCTCCCCGATGGGCGAGCAATTCGAGTTCTTTATCGTCGGGATGCACCAGCGACAGCGAAAGTGCCGCCGGTGAGAAGCGTCGCCAGAGTAATTCAACAATTTCGCGCACGGCGGTTTCGGTATCGAGCGTACTGGTGAACGTCTGACTGATCTCATACAGGGCGACGACTTCAGAGAGGCGTTGCCGCTCCTGGCGCACCCGCCGCCATTCGACTGCGCGACGAACGGTTCGTTCGAGTTCATCGACGCTGAACGGCTTCGTCAGGTAGTCGAACGCGCCCAGTTTCAGCGCCTCTCGTGCGGTTTCGACCGTCGCATACGCCGTAAACATAATCGTGTCAATATCCGGGTAATGGTTGCGCATTTCCCGCAGCAACGCCATGCCGCCCATTTCGGGCATTTGCAAATCGGTGAGCACCAGATCGAACTGATGGGTCTGAAGGATATCTAAGGCTTCCCGTCCGTTGAACGCCGTCCTGACCGTATACCCTTTCATCTGCAACAAGCGTGCGCAAAAACTGCTGACCATTGGATCGTCTTCGACGATCAGCACACGTACAGGATTGGTGCAGGTTGAAACGGAGTGACTCATGAACGCCTCGCCTCGCTTCATTCTGTTTTGCTCAATCGCGGTCAGTCATACAAGATGTTCAAAGGCTCAGTCCACGTGGAGCAGTAGTGTATGAACAACCGCGCTCTGGTATCAGTAGACCGTCATGCATTATAGCGCGCGGTCATTTCCATTACGTACCATAGTGCTAGTTTCGAGACACATCTGGCAACAAACGCAAAAACCGCGCCGATCAAGCGCGGTTGGTCTTCCGGTGGGAGGGGTGCAGAGCCAATTATGGTGCAAGAGGGCGCTGACGGTTCTGGAAGTAGGTATGAACCCGTCGTTCGAGTTCTTCGAAGTCGAACGGTTTTGCAAGATAATCGTTGGCGCCGAGGCGCATAGCCTGCTTTTGCGTATCCGGCGTGCCGAATGCCGTGATGAGAATAACGTAGATGTCGCCAAAATCCTTTCGGATGGCCCGGATGAGGTCCAGCCCATCCATGCGCGGCATATTCATGTCGGTGATGACCATGTCGCAATGATGGCGCTGTAACACTTCGACCGCCGCCACGCCGTCTTCGGCTTCCAGGACGAGGTAACCGCCGTTGGACAACAGAAACTTGTAGAGACGCCGGGTGGCCGCGTCATCTTCGACAATCAAGACCGTATCACTGTTGTGGCTGTTGTGTGATCGTTCTGCTGTCTGAGACATATGAACGCCTCCACTGTTCTTTGCAAACCACGGAGTGACCAGCCATCACTTCGCTATCGGCGGATTTGGGTAGCGTAACTTCGCCTGGGAGTCGCTTGAGAACTCGCGGCTTTTCAGCGGCTGTGCTCTGTTGTGGACAAAAACGCCGGAAGAGCCGGTAATGATACTACTATTCTACCATACTTTTACAGTTGCTCAGCAACGCTGAAACAATCGTAATCACTTCGTAATCCCGCCTGACCCCAGCCTCTCCAGGAAATCCTGGCACCATGCCACGGGCCAATGCGCCAGCGGCTGGTCTGGATGGTGCGAGTCGGAGCCGCCGGTTATGAGCAGTCCATGCCGTTGCGCCAGGCGCCGATACATTGTCACCTGATCGGGACGGTGGGTCGGGTAATAGACTTCGATGCCATCCAGCCCCGCCGCCGCCATCGCAGCAATATCCTCGGCAGTCGCCGGTATGGCGTACACCCCTTTCGAGCGACCGGGGTGCGCCAGCACTGCCACGCCGCCTGCGTCATGCGCAACGGCGATGATTTCATCGACGGCGGGAGGGCGATAAGCGCCGGGTAATTGGGTCAGGATATAGCGCATTCCTGCACTTTCGTCAGTATCGTCGAGACTGCGATCAGGCAGGTCGTTCGATTTGCCGAGCGCTGTTCCGATGTCGGCGACATTCGGCGGACGGCGCAGGTCGTCGAGACCGGTCAGACGAAACCCTGCGCGGATCAGGCGCTTTCGGAGCGCCTCGGCGTCCAGCCGGTTGCGCTCCGTCACAGCGCGACAGAGCGTCTGCAATTGCGGCGTATCGGGATCAGCGCCGTACACCAGCACATGCCAGAGTTTGAATGGTAACAGGTCATCGGAACGACCAGCGGGAAACCCGCTGTCGATCTCGACGCCGGAAATCACCCGCACGCCATGGCGCGCGCCAGCTTTCTGTGCTGCACGCACGCCAGCAGTGGTGTTGTGGTCGGTGACGGCGATCACGCGCAGACCGGCGCGCGCTGCTGCGTCCGCCAGCGTCTCCGGCGTCCACGTCGCGTGGTGGGGTGTGGCGTTGGTGTGGATGTGAAGGTCGATCATGGCTGGTCCAGCAGACGGTTGAGCAGGCGCCGGTCGAGGGCGCGCAGGGCGTCATTGCGTCCCATCTCAAACAAGGTTTGATGGTTGTGCTCCTCGTAATCGATGATCCACTCCAGTGGCATCAGTTGTTGTGGCGCAATGACCAGCGGTTCGGCAATGATGCGCGGAATGCTTCCCTCCATCCGCAGTTCGGCGTTGCCGGTCTGTTGTGCAGCGCGCTCCAGTTTGTTCGCCGCCTCTGCCAGCCGATTGTAGGAGCGCAGCATTTTGATGGCGGTGCGATAGGATGCCAGCAACGCCCAATCGAGCGTCAGCGACAATGCCTGCACTAGGTCTTGCGGAACCTCCTGCAATTGCCGGCGCATTGATTCGGGATCAACGTCCCATGGCGTCATCATGACGACCACGATATCGACATCTTCTCCGGCTGCAAGATCGATCACCGGACCCAGCGGCGTATTTGCCAGCACCGCGCCATCCCAGTATTTGCGACCGTCGATCGCCGTCCATGGATAGACGGTTGGAATGCTCGATGACGCCATCAAATGATCGATGGTGATCGTGTCAGCCGGATGGTCGCGCAGCGGTCGGTTGCAGAAGACGCGCAGGTCGCCGGATTGCAGGTCGGTGGCGGTCAGCAGCAGTGCGGGCGCATCCGGCGAGTTGATCCGATCAAAGTTCATCCAGCGGCTGAGAGTATGACGCCAGGGGGTGGTATCGAGCAGGCTGCGAAACGGTCGGCTGCGAAAGACGTTGTTAATGCGCTTGAGCAGTCCCTCGGCGCTCAACGTGCGCTCTTCCGGCGGCAGCGCCGTCGGCGCACCGCCATGCGCCTCCGATGTCAGGACGCTGTGCATCAAAAAGCGAACCAGGGGACGACTGATGGCGGGCAGATCGCTCGACAGGCGATGGACATCCTCGGTGTGCATGTCGAGCCAGCGCGCCTTGAGGTCGGCGACAGTGAGTCCCGACGCCAGCGCTGCGGCGTTGATGGCGCCGATTGATGTTCCGGCAAGAATGTCGGGTCCTTTGCCATCCTGCATCCAGCCACGTTCGACCAGCGCTTCGATCACCCCGACATGGTAGGCGCCGCGACCGCCGCCGCCCGAGAGTACCAGCGCTTTTTTCATTGCATCCTCCCTCGTCTGCGTCTATGATCGCTCAACCCGTATTCCAGCAGCCTGTCCCCAAGCTTTGTTATGGCAGGGTTATCGTCGTCAGCCGCAGCGCGTGCGGTCCGGCGCGCGCCGGATTTGCCGTGCTGCCGCTGCTGATGGGCAGTCGTTCACCACTGTTCGCATCGTACAGTCCGATTACGATCTCATACGTTCCGGCGGGAAGACCGGCGGATAATGGCAGCGGCACAGCCACCTGCTGCCCGGCCAGCCACGCGCTGGTTGGCAGGCCGCCAACGCCGGCCGGCGGTAGCATTTCTGCATCCTGTCACGCCAGTGTTCAGCCATGATTGTAGCAGAGATACGCGCCGGTCAGATCTACGACAGATCTGCGTAAGTACTGTTCCACATCAGGACTCATGGCGCGTTGCTTCTATTGGTTGTCAAACGGTATAATCACTTATAATGGAAATGACAATCTGTTCATTCAATAACGACGTTCATCTTTGTTTATGCGATAACGGCTTTCATCTATGGATGTTGAGCATCCCCGGAACGATGCTGGAGAGTCCACGTCGAGTCCATCCAATCAAAGCAGGAGCATCATAATGCTAGAGTCATCTCCTCCGCTGTCGGTCGTGCTGATCCAAGCACAGTCGTCGTCGCCTGACATGCACAAAAGCAGTCATCGTCGTGCGGCGCTCCAGGCGATCATGCGTCAGCTCAGCAAGTCGCTGACCGTGCTTGCCAGCGCCGCCGATATGATGGTGCAGGGGCGAACCGACGGCGTTGCATCGCAGTCGTTCCTTATCTGGCTGCAACCGAATGCGCGTCAGGCAGAAGACGCATTGCGGCGCCTGCGCGAATATCGTCTGACCGGATCGGCGGCAGCGACAGAACTCATTCAGTGTCTCACAGTGCTGGTGCTGGCAGCCGATATGATCGTCCAGGGGCAGCTCCGAGGCGACGCCTCGATTGAGACGTATGATCTCCTCCGCCGCAACGCTGATCGGGCGATCAAGAGCCTGGAAGATCTGAAGAAGGAAGTGCTGTCGTAGATGCGTTGTTGTGGGAACATGGCGCGGATACCGTAAGGGCAGGTCTCAGACCTGCCCTTACAGTGTGCGGGCGGGAGGTCGGGGCGAGTCTGAGACCCGCCCTTACGGTGGGCGGTGGCGTGGTCGGGGCGAGTGTGAGACCCGCCCTTACGGTGTGCGGGCAGGGGCGCGAAGAACGGAGCGTAGCGCAGCTTTTGTGCGAGAGTAGTTCTGAAGCCTCGTCTCATGGGGTGTAGTTGGGTGGGCGAAGGCGCTGCCTTTGTTCCCCGATTGACTTTTTCAGACGCGCCTGGAGATGCTGTTCCGATTGCCGCGCTTCATGCGCCTTCGCGTTCTTCGTGTCAACCGTTGCGAAAAATGCTGTTTCAGGGGAAGGGAAACAGCGGAGGCATCACCCGGAGCAGCTCGTCATAATCGGTAACAATCAGGTCGGGCGCAGCGGGGCGCAGTTCGTCGGCGGCGTGGGTGGTGGCCAGCGCAATGCAGCGCATGCCGGCGGCGCGGGCGGCGGCAATGCCGGCGTGCGAGTCCTCAAAGACGATGCAGCGGTCGGCGGGTTGCCCGAGACGCCGCGCGGCTTCGAGGAAGATGTCGGGCGCGGGCTTGCCGCGCGGCACTTCTTCGCCGAGGGTAATGGCCGCAAAACGGTTCGCAATGCCAAGCGCGTCGAGGGTTGGGGCAACATTGTCTCTGGGAGCGGATGTTGCCAGTCCAATGCGCACCTGCCGTTGTTCGAGCAGATCGAGGAAGCGCAGCAGACCGGGCAGTGGCGTGACGCCTGCCAGCAGACTGCGGTAGATCTCACCAGCTTCGGCGCTGTAGCGCGCTATTTCTTCCGGCGTCAGTGCGCGCCCGAAGAGCGCCGGAAAGATATCACTCTGCCTCATGCCGATCAGTCGAGCGGCTTCGGCAGGCGGCGGCGGGCGTAAGCCGTGTCGCTCGATGAATACGCGAAATGCCCGATAGTAGAGCGGCATGTTATTGAGCAGGGTGCCATCCATGTCGAAGATGGCGGCAGTGAACTCGCTCATTGATGGTATACTCCTTGCGCCAGCAGGTTCTGACAGAAATCAATCCTGTGATGTTGACCCGGATACGTGTTGCGCTCCAATCGCGCGACGCTCTACGCCGCGCTGTTGATTTTTTGATCGCCGCGATCCTGTTTCGATTGCCCCCATTGCTGCGGTCGGCGCTGTTTCGCGGCGAGCGCCATGAATGTCCGCTGTGCGGCGCACACCTCTCAGGCTTTCTTGTGCTGCACCGGCCATTCTTTCGCTGGTGTCCAGTCTGTCGCTCGTTGCAACGTCACCGCGTCAGCTGGCTGTTCATCAGGCAGCATATCCTGTCGGTGCACCCTATCCGGCGGATGCTCCACATCGCGCCCGAAGAGGCGCTCAGGCAGGCATTTCAACGTTTGCCAGACATCGAATATGTGTCGATGGACCTTTACGCTGCCGATGTGCTGGTGCGCGCAGATGTCGGTTGGTTGCCATTTGCTTCTCATGCGTTCGACTTTATCTATTGTAGCCATGTTCTCGAGCATATTCCCAATGATCGCGCTGCAATGCGGGAATTGCAACGAGTGCTGCGCCCTGGCGGCGTGGCGCTGGTCCTCGTTCCGGTGTGGGGTAAGCCGACATTTGAAGACCCGGGCGTGACCGATCCGGTCGAGCGGGAGCGTTTGTTCGGTCAGTTTGATCATGTGCGCTGGTATGGGTTCGACATCGTTGATCGTCTGACGGACTCAGGCTTTGCTGTTCGGGTGATACGCGCCGGTGATGTAGCGGATGTTCGAGCGATCAATCGTTTCGGTCTCGATCAGGCGGATGTGCTCTTTGGCTGCACAAAGCCGGCGAGATGACGGCATCGAGTCTGCGCATACGATGATTCCGTCGGTAGACGTATCGGCGCGCGCCCTCTGGCATGCGCGCTGCGCCCGGCGGCTGAAGCCGCAGGCTACGGGTGCGACGCCTGCCTGCGCAGGCTATCCCGGATTCATAAGCCCTCGCGCAGGACGCGGTTCGACCGTGCTCACCGCAAGTGAAAGCCCCGCCGGGGCTGCGGATGCGAATGCACAGTCATGCGTCCACGACTGACAACGCATGTTGTGGATCGTTACGCCTTGCGAACCGGGTGCGCGAATATCTTGTCTGACTGACCGCAAGTTAGTAGAAGAACCTGGATCGCTTATAGGGCATTCCTTTCGGGCGTGGCCCGACCACACCCGAACGCCTGTATCAAGCCATTGTGTGTCGCTGTGACACATCCACTCTTCGCACTTCCCTTTCTCACGCAAACAGGGTGTGTTGCAGGGACACACCCGGTACGGCGCCTACGCTATCGAGTGTGTCGCTGCGCCCCATTCATTGCCGCTCCTGCTGACGGTCAGGACCGCGCCATCAATTCTCGCTGCATCACCCCATTGTCCGGCAGCAGGCGGCGTCCGCCCTGTTGTGGTCAAACAAACGATGCTGCTCGGATGTTGGCGCCCTGCTGTTCAAACGCGACAGCGCCGTTCGTGCCGCTGCGCGACCACGGGCGCGCTTCGTGGCGCCTGTCGTCGCACAGCAGCGGTCCGACCAATCGTGTCCATGACCGAATCGATTCAGGTGATGGGCAGTCAAGGATCCGGCCGTCGTACCGGCGGTGCGCCCGCACGTGTGGACGGAGCGCCGTCCCTCGCTCACCGCCGCACCCCCCACAGCCGCACCGTCCCGTCTACCGCCACCGACGCGAGGGTCGCGCCGTTGGGTGCGACGGCCACACTCGTCACGCTATCGGTATGCCCCTCGAGGGTGTGCAGCAGCGTTCCGTCTGCCACCTGCCACAGCCGCACCGTCCCGTCGCCTGACCCCGAGGCGAGGGTCGCGCCGTCAGGCGCGAAGACCGCGCTCGTCGCTCCGGCGGACATGGACATACCCGCAGGCGGGATTGTCTCAACGATAACACCGTCAGGCCCGATGATCCTCATCACGTTACCGGTATGCCCCGCAAGGGTGCGCAGCAGCGTTCCGTCCGCCGCCCGCCACAGATGCACCGTCCCGTCTACTGCCACCGACGCGAGGGTCGCGCTGTCGGGCGCGAAGACCACGCTCGTCACCGGCAACGTATGCCCCGCAAGGGTGCGCAGCGGCGTCCCGTCCGCCGCCCGCCACAGCTGCACTGTTCCGTCCTCCGACCCCGAGGCGAGGGTCGCGCCGTCGGGCGCGAAGACCACACTCGTCACTCTGGCGGTATGCCCCGCAAGGGTGCGCAGCAGCGTCCCGTCTGCTACCCGCCACAGTTGCACCGTACCGTCCGCCGCCCCCACCGCGAGGGTCGTCCCGTCGGGCGCGAAGGCCACGCTCGTCACTGGCCACATATGCCCCGCAAGGGTGCGCAGCGGCGTCCCGTCCGCCGCTTGCCACAGTTGCACCGTACCGTCCACCGCCCCCACCGCGAGGGTCGTCCCGTCGGGCGCGAAGGCGACGCTCGTCCAAATGGCATGCCCCGCAAGGGTGCGCAGCAGCGCGCCGTCCGCCGCTTGCCACAGCCGCACCGTACCGTCCACCGCCCCCACCGCGAGGGTCGTCCCGTCGGGCGCGAAGACCACGCTCGTCACTTCGTTGGTAGCGAGGGTGCGCAGCGGCGTCCCGTCCGCCGTCCGCCACAGTTGCACCCTCCCGTCCTCCGATCCCGAGGCGAGGGTCGCGCCGTCGGGCGCGAAGGCCACGCTCGTCACTCTGACGATATGCCCCGCAAGGGTGCGCAACAGCGTCCCGTCCGCCGTCCGCCACAGCTGCACCGTCCCGTCCGCCGATCCCGAGGCGAGGGTCGCGCCGTCGGGCGCGAAGACCACGCTCGTCACCGGCTGGTCGGTCGGCAGGAAGCGCACCTCGTCGAAGGTCGCCGTATTGTAGAGGCACACCCCTATTGTCGTCCCCACTGCGAGGGCGGACCCGTCCGGCGCATAGGCGATGGCCTGCACCCGGCCTTTGCCCCAGCGTGCCAGGAGCGTCACGCGGTCGGCCGTTTGGGGCGAGATGACTGCGACCGGCGGCGGCACGGGCGTCCCGGAGAGTGTCGGGGCGTCAGCCGACGAGGCCGGGATCGCCTGACACGCCTGGCCGAGCCACGCGCCTACGAGGAGGGCGATAAAGAGCAGGAGGGTGCGCTCCCGGCGTCGAACGGTCGGCGCGCGCAAGGGCGCCGTTGGCAGCAGGGGAAGAAGCGCAAGCCAGGCGCGCCCCTGCTGTGGTTGGCGCTCTTCCGTCGGGTCCGGCTTCGCCATCACTGCCGCCGTGACCGACCGGCTCATCTGCGGCGACGGTCCGGCACGCCGCTGCGCCGCCGCCTCGCCGGAGACGGCGGTCGCGGCGTTCCCCCGTCCCTCATCCTGCTCTGGCGGCGCACAGTCAGGGGTTCCAATGCGCGTATGCGATCCAACTGCCTTGTGCTGGACACACTCCGATGGGACGTCCTCGATGACAACCGAGCGATTCAGACGGGCGTCTTTCCCTGGATGTGTGATGCCGACACCGCCCTGACCGAGCGCCGTAGCGACGACTTGACCGCTGCCGTAGAAGCAGGCGCCAGACGGAAGGATGGGGAGCGACGGAGGCGCTGCGCACCGTCGGCGCCAGGCGGCGTCGGGTGCACCGACAGTGCCGCAGGTCGGATCATACTTCATAGACTTCCTCCATTGGGGATGCTAGAGCCATCCAAGAACAAGCGTACACGGCGCGCGCCCGCCGTATGTGGCAAGCGCAACGCCCCTACGTCGCCGACGGACTGCCTGCAGGCGGTGCGCCGGGGCGGGTTGCGCAGGACGGATGAACGGCGGCGTGTTGACGGTCGGTCACCAGTTGGGGCATACACCGATCGGCGGCTGTTCGTCCGACCGGACTTGTACACAGATCGCCTTCCTGTCGCCAGACGGTCGCGCCCGCTGCGCCTGCGCTCGCAGCGGTGTTTGTGAGACTATTGTACTGTAGCAGGCATCGACTGGCAAGACACGCCGCGTGTGGTGGTGAGGGGAATGGCGGCCCCGCCCGCGCCGCTGTCTAGAGCCTGTTATGCACTTCAGAGATACACGTGGTATGATTTCAGTATGACACGTCAACCCTATCCAAGCGATGTGAGCGACGAGGAGCGGGCCTTCGTCGCTTCGACCGGCTCAGGCGCCGCGCTCCCTCCCTGACCT
>CALGYB010000060.1 GCA_937935075.1 uncultured Roseiflexus sp. | reverse complement strand
AATCATGGTATGAGTCGACTGCACACCGGCTTCACCGCCAAGGACCCGAAGCGCACGAAGGGGAAGAACCATGAAGCATATGTCCTTGGTGTCCCTTTGTGCCCTTCGTGGTTACAAAGGACCCGAAGCGCACGAAGGGGAAGAACCATGAAGCGCATGTCCTTGGTGTCCCTTTGTGCCCTTCGTGGTTACAGCTTTTTGCAGTGAAGTCAAATCATGGTATGATTCTTCTATGCCGCCTCTCTTCCGCAACATCCGGCTTCTGATCGTCGCACTGCTGCTGCTCACGGGTGCATGTGGCATCAGCGGCGTGCTGGCGATTGCTCGTCAGCCGGCGGCACGCGATGCCGCCTTGCTCGACGCATACAGGCGCTGGAATGAACGCACCTTCGATGCCTATCGCATGCAGTTGCGTGATCGCGGGTGTCGGATGGAAGTGGACGTGCAGGCTGAGCGGGTGCGGCAAACGCGCTATGCTACGCGACCATGCGAGCAGCCGCCGGTTGCGGTGCGCGATCTGTTCGATCTGGTCGAACGACACGGAACGGTGCGCCGAACCTGTGTCTCACGCGGGTGCGCCTGTGACGATGTGCTTTCGGTGCGCGCCGACTATCACCCGACCCTTGGTTATCCGCGGACTATTGAGATTACGCTGACGCCTACGCCAAACTGGCGCCACCTCGATTTCTGGCAGGCGGTATGGAAAATGCGCAGCCTCGATGCCTGCAACGACCTGCCCGTCGGCAGCCGGGTTCTGACGGTGGTTGCGCTAACACCGCTTCCCTGATGGCAGAGAAGATACTACCGATACAATAAAGCGAGATATCGCTCAAGAAGAGTACCGATCATCCATGCGCGACTGGTTGAAAAAGAACGGGATGCACCTTGTTCATCTTGGGGGCCTGGCGCCGCTGGCGCTGCTGGCATGGGATGCATTCACCGGGAACCTGACCGTCAATCCTATCCAATACTTGACACAGCGCACCGGCTACGCGGCGATCATCTTGCTGATTGCATCGCTTGTCTGTACGCCGTTGAGCGTCGTGAGCGGCTGGAAGCGCATCCTTGCCCTGCGGCGTCCGCTTGGACTGTACGGCTTTCTCTATGCCGTGCTGCACATGCTGATGTTCACCACGCTCGACTTTGGTCTTAACATTCCCCTGATTGTGCAGGAAGTCGCTGAGAAGCGGTATATTCTCGTCGGAACATCGGCGCTTCTGCTCCTCGTGCCGCTGGCGCTGACCTCAACGAAAGGATGGCAGCGGCGGCTGGGGCATTCCTGGAAGCGTCTGCATCGTCTGGTGTACCTGGCGGCGCCGCTGGCGCTGGTGCACTATGCCTGGGCGCAGAAGAGCGATATTCGCCAGCCGCTGATCCTTGGGGCTTTGGTGGCAGTGGCGCTGATCCTGCGCCTGCCGGCGGTACGTCGCCGGATTGAGGCGTGGCGCCAAGCCTCTGGTCCTGCCCGTGCTGTCGATGGGAGCCGGCGCACATCGACTGGCGGCGCTTCTCGCACCAGATGAAGACTGATGTGCTCAGCGTGCGCCGATTTTCCGGCGCCAGAGCAAGATGTTCATGTTCTATGTTGAAACACATGGGCATCGCCGACGCCGATGCGCATTTTCCGGCGCCAGAGCAAGATGTTCATGTTCTATGAGCGGTAGCATTTTGGCATTGGTTTGACATAAGACGCTGAACGACGTTTTCTCGCCTGTCTGTGATGTCCTGTCCCACTGAATGCCGTGTCTGCAATCCACGCTTTACAATCTGCGCTCTGCCCTCGCAACGGCAGTGAAGGGGCGCCTGCCATACGCGCTCGTGTTCTGCCGGCTCTTGGTTCTATCATCGTCACGATTGCATTGCCGCTGCTCTGTGTTGTACACTGCTACGTGCTGTCGGCACGCGACCACACGACGCCGCACCCCGTCCAGTTTCTTTGCCGCCTGGCTCCAGGCGCTGGAGGTTCGTTTGCATCGTATGCGGCAGAAGTCTCTCCCTCACCTGCGCTGACACTCCGCGCCGTGTATGAATGTGTGGCAGCGCCGATGCTCGTCATCGTCTGTCTGCTGTTGGTGCGGGTGCGAACGTCTGATGCAACAGCGCGCTACCATTGCTTCGCATCCTCCCCGCAACCTCCCCCTCCCAGGAATTGAACGGATTGCTCAAAGGGCGTCCATCGCCCTTGATATTCGTTCCTGTTCGCACGCTACAACGAGGGTGTGGCAATGCCCTCTTGGTCTGCCATGTGCGAATGCCATGGCGGGCGCACTCCACCCGGATATGTGTTCAATCGAGTTACCTTGAAACACTCGAAGGAGTCATCATATGCCATCATTTCTTCGCCTCAAGCCCATGATCGCCATGCTGACCCTGCTGGCGCTGACGTTCATCAGTGCGAGTCGGGCGCTGGCGCACGCTGATTATGTTTCATCCGAACCGCCCGCCAACGGAACAGTTACCTCAGCGCCAGAGCGTGTCGTCATCGTCTTTTCGCAGGAATTGAAGCCGGAAGGCAACACGATTCGCGTCACCGATGCACGCGGCAATCAGGTTGATCGCGGCGATACAACGCTGGATCGGAATGACCCGAATCGCAAAACGCTCATTGTGTCGCTCAGCCCCGGTCTGAGCGATGGCGTCTACACGGTGAACTGGAAGAATGCCAGCACCGACGGGCATAGCGAGACCGGACGCTTCCGGTTTACCCTCAGCGCCGGTGCAACCCCGGCGGCTGCGGCTACGCCGCTGCCGGCCACATCCGGCGAGGAGGCGCCCTGGCTTGTGTTGCTCGCGGCTGGCGCCGGGGTGATGCTGATCGGGTGGGCGCTGCGTCGCCGTGTGATGCATCAGTCGTGACATTCGGCGTCCAGGCGGAGGGGTGCTCCGACAGAGCATCCCTTTACACTAATGACTTCACGGCACAAAGCGAACCACAAAGGTCACAAAGGGACACACAGGCAATGCGCTTCATCCCCTTCGTGCGCTTCGTGTCCTTGAAGGTTAAGCCTTTGTGCAGTGGACTCACTAGTACTAAATGGCAGTCAGTCAGACGAGATATTCAAGCGTTCGCTGTGCAAGGCGCAACGGTCAACGCACACCGGCAGTCGCGTCGTGGACGCAGACTGCGCCCTGGCATCAGTAGCCCCAACGGGGCTTCCACGTGCGGTGAGCGCCGTCGAACCGCGTGCGGTGAGCATGGTCGAACTGCGTCCTCAGCGAGGGCTTTCGCCCGCAGCGCCCAGGCGTCCCGCTGCGCGCCCCGGCAGTATTGTACAAATGACCACGCATGAGTATAACTCGTGTTTGAAGCGAACCAGGCGCTCGAACATCTTGTCTGATTGACTGCGATGTGGCATCAGAGGGAAAATGGTGTCCCTGTGGGAGGGCGCAGTACGAGCAATGCCGCGATCTCGAACATCTTCCCATACAAGCCCCCTGTATTCTGACAGAATTCTAACCAGGCGACGCTCGTTCCTCCAACATCGGCGTTACCGGTTGGCGATGAGCGCCGTCGTCGTATGGCTGATGCTACTGTCGGCGTCAGTCGTGTACGCTCACCCGCAGATTGTGTCGGCTGAACCCGCGCCGGATGCGCAGCTCGACGCTGCTCCTCACTCGGTGCGCATAACCTTCAACGAACCAATCGAGGAGGCGTTCGCATCGGTGCAGGTGTTCGACGCCACAGGGCGCGCCGTTGATCGTGGCGATGGCGGTCGGGCGCCGGACGATCCGCGGGCATTGCACGTCAGCCTTCCGCCGCTCGATCCCGGCGTCTACACAGTGGCATGGCAGGCAGTGGGGCGTGATGGGCATCTGGTGAAAGGATATTTCGCCTTCACGCTGCTTGGCGTCCTGCCTGAACCGACGGTATCCGCTCCAATCCCGCAATCGACGCCGACTCCCGTGATGAACGAGGCGCCCGAGACGTCGCCGGTTTCGCGCGAACCTGGATTGCCACCATCCGTTGATCTGCTGGCGCTGCTACGCAGCGTGATGCTGATCGGCGCCGTAACAGCAATTGGCGGATGGGTCTTCCTGTCGGTGACGCTTATATCGGAAGGCGGAGATCTGGCAGCGCCAATACGACGAATGACCGCCGGCGCATCATTCCTTCTGCTCGTGGCAACACTGGCATTCTTTGTTGCGCACACAATCACGGTCGCCGGGCGCGTGACGCCGGATACCATCACTGCTGTTGCGCGCGATACCCGATTGGGGCAGGCGCTCGCCGGACGGATAGCGCTTACGATGGTCTTTATTGGCGTGATGCGGTTCTCTAACCGATGGTCCCATCCTGGAGGCGTGGTGATTGGCGGGTTGATCCTGCTCACCTTTTCGATCAGCGGGCACGCCGCAGCGACGGATCGACCATTTGTGTCGATGGCGCTCGACTGGGTGCATCTGGCAGCAGTGACGATCTGGGTTGGCGGGCTGATGGCGCTGACCGTCGTGCTGCTTCGCCGGAATGCGGCGCCGGCGCCGCATCTTGTGCGACGGGCGCTGGTGCGCTTCTCGTGGCTGGCGCTTGCATCGGTTGTCGCGCTGACGATCAGCGGCGCGCTTGCGGCGCTATCCTATCTGCGCGACGTGAGCGACTTGTGGGTGACCGCTTATGGGCGCACATTGCTGGCAAAGACTGCGCTGTTCGCGCTTGTGGCTGGCATTGGCGCCTATCATCTTGGACTGGTGCGCCGCGCAGCGAAGCATGCGGCGAGAGCAATGACCGTAGTGCTGCGGATGCGTCGCTCAGCGCCGTTCGAGGCGGCGTTTGCGCTTGTGATCGTTGGGGTTGCCGGAGTGCTGACGAGTCTGCCGCATCCGGGCACGGCGCTGGTGCAGCAACCGCCGGTTGCCGCACCAACTGTCGCGCCTGAACCCACGAGCGTTGTTGTTGAGGAAACCGCAACGCCAGAAGAACCGGCGCCGCGATCTGATCCACAGCCATTCATGGCAATCCAATCAGCAGGCGATCTACGGGTTGCGCTGCACGTCGAACCTGCCGTCGTTGGTCGCAATGTAATGCGCATTACGATTACCGATGCACAGAACCAGCCGCGTGATGTGCAACGAGTCAGGGTGATGTTTCGTCTTAGCGACAGGGATATCGGCGAAACACATGTTATTGCGGAGCCTGATGGTCAGGGAAGGTATATTGTTCGCAACCAGACGCTCGGCATTGCCGGCGTGTGGCGGGTGGAGGTGCAGGTGCGGCGGATCGACGCCGATGATGTGACGGTCGATTTTCTGTTGCCGATTAGCACGTAATATGCCGTATAATGGATTCTGGAATCCCGTGGATCTGCTCCATCACAACCGAATCCTCACGGCATGCAACGGCTCTGTGTCAAACGCCATCGGCATCCAGACGCAAACGGTGAAGATGTGTTCACTCGAAATGAGTTGCAAACGTCCTGGAGGTGTGCTACCATACCCCTGTCAATCTTTGTGATAAATCGCACATGGTACGTGCATCCGCACAACTGAACAGTTTGCCCGGACGGCTTTCCCTCGTTGTTCAGGCAATGGTGCACACCGCGCGCAGAGCAGCGCCACGGGTTTTGGCAATTCTGCTCGTGTGGAATATCGCGTTGCACGCTCCATTCTGTTGCATTGTGCACTGTCACGTTGCGCCCTGGTTGATGACCCGCACGTCTTCGCATCAGAAACCCTCATTTACGTGCACGTTCAACATTGATACGAATAGTTCGCTTCCGCCAGTCTCGGCGCTGCCGCCGGTGTTCTACCCGGCGATTCTTACGCTCCCAATCGTGTTGATTGTGCTTCTGACGGCGGTCGGCTGGCTGATGTCAGTTTCGTATACATTCTCGCGTAATCTGGCGCCTCCTCCCACCCCTCCTCCTCGCAGCGCGTAACGTCTCCTGTCGGCGACCGGGTTGGTGCGACAGTCGGGCGAAAAGCCTGCTGCGCCTGATCTGGTTGGGAAACTCTCTCTGTCCATGTATCTGAACATTGTGCCTTCATCTAGGTAGGGAGGATTCTATGAATCGCACGTACACGATCACATTCGCCGCTCTGCTAGCGTTGGTGCTGACGCTTTCGGCATGCGGCGGCGGCGGGCAAAGCGGTCCAGCCGCCAGTGCGCCAGTCGAACCGCTGGCTCGCACGATCTCAGCCAACGGCGACCCTGAGAAGGGGAAGATCTACTTCGAAAACGACGGCGGATGCCTGGCGTGCCACTCGACCGGCGCCGATAAGCTCGTTGGTCCGGGCCTGGCGGGTGTGATGACCACGGCGGGTCCGATCTATCCCGAAGGGGTCAATTACCGCGGAAACCTGCCAAATGGCCAGCCGCGCTCTGAGGAGAACATCGCAGCCTGGATCCGCAGCGGCGGCCAGGGGCAGATCGGCGTGATGTCGCCGCACGAAATGAGCGATGAAGACATGGCGAATCTGCTGGCGTACCTGCATACGTTGCAGCGACCGTAGGAATTGTTGTTGCGAGGAGGAAGACGGGTGAGGACTCCGCGCCTTACCCGTCTGTCCAGGTGTGGGAGGCGCAACAGCCGGCGCGTGCAGTGAAGTGGGGGGGCGGCGCATCGTCTATTGCCTGCTGAATGGCAGTGCAAATAGTTGCTATTGTCTCAAAACGCCTCCCCTCATTGCATCTTCATGGCGACATTGGCGATCGTTCGCCTCCCCAATGTGAGCAATATCGTCCTTTGACCGGGTATACGATGCGTGTTGTGGAGCAGGCACGCTTCTCTAGCTGTGCTTCGCACGACGCCGTTTATGGAGAGAGTTTGCCATGAAGCGACTGCTGTGCGCTCTGATCTCCTCAGAACGCCGAGAGGCGTTCTGTTTACAGCGCGTCAGTCTCAGTCTCCTGATGGGGTTGATAATCCTGTGGCCCGTTGCTGTTCCAGGAGTTGCCGTCGGCGACATGCCGATCCAGGCGCATCTGACGATCCAGGTGCGCCGCTTCTGGGAACGCAACGTCCCGTCCTTCCTGCGGCGCGCAGGCATGATCCCGCAACCGCCGGAGCATGTTGCGCAGCAGGTGCTGTTCGCTCTGGATCGCCACGATATGATCGGCGTGATGCGGTTTGTCGATCCTGGAGCGCCGTCGGCGCATCGGGACATCAGTGAGGCGCTGCGCCGCTGGCCCCCCGACATGTTGCGCCAGCCAGGATGCTGGGGGAACATCGGTCCGTATGCCCAGGACGCCTGGTTCGCCGCTCTTCCCGAGGGGAGTGTGCGTCGCATCCCAATCACCCTGTCGAGTCCGCGTGAGACGCACGAACTCGTGCTGCTGTTGCACTTCGATGGGCGAAACTGGCGAATTGCCGGCGCGCAGCACCGACAGACAGACCGGTAGCGCCTGATCTCTCGTGCGACACACGCCCGTTCCTTCTCTTTGATGCGCCAGAACTGGTAAAAATCGGTTACAATATATGTCCGTTCACTCGTCAAAGAGAAAGGAGGCGGTGATGTCATCTCGCAAACGTACCGTTGCGATCCTGATCTTCGACGACGTTGAGTTGCTCGATTTTGCCGGTCCGTTCGAAGTATTCAGCTCGGTGCGCAACCTGACCGGCGATCACGAGCGATTGATGGATGTCTTCGCAGTCGCCGAGTCGATGGCGCCGGTGCGCTGCCGCAATGGGCTGGTCGTTCAGCCGGAGCGGACGATCCACGATTGCCCGCCGGTCGATGTGCTGGTCATTCCGGGAGGCGCGGGAGTTCGCTCTGCGCTTGAGCGCAACGACCTGGTGGAATGGGTGCGCTCGCGCGCGCAGGAAGCGGAACTGACAGTCAGCGTCTGCACCGGCAGTTTCCTGCTGGCGCAGGCCGGTCTGCTCGGCGGTCGCCCGGCGACGACCCACTGGGAACGTATTGGCGAAATGCGCGAACGCTTCCCCGAAGTCGAGGTCGTCGAAGATGAGCGTTGGGTCGATACCGGCGCGATCATCACTGCTGCCGGGGTCAGCGCCGGCATCGATGTTGCGCTGCACGTGGTTCGGCGGTTGTATGGCGCGGATGTGGCGCGCGCCACGGCTCTCGGTATTGAGTACGATTATTGGGAATGACCGGCGTCCTCACGCACCATCGCCCATACATCGATCTCGACCTGCGCGCCGCCGAGTAATTCTTTGACCCCAATCGTGCGGCGCGTCGGGTAGGGCGGATGAAAATATTCGCGGTAGAGCCGATCCATCTCGGTGTATTTCTGCATATCGGTCAGCGACACATTCACGCGCACCACGTCGCGTAGCGTACACCCGGCGGCTGTGAGCACGGCGATGATATTGTGCATCGCCTGACGAAACTCCGCCTCGAAACCGCCGGCGATAATGCCTGCGTGACTCGGATGCAACCCCATGTAACTCGATGTGATCACGATATTGCCGATACGGATGGCCTGATCGTATGCGCCGTGTGGGACCGGAGCGGCGTCGGTGAGGATGTGTATGTGCTCCACTGTGAGCCTCCTGTTGTGCGCCAGGCGACGCTGCTGCGCCTGCAATGATTGCTGAACTATGGTACCATAGTTTTGTCGCAGGCTCGAATAGAAGGAGGAGAAAGATGGCGACTCTCGCGCAACTTGTGGCCGAAAAAGCCGGCATTACCGAATCGCAGGCGCAGATGGCGATCAAGACGGTTGCGGATTTTCTGAAAGAGAAATTGCCGGCGCCAATCGCCGGTCAGGTTGAAGGGTTGCTCGCCACTGACGTCAGTGGCGTTGCGGGAGCGGCTGAGTCGATGATGAAAGGGCTTGGCGGGTTCATGGGAAGCAAGAAAGAAGGGTAGGAGACATTCAATCCGCCACCCTCAATGCCCGCACGACGATCTGGTCCGCCGCTGGTCCCTCGACGACAACCAACCGCAGCGTACCATTGGTCGTATTGGTGATCTGCAAATCCTGGCGCCCGCCGAATGATCCGGGCTGTCCGTCGATGTTCCAGATGGCGACCGCATCTTCATCGGCGACATGCAGCAACCCGATGCCGGTTGTGCGCACATGGTTCGGAAAGGCGAATGCTTCGGGCGGTAGCGCCGGACGCAGCGCCTGCACATATCGGCTGGCGAGATCGCACCATCCGCCGCCAGGAACGCCGGCGACGACGCGCACGCGGATGTGAGCCGGCAAACCAACACTGGCGTTGAAACTCCACGTCTCACCCGGTCGAATGGTGACATTGCGCAGTGCGCCGTTGTTGGCGTCGAGTGCGGCACGAACATTGTGGCCCACATCGCCGGCCAGGCTCAACGGCGCACTCTCACCGAGCAGCACGAAGCGTGGCGACGAAATGTGCGCAAACGCAGGAGTTGCTCCTGCTGTCTGCAACCACATGGCATCAAGCACGGCGGTCTGCTGGTATGCCCGGTCGAAAATCGGAGACGAGGGCGCGTACCGATAGTCCAGATACAGGACGGCAGCGCTGAGGATCAGCACGATCAGTGCAGTACGGGGCAATACCGATGGTCGCAGCATTATCGGACTCCTGTGCCCGAAATTCAAGGTCGCCAAATGCTTCCTGCGTCACACGCGGTTGTAGACCGGGATTGATGAAGAGTAGATAGATTATAGCACGCTTGTTCTAAAATGCAAAGGGGGATAGGTGCAGTTGTGATGGGTCACGAAACCCGTATCGCCGCTGTGGGCTGAAGACGCGGTTCGACCGCGCTCACCGCAAGCGAAAGCCCCTTGCGAGGCTGCTTGTACTCACACAACCTTCGACGTTCTCCCCCTCCTCCCCCAAAAGTACCGTCCTATCCAGCCGTTGATTGGGGTATACTTTGGGCGCTGAGTATTGTCAATGACGCAACTGGCGAGCCATGCATCTTCGTTTGCTTGTTCTGATCGTAAGCGCGGCGCTGTTCACAGGAGCGATGCTCCCTGGATCGAGCGCCGGGCCAGCATGGGCGCAGACAATCGTCACCGTCACCCCTACGCCTCCGCGCCAGCCTGCGGCGCCGGACGGCGCGCCACGCCCGACGACCACGCCAGGCGTAACCGCGAACGAAACCGAACGTCTACTTTCTGCAGCGCTGGAACGCACATCACAGTCGTCGTCCTATCAGATGAACGTATCCGTCCGCGCTGCGGGCGTCGTGGCCGGTGCACGCGGTGCGCGCGAGGAGACGCTGATCGACTATACCGGCGAGTATAACGGCGCAAACTTCGCGTTTGCCCTGCGCTCGCCGGAATTGTTGCGCCAGGGTGTCGATCCGGCCACCGGCGTTACCGCAGTGCGCGCGAATGGGGTGACGTATGCTGTCGGTCCGCTCCCAATCCACGGTGTAACCGAAGCGGTCTGGTACACGGTCGGTTCAGATGCGCCATCGTTTTTGTCGCCTCCCTACCGTCTCGACAATCTGTTACGACGACTGGGCAATGCGCTTCCACTGGCAGAGATGACGCGCGGTCGCACGGAAACGATTGATGGGCGGCGCTGCACGGCGTACCAGGCGGCTGCGGATGTGACGCCGGCGGCGCTGGGAGCGCTTGGCAGACCGCTTTTGCCGCCACGTGCGACGAATACGAACACGCCGCTCGATCTCAACATCCAACGGGGCGTGGTGCAACTCTGGCTGTGTAGCGATGGCATGCTGCGCCGTGTTCAGGTGATTGCAGCAGGCAATGTGCGCCAGCAGCCATCGAATGTGTTTTCCACGACGTTTCTCATCGAAGTCAGTAATCTCAACGGCAGGGTGACAATTGCCGCGCCGGCAGAGTCTCGTTCGCTGAAGCGCACTCCTGAGCCAACCGTGGCTGCCCGGCGCGCCGGTCCGATCCGGAGTGCGCCAGGCGCGGGCAGCATCGTAGGGCAGATGAACGTCCAGGATGCAGTCATCATTATCGAGCGCAGCGCCGATCAGCGCTGGTACCGCGTGCGTGCGCCAGCAGCGACGGGGTGGGTCAGTGCGTCGCTGCTGTCCGTATCGCCGGCAGTCGCGCGGCAGATTCCGGTGGCATCATCGTAACCGCGTTTGGTTCCCGGTTCTCGGTTCTCATAGAGCGATCACCCACAAACCTGGACCATCAAGGACGTGAAGCGGCTGACGGTGGCTGAGCCTGTCGAAGCCGGCTGAGCCTGTCGAAGCCAACGTCAGCCGCAAAGCTGAGCCTTCGAAGCCAACGTCAGCCGCAAAATGGTCAACACCGGCAAGTATTGGGCAACATCTGGCTGTTCGCTCTATCAGTTCTCGATTCTCGGTTCTCAGTTCTCAGTTCTCCTGCATTACGAGCGAAAGATGCGCCAGGCGGTGCATGCCATCGCGCAGAGCGACGTACATATCGCGGTAGACTGCATAGACCTCATCGTACCGCGCGACGGTATGTTCGTCGGGTGTAGTCGTGGTGGTGAGCGTCACGCAGCGCGCTACGGCGTCATCCACATCCCGGAAGACTCTTGCGCCAACCCCGGCAAGCAGCGCAGCGCCGTATGCCGGTCCCTCTTCTGCCGCCAGTGTTGCCACATCGGTTGCGTAGATATCCGCCTGCAGCCGGCGCCAGAGCGGGCTTTTGCCCCCGCCGCCGGTGGCGCGGATCTGGTCCGGCGCAATGCCCAGGCTGCGCATGATCTCCAGTCCGTCCCGCAGCGAGAAGACGACTCCTTCCATCACTGCGCGCGCCATATGCGCCGGTGTGTGGCGCGCCGTCAACCCGATGAATGCACCGCGCGCCAGCGGGTCGAGGTGTGGTGTGCGTTCGCCGCTGAGATAGGGCAGGAAGATCAACCCTTCGGCGCCAGGTGGAACCGATGCCGCCAGCGTGGTCAGTTCGTCGTAACTGAGACTCTGACCGGTGACGGCGCGTAACGTATCGCGGAACCAGCGGAACGAGCCGCCGGCTGCCAGCGTGACTGCCATGAGGTGGTACCGTCCTGGAACGCTATGGCAGAAGGTGTGCAGGCGCCCCTGCGGATCGAGTGCAATCTCGTCGGAATGGGCGAACAGAACCCCGCTGGTGCCAATACTGCTGCTGATAATGCCGGGCTGTACGATGCCGGCGCCGACCGCCGCTGCCGCATTGTCGCCGCCGCCGGCAATGACCGGCAGTTCAGCGGGCAACCCGAGGTCGGCTGCAATCTCCGGCAGGATTCCGCCGGTCACGTCTGGTCCCTCGAACACACGCGGGAGCCAGGCGCGCGGAATGTCGAGCGCTGCCAGCAGGTCGTCGCTCCAGTCGCGGCGGCGCAGATCGAGCAACAGGGTTCCGGCGGCGTCAGCGGCATCAGTGGCGCTGATGCCGGTCAGTTTGCGGCGGATGTAGTCCTTGGGCAGCAGCACCTGCGCAAGCCGCGCGTAATGCTCTGGTTCGTAGTTGCGCAGCCAGAGAATCTTGGGCGCCTGGAACCCGGTGAGCGCCGGGTTTCCGGCAATGGCAATCAGGCGTTCGGCGCCAACGCGCTGCGTGATCTCGGCGCACTCCGCCGCGGTGCGCTGATCGTTCCACAGCAGCGCAGGACGAATGACCCGATCCTGTTCGTCCAGAAAGACCGATCCATGCATCTGGCCCGTCAAGCCCAGCCCTGCGATCTGCGCCGGTGCGACGCCTGCCTGCGCCACAACCGTGCGGAGCGTCTCACACGCTCCGCGCCACCAGTCCTCCGGGTTCTGCTCGCTCCAGAGTGGTTGGGGAGTCGAGAGCGGGTACTCGGCGGTTGAGACTGCCAGAACCCGGCCGTTTTCGTCGCAAAGCAACGCTCTGGCGCCTGTGGTGCCGATGTCGAGACCGAGAAGATAGGCGGGCATGAGATATTCCTTGCAGGTCAGCGACGTTCCTGCGCAGAATCATATCGTGTTCTGGCATATCGTCAAGGCGTCGGTCGCTCACCGCACCACCAGCGGCATATGGACAAAGAAAAAGCGCGACACACGGACGGATATGGTCGCAGTTCCGGCTGCGCCTTCGATATCGGAGACGCGCACTGTGACGGTATATGTTCCTTCCTCCGCGTAAGTATGGTTCAGCGTGAAACGCTTATCCTCAGACAGCGTCAACGGCTGTGGTCCGCTCCCGTCGCCGTAATCGACGGTTGCATTCCACGAACTCGTAGCAACCTCTTCGATATCGGCGAACGATCCGGCGCCGGTGAAAGCATTGCCCAGCAGGACCTGACCTGGCGCGTTGAGGGTGACGACCGGCGGCATATTGACGACCTGTACTGTTTGGGTGGTGCGCGTGGTCGACTCGGAGTCGCTCGCTGTGACGGTCATGGTGTACGTTCCGGTTCGCTGATACCGGTGACTGAACGTAAAGGCGTTGTCCGGCGACGCGGTGAGCGGTTGCTGCGTGCCGTCGCCGAAGTCAATCTGAAGCGTAATGTTGTCGTTCTCGGTGTCGAAGAACGAACCGGCGCCGTTGTACGGGGTGAAAATATGCGCAGTTGCAGGGTTGTCGGCATTGAACGTCACAGTTGGCGGGTCGTTGATTGCGCGTACCACAAATGAGGAACTGGCAGTCGTATTCTCGGAGTCGCGCACCGTCACGGTGACGGTGTACGTTCCGCTTTGTTGATAGGCATGGTTGAATATGAATGCTCGATCCGGGGCGGATGCAGTGGTCTGCGCCGATGCGCCATCGCCAAAATCGACCGTTATTGTCAGCGTCTGGTCTTCGACATCGAAGGACGAGCCGCCGATACTGAACGGCGCCAGGATATGGGTTGTCGTGATGCTGCTCGAAATCGAGATCTCCGGCGGATCATTGACCGGTGTCACGGTAATTGTTGCGGTTGCCGTGGCACTGCTGTAGGCGCTGGTTCCGCCGCCATTGCCGGGATTGACCCCGCGCTGACCATTGGCGAAGCCATCGGTCCGATCCCATGCGCGATAGGTGATGCTTGCCTGACCAAAGAAATTCGGCGCCGGACGGAACCGTAGCCGTGCCGATGGTTCGAGCAGCAGGGTGCTGGTTGGGGCGACTGTGCCGACATCTAGCCAGGAATTGCCGTCGAGTGAGTATTGCCATGTTCCATTGCCGCTGGCGCCGGTCAGCGCTACCCCTGCGGGAAGCGCATCAGGATCGGGATCGGTGACCATGCCGCTAAGCAGTGCGCTCACTGTTGTTCCTGGATTGCTCGCATCGGGAACATCTTCGGGAATCGAGGGGAATGTGCGTGGCGACGAGTTCAGCGCCGGCGCATCGTTCACCGGCGTGACGACGATATGAATGGTTCCGGTATCCGCACCGTCGTCGCTCGAAACGCGAAAGTCGAACCGATCCGAACCATTGTAATTCGCCTGCGGGGTGTAGATACGTGTCGTTCCCGATCCGCTGAGCGTTCCGCGTGATGGGCTGTTGATCGGTGCGATTGTCAGCGGGTTGGTAAAGGGCGTCGCCCCGGTCAACGTGATCGTGATCGGCGTATCTTCCGGGGTGACGATCACCTGGTCGTGGGCATAGGGCGCATCGACCCGTTCGACCATCAACGCCGGACCGGGCCAGGTGATCTCCAGATAATGCCCCTGGCGATTGGTCCACACACCGAAGATATTGTCCCCCTGGGTCAGCGCCGAAACCGGCACATCGCGCCAGTCGAAACTCCAGTGATGGTCGGCGCCGATTGGCGGCGTTGCAAGTGCGGGCGGCGAGGCATTGACGTTAACGATAGGAACATCGTTGATCGTAATCCGATCGCGCACATTCGGCTCTTCTTTGGTCTGATCGCCTGCCCAGGTATGGATGATCATCCGCGCTGAGGCGGCGCCGGCTAGGTCATCGTCAATCGTGATAGTGGTCGTCAGTGGCGGTGTGGAAGCGCTCATATTGCGCGGGCCGAAGTTCTGTCGCACGCCAAACACACGCTGAGGCGGATTGCCGTAGTCGTGCGAGGAGGTGTACATCCGCACCTGACGCCCGCTGCGCTGGAACCAGACCGTGCGCGCAGCGGTCATCACCGACACCCCGTCGCTGTCGGTGATCCGCGCCATCAGGCGCACCGGCAGCGGATTGCCATTTGCATCAACTTGATCCGGTATCCAGGTAGTGTTCCAGACCACGCGGTAGACATTGCCGTCGCGCACTGCCCAGCCGATGTGACGTTGCATCTGGGTTCGCGCCAGTTGATATTGCCACTCGCGCAGCACGCCATTGCCGTCCCAGTCGTAGTCGAGGTATTCACCGATGACGTCGACACGCGCAATCGTTCGACCGGCGGGAGGGGTCGCCTGGACAGTAATCTGCGGCATCTCGCCAATCGTGGCGTTTTCTGCAGGTGAGGCGATGCTGCCGCTTGGCGCGGGAATGCTTCCCGGCGTGTAGTACAGCCGGGCAGTGAAGCCATAGATATAGGTTGTGCCCCAACCAAAGTTTCCGGGGCAACTCGTATCCTGCCCGAATTGGTTGTTGTGCTGAATGGTGAAACGGAAACGGTTCTCGCCATTCCGCAGCTGGCTCAGGTCGAGCGGCAGTGTGCGTCCCAGGATGGTGCGGAAATAACACTGCTGGCGAGCGCCCGAGGGAACATTCTGGATCGGCGGCAGCGGTTGCCAGTAATCTTGCGCGTTGACGCGAAAATGCTGGCGCGTGCCAATGTGCCCGCCCCAATATTCAACGGCTAATTCAGCCCGCGTGGCGCCTGCGGGGTTGAATGTCAATCCGGCAGAACGTTCTGCCGGAATGTTGTTGCACGATGCGCTATTCGATGGCCGAAAACAGAGAGTCAGGCGCTGCGGGAAAGCAAACTCACGGAAGACATCGCCTGGTTGAGGTCCTCCCGGAGCGCTCTGCGCCAGCGCAACCGGTTGCTCCAGATGTGTGATGGAACCCGCAGGCAATCCGCCAAGGATCACGACAATCAGGGTCCATACCGCCACCCAACGATTCACACGAAACATAACCGCCTCCTGGCAGATGCACTGAAGCCATAATCGCCTGAATGCTTGCTTCCGTCGCGCAACGCACGTCTATGCACGGACAAACGTCTACGGATGTCCATGTGCGATATGATCAAACCCGGATCGCACATTCCTTCGAGTTACGAGCAGTGAGCGGTAGACGAATGCACTATACCCATTCGTAACGCATGTCGTCAATCATTCTGAAAAGATCGTTATCCAGAGAAGCATGTCGCAGATGTGGTATTCTGAGGCGATAAAAACCGAAGCGCGCCGTCCAGTGGCGCGCTTTGAGGTGAGAAAAACGTTATTTTGCCGGGCGATTAGCGCACGCCAAGCAGCAGCTCATTCGTCAGTTGATCGAGGCGCTCATACGCCAGCCCGCGTCGTCCGAGCGCGCCACGATCAAACGGATGCGCCTTGAGCGCAGTTGCCTTCTCACGGCTGTAGCCGCCCTGGAACGGCGCCATCGCGCCGTCGTCGGCGGTGATCTCTGCGAGCAGCGCCTGGATTTCAGCGTCTTCGTCGAAGCGGCGCGCCTTTTCTTTCAAGATCAGGTAGGTGCGCATGCAGCCGCGCGCGAATGCTTTGACCCCCTCATAATCCTCGGTGCGGTAGGCGTGCGCGTCGAAGTGGCGGCTCCCCTGGTAGCCGACATTCTCCAGGAAGCGCACCAGGAAGAACGCTGCTTTCAGGTTCACCGCGCCAAAACGAAAGTCCTGATCGTAGCGCCCGATCACCTGATCGTTCAGGTCGATATGGAACAGTTTGCCCGCGTCCCACGCCTGTGCGACGCCGTGCAGAAAGTTCAGCCCCGCCATGGTTTCGTGAGCGACTTCCGGGTTCAACCCGACCATGTCGGGGTCGTCGAGCGTGTTGATGAACGCCAGTGCATGCCCGACAGTCGCCAGGTAGATGTCGCCGCGCGGCTCATTCGGTTTTGGTTCGAGTGCGAATCTCAGATCGTACCCCTGATCTTTCACATAGGCGCACAGAAAATTGATCGCTTCGCGGTAGCGCTTCAGTCCCTCCAGCGGGTCTTTGGCGGCGTCGCTCTCCACCCCCTCGCGCCCGCCCCAGAAGACGTATACCTTTGCGCCGCATTCAACTCCCAGATCAATAGCGCGCATCGTCTTTTGCAGCGCATAGGCGCGCACCTGTGGGTCGTTCGAGGTAAACGCGCCATCCTTGAAGACGGGATCGGCGAAGAGGTTGGTTGTCGCCATCGGCACGACAAGTCCGGTCTCCTGCAACGCCGCCTTGAAATCACGCAGAATACGATCCCGGTCGGCAGGCGTCGCATCGATCGGGATCAGATCGTTGTCGTGAAAGTTGACGCCATACGCGCCGACTTCCGCCAGGAGATGGACGATCTCAACCGGTGACAGCGGATGGCGCACCGGCTCGCCGAACGGATCGCGTCCGATGTTGCCGACCGTCCAGAGACCGAAGGTGAACTTGTGCTCAGGTTTGGGTTCGTACATGGTGCTCATAGGATTACTCGCTTTTGTGAAGGAAGGTGCGCCGCCGCTGCGGGCTAAAGCCCTCGCTGAGCGTGTGAAAGCCCCGGAGGGGCGTGCCTGGCCTGAGTCAGGGCGTCAACCCACAGATCAGAATGTCCAGGTTCACGTTGATCGTCCCTGGAAAAGGGCGCAGGACCAACGTTGAGTCCACTGCAAAAAGGCTTCACCACCAAGGACACGAAGCGCACGAAGGTGAACAAACATGAAGCGCATTTCCTTTGTGTCCCTTGGTGACCTTCGTGGTTTCGTGGTTACAGCTTTTTGCAGTGACGTCGACGCTACAACCGGATGCGCCACATCCAGCGTCGCTGCGGGCGAAGCGACGCAGTGAGGCGCAAACCGCCGCCGCTGCGGGCTAAAGCCCTCGCTGAGCGTGTGAAAGCCCCGGAGGGGCGTGCCTGGCCTGAGCCAGGGCGTCAACCCGCAGATCAGAATGTCCAGGTTCACGTTGATCGTCCCTGGAAAAGGACGCGGGACCAACGTTCAATACGTTTCGCCGCCGCCATCGAACCGCAGCGTGGCGGGCAGCGTGCGCGCCTGCTCGATCCAGGCGCTGACCTGCGCCAGTGACGGGACGCGCTTCACCAGGCTACGTTCAGCGTTGATCGCCGCCAGGCGCTTGCGCAGGTCCTCCGCCTGACGGTGCGCCAGATCGACTGCGGTGCTGACACCTGCCTCTACCAGCAATCCGGCGTAATCCCAGCCAACGCCGCGCACTCGTTCAAGGTCGGCGCGGAACAAGATGGCGAGCAGCGCTGTCTCGGTCAACCCGGAAGCGCCGGTGATCTCGGCTCTGCCCGCCGGTTCGGCGCCCCGGTGCAGCAGATCATGCGTTGTGTCGATGCCAATCGTACTGAGGCGGGCAATCATCTCCGGTTCGAGTCCTTCAATCTGCGCCAGTTTCATCCTCTCCTCCTCCTGGTTGCATATGCCCGGAATGCCTTTCTGCATACAGAACGCATCCTCGGCGCCCCTGCGCCGCGCGCATGATACCAGGAGTCAGGAAGACGACGGCAGCGGGCTGATCAGCGTCCATCCGCCGTCGATAATGAGCGTTTGACCGGTGATATGCGCCGCTCCCGGCGACGCCAGAAAGATCAGCGCCCGTGCAACATCGTCTGGCAAGCCGACGCGCCCGGTCGGCGTGACGCTGTTCCAGTGCGCTTCATACTCCGGGTCGTCGGCGCGGTTGCGTTCATTCAGAATGGCGCCGATGCCCAGGGCGTTGACGGTGATGCCATACGGACCGAGTTCACACGCCAGGGTCTTCGCCATGTGCCGCAATGCGGCTTTGGTGATCCCATAGGCGCTCAAGCCTGGAATCGCCTGCACGCCGGTCACCGAAGCGGAAAAAACGATCCGTCCGCCATCACCCTGTGCAATCATCTGGCGCGCCGCCGCCTGCGCTGCGAAGAACGATCCTTTGACGTTCAGGTTGAACAGCGTCTCCCACTGATCCTCGGTTGTGTCGAGGAATGGTGCGCTGATCGTGATGCCAGCGTTCGCCGCCAGAATATCAACGCGCCCGAAGGCTTCCACCGCACGCGCGATCAGCGCCTGGTTCGTCGCAACACTCGACAGGTCGGCGTCGCAGGCTTGCGCCCGCCCGCCGGCGGCGCAGATGCGTTCGACCACCGCTGCTGCGCGTTCCGCCTCACCGAAGTGCGCCGCCAGCACCGTGCATCCATGCGCTGCCAGCATCTCTGCCATCGCCGCGCCAATTTCGCGGCTGGCGCCGGTCACAATGGCGACTTTTCCTTCCAGGAGCGGGGGCATGCTCTTTACCCTTCGTGTCAGGACTTCTGGAACGCCGCATCGAAGGCGACGGCGCTCGGCGGGAAGTCGCTCTTCTTCACAAGCGCACACGCTTCTGCAGCGCCGAACTCGCGGTCCATGCCGCTGTCTTCCCACTCGACCGACAACGGACCGTTGTAGCCGATGCGGGTCAACGCGCGGAAGATCGGGTCCCACTGAATATCGCCATGCCCTGGCGACACGAAATCCCAGCCGCGGCGTGGATCGCCGAAGTTGAGGTGCGATCCCAGAATACTCGTGCGACCATTCAGGTTACGGCGGCTCTCCTTCACGTGGACGTGATAGATGCGGTCGGCGAATGTCTCGATAAACAGCACCGGATCGACGAACTGATGGATCAGGTGGCTGGGGTCGAAGTTGATGCCGAATGCCGGTCGGCGTCCAATCGCTGCCAGGGTCTTCTCGGTGGTCACGATATCGTAAGCGATCTCGGTTGGATGCACTTCCAGACCGAAACGCACCCCCACCTCATCGAACACGTCCATGATCGGATTCCAGCGCGCTGCGAAATCGGCGTACCCGGCCTCGATCTGTTCAGGAATGTTGGGCGGGAAGGAGTAGATCAGATGCCAGATCGAGGAACCGGTGAAGCCGTTGACCTGTTTGACGCCGAACGCAGCGGCGGCGCGCGCAGTATTCTTCATCTCCTCGGCAGCGCGCTGGCGCACTCCTTCGGGGTCGCCGTCGCCCCAGACGCGCGCCGGAATGATCGCTCTATGACGTTCGTCAATGTTGTCACACACGCATTGGCCGACCAGGTGGTTGCTGATGGCGAAGCATTGCAACCCGTGCTGTTCGAGCAGTTCGCGCTTTTCGCGGATGTAACGGTCGGATTCAAGCGCCTTATCGACCTCGAAATGGTCGCCCCAGCAGGCAAGTTCCAATCCGTCATAACCGAAACTTCTGGCTTTGGCAGCCAGCGTCGCCAGCGGGAGATCCGCCCACTGGCCCGTAAACAGAGTAACCGGTCGTGGCATAGATTCTTCTCCTGTATTCACTGGCGCACACCTTTGAGGTCAATCCGCGTGCGTGGCGCTGTCGCCGTTCGTTCCGGCGGAAACATGCCTCGAACACCTCCAGAATCGATGGCTGAGACCTCAAAGATCGTACATGCGTTTGATGTTCTTGGAGACGTTGCGATGCAACGTTGCTACTCGCTGTGAACCCCTCTCACCTCTCACCTCTCACCTCTCACCTCTTGCCTCTCACCTCTCGCCTCTCGCCTCTCACCTCTCACCTCTCGCCTCTCACCTCTTGCCTCTCACCTCTCACCTCTCACCTCTCACCTCTCACCTCTCGCCTCTCGCCTCTCGCCTCTAATACTCCGGCTCCACCCACTGCTTGCTTCCGGCGGATCGTTCGACGGCGTCGAGGATCGCCTGGCAGCGCAAGCCGTCCTCGAAGGTCGGGGCGGGCGAGACGCCGGCGGCGATGCCGTTCAGCAAATCGTATATGCCGTGGGTGAAGGTATGTTCCCATCCGATGATATGCCCGGCGGGCCACCAGGCGTTCAGGTACGTGTGTGCATTGCCGTTGGTGACCAGCACAGTGCGGAACCCGGCGACATCCGGCATGTCGTCGTCGAGCAGCACCTCGAGTTCGTTCATGCGTTCGAGGTTGAAGCGCACGCTCCCCTTGCTGCCGTTGATCTCGAAACTGTTGTAGTTCGCGCGTCCCTTGGCGAAGCGCGTCACCTCGAACGTGCCGACGGCGCCATTGGCGAAGCGCGCCAGGAACAGTGCTGCATCATCGACGGTCACCTCTCCCATCTCCGTTCCGGCCGCAGCGCCAAGCCCGCCGGTCGTCGCCGCGAGCGTCGGTCGGCGCTTGATGAACGTCTCGGTCAACCCGGTCACTTCGGTGATTTCGCCGACCAGCATGCGCGCCAGGTCGATGATGTGCGCGCCGAGATCGCCCAGCGTGCCGGCGCCGGCGACGTCCTTCTGCAACCGCCAGACCAGCGGGAAATTCGGGTCCATGATCCAGTCCTGCAAGTAAACGGCGCGCCAGTGGTAGATCGTTCCCAGGCGCCCGGAGTCGATCAGCGATTTGGCGAGTTGCACCGCCGGGACGCGGCGATAGTTGAAGTTGACCATGCCGACGACCCGGTTGCGCTGCACGGCGTCGAGCATCTGCCGCGCCTCGGCGAGGGTGTTCGCCAGCGGCTTTTCACAGAAGACGTGCTTGCCGTTTTCGGCGGCAGCGATGCTGATTGCGGCGTGCGTGTCGCCCGGCGTCGAGACATCGATCAACTGAATGTCGTCGCGCGCGACCAGTTTTTTCCAGTCGGTTTCGTATCCTTCCCAGCCGAACTGCGCCGCCGCAGCGCGTACCGCCGCCTCGTCGCGCCCACAGATCGCCTTCATCACCGGGCGCAGCGCGACATCGGGAAAGAATGCGGCAACCTGGCGGTACCCGTTCGAGTGCGCTTTGCCCATGAACTTGTAGCCGACCAGACCGACGCCAATTGTGTTTGACATAACCGTGTGCCCCTTCTGCTTCAGAAACAGATTGGTGTGCGTTATGCCTGATATTTCAGGTAGTCATCGATAATTGTCGTGAACTCGATCCGATTGCCGAACGGATCGCGGCAGAAGAACCGTGGACGACCGGGGATGGCGACAGTGTCCTCAGGGGTATAGCCTGAGGCGATCAATTGCGAGCGTGTTGCTTCGAGATCCTCGACCTCAATGCAAACGTGTCTTCCAGATGGATCGGCATGCGGTTCTTCGGCGAACAGATGGAGTTCGGCATCACCCAGGCGATACCAGATAACATCGAAAGGGGTCATTGACGAGGGCGCCGGAATCTCTTCCAGCCCAAGCAATCCGCCATAGAAGGCGCGGGTAGCTTCATCGCTGCCGGGGGGACGCGGGATGCTGACGTGCTGCACTCGTGGACGTGTCATAAGCCCTCCTCATCGCGGGCAGAGCGGCATCTTTCGGGGCTGGCGCGGAATACGATACGCAGCGTACAGCCTCTGCGAAGGGATGCGCAACTGCACGACTGCGTTGTCGTACACAGGACCATTGCTCGTGAACGGGAGCCGCCAGGCGGGCGATGTCTTTTGCAGGCGCGGATACCGCCGGCGAGTATACCGCAGCCTGAGAAGCGCGTCAAGGTGATGCTATAATAGCGCGAATGGTGATCCGCTTTTGGGGAAATGCGTGTGAGTCAGACCGAGCGTCGTCTGTTGACCGTGGACGTTGATCGGCGCGGGTATGGTCGGCGTTATACCAGCCTGCCAGTCGACGAGTTGCGCGACGATGGGTTCAGCATCTATTTTGAGGGCGCCTACATTCGCCCAGAACATATCGATGTGCGTGTTGGCGACATGGTGCGCTGGCGCAAGGGAGATCGCCGGTTGCAGGGGCGCGTGATTGAGGTGCGCCGCGAAGAACTGGCGTTGCACGTCAGGCTGGCGGATGTGGCGCCGTTGCCGCCGGATGCGTTTTTTCCCTCGGGCGGGAGGGGATGAGGCGCGAGGGGCGAGGGGATGAGGCGCGAGGGGCGAGGCAAGAGCAAGGAGAGAGGTCACTGGTTCTCGGTTCTCAGTTCTCGTTACTCCCTCGGTTTCACCACCAGCAGGCAGAGGAGCGACGCGCAGAGGATCGCCGCAGTGACCGCCGCCGTCCAGCCGATCCCGAAGGTCAGCCAGAGTGACGTGGCGACCAGCGAAGCGACGACCCGCCCGGCGCCGATGGCAGCGGCGCTGAGCGCGAGCATGGTGCCGCGCGCCGACGGCGCCACCGCAGATACCAGCGGGAATGCCGCAACAATCGCATACTCAAACGACAGATAGAGCAGAACATACACCGGCAGCAGCCATAACCATTCCTGACCGACAAACGGCAGCGCCGCAACGCATGCCGCTGCCAGAAGAAATCCGGCAGCGGTCGTGCGCCGGATGCCGAGCCGGTCTCCAAGGAGCGCGACCCCCAGGGCGCCGATCAGTTCGCCAATCCCTGCCAGCGCAAACAGTTGCCCCAGTTGCGCCTCATTCACCGCAAGCGTCTGACGCAGCCAGGGCGCCAACACGATCTGGATCAGGTCGTATGCACAGAGGGTCAATGCCACGAACAGCAGCGCCAGCAGCGCCTCTCGTGTGCGTAGCGCCCGCCAGTCGATCCGGCGCGTCGTTGTGCGGAGATTGCTCGATCCGTCCGGCAGCAGTGCCCACACCAGCGCCAGTGACGCCAGACCGGCAAGAGACAGCGACCAGAAGGCAGGGGCGGATCGTTGTGTTGTCTGAACGAGTTGCATAAGCGGCGCCACTCCTAGCAGCGCCCCCAGCGCCCACGAGGTCTCGAACACGCCCAGCGCCCATCCCCGCCGCGCATAGGGGGTGCGCGCCGCCAGGTACGCCTGCGCCGCAGGTTGATAGAGCGCAACCGCCAGCCCCACCAGCGCATAGCCGATCAGGAAAGCAACAAACGAAGGCGAGAGCGCACACAACGCCGTTCCCAGCGCAAAGATCGCCAGACCGCTGCTCATCGTTGCACGCTCGCCGCGTGTATCCGCCATCGCTCCGCCCAGCGGGCTGAGCATCGACGCTGCCAGTTGCACCGTAATCAATGCGCTGACGGTGCGCAGGTCCACGTTCAACTCATCGGTCAGGAACGGTTGCAGCGGATAGATGATGCGGAACGCCGCCACCAACGCCAGGCGACCGCCGGTGACAATCGCCAGGTGCGCTGTCGTCAGGTCGACAATGCGGGTGTGCGCGGCAGGCGAAGCGATGCTGCACGGTGTTTCGTCCGGCATATCAGCATTCCGCCCGCAGCGCGGCAATCTGTCGCTCTGCCTCGTCGCGCCAGGAGGAGTCGCCGGTCAACTCAAGGTAGCGTTCGAGGTCGGCGATGGCATCATGGGGGTTGCCGTGGAACCGCCGGATGAGACCGCGACGGAGGTAGGGTTCGGGCCATTCCGGCGACAGTACAATCGCCTGGCTCAGGTCGCGCAACCCGGCGGCGCGCTGATTGAGTTCGCGTTCACGGATGATGCCGCGCTGGAAATAGGCGCCGCTGAATGTGGGCCAGAGCGCAATCGCGCGACTGTACGCCCCTTCCGCCGCCCGAAAGAAACCGACATCGGTGGTGCGCAGCCCCCAATACGTCAGGCTATTGCCCCACACATACCACAGGTGCGCCAGCCAGCGGCGCCATGCAGCGGTCTTCGGTTCAGGAACGTTGTGCATCGATGACTCCCTCCATCACTCTGGCGATGTCAGGCGCTCCAGAGCAGTCAATATGATAAACGCTTCCTCGTTCGTTGTGCCGCACATCTCCACGCTTGGCTGCAAGGAAGCGCATACTGCCGGTCGTTCAGGGCGCCCGAACAGCATGCAGCGATTGTCGGCGCTCAACTGGATGCATCGCACACCTGCCGGTTTGCCGTGCGGCATTCCCGGAATAGGCGACGAGATCGATGGTGCAATGCCACACGCCCCACATCCCGCCCGGCAATCGATAGATTGCATGCTGCGCTCCTGCGTGCTACACTGAAACCACACCATTGTACATCAGGCGAGGTGCTGCGATGCGCTCCCCCTTCCCCGGCATGGACCCGTTCCTCGAAGCGCCCGATCTGTGGCCCGATGTGCATACCGAATTGATCAGCGGTATGCGCAGTGTGCTGGCGGACATCCTGAGTCCGCGCTTCGTCGTCGCCGTCGAGCAGCGCCTGATTGTGGCGGAAGAGGATAGCCCGACCCCCATCGGCGCAATAGTTCCCGACCTGGCGGTCGTCACCCCGGCGCGCCCCGGCGTCAC
>CALGYB010000059.1 GCA_937935075.1 uncultured Roseiflexus sp. | reverse complement strand
TTCACCTTCGTGCGCTTCGTGTCCTTTGTGGCAACCACGAAGGTCACAAAGGGACACAAAGGAAATGCTTTTTCACCTTCGTGCGCTTCGTGTCCTTTGTGGCAACCACGAAGGTCACAAAGGGACACAAAGGAAATTGCTTTTCATTGTTATTCACCTTCGTGCGCTTCGTGTCCTTTGTGGTTAAGCCTTTTTGCAGTGGACGCATCCTTCCTCGGCTATTCACTCCTCCGCCCGGCGGCGGAAGCGGCGGGCGACGGGCGCCAGGCCCGCCTGCGCGGGCTGCACCGGGCGATGCCGGATGATGTTCTCAAACACCATTATTGTCCAAATGGCCGCGCATTGGTATCAGTTCCTGGTTCCTGGTTCTCAGTTCCTGGTTCTCAGTTCCTGGTTCTCAGTTCTTGGTTCTTGGTTCTCAGTTCTTCATGCCCTATAATAGCAAGTTGCAGAATAGTTCACGCACAGGGTGGAAAGCCGTGTTCGCTAAGATGTTGATCGCCAACCGTGGCGAGATTGCCGTCAGGATTATCCGCGCATGTCATGCATTGGGGATTGCTGCCGTCGTCGTCTACAGCGACGCAGACCGTCAGGCGCTCCATGTGCGTCTGGCGGACGAAGCGCTGCCGATTGGTCCGGCGCCCGCGTCGGAGAGTTATCTCCGTATCGAGGCGATCATCGAGGCGGCGTTGCATTCCGGCGCACAGGCGATCCATCCCGGCTATGGCTTCCTCGCCGAACGCGCCGCCTTTGCCCGCGCCTGCCGCGATGCCGGGCTGGTGTTTGTCGGTCCGCCGCCGGAAGCCATCGAGGCGTTGGGAGACAAAATCGCCGCTCGTCGTCTAGCGCTCGCTACCGGCGTCCCCATTGCGCCCGGCTACCACGGCGCCGCCCAGAGTGATGAGACGTTGGCGCGTGAAGCGGCGCGCATTGGTTACCCGCTTTTGATCAAAGCCAGCGCAGGCGGCGGCGGGCGTGGCATGCGCATTGTGCAAAACGCCGATGAATTTCCTGCGGCTGTGGAAAGCGCCCGCCGCGAAGCGCGCGCCGCGTTCGGCGACGATACGATCTTCCTGGAAAAAATGCTCGTGCGTCCGCGCCACATCGAGGTGCAAATCGTGGCAGACGCGCACGGCAACTATGTTCACCTGTTCGAGCGCGAGTGCTCGATCCAGCGTCGCCATCAGAAGATCGTCGAAGAGTCGCCATCGCCGGCGTTGACCTCCAAACAGCGCGAGATGATCGGCGAGGCGGCGGTGCGTCTCGCGCGCGCTGCCGGCTACGTGAACGCCGGCACAGCGGAGTTTCTGTACGATGAGAGTGATGGCACTTTTGCGTTTCTCGAAGTCAATACCCGTTTGCAAGTCGAACATCCAGTCACCGAAGCGGTCACCGGCGTCGATCTGGTGCAGTTGCAGATCGCCATCGCCGGCGGCGCGCGCCTGCCGTTTCGCCAGGAAGACCTGAAGCAGCGCGGGCATGCCATTGAGGTGCGTCTCTGCGCCGAAGACCCGGTGACCTTCCTGCCGACCGGCGGACGACTGACACGCTTCGACCTGCCAGGCGACATTCGCTGCGACACCGGTGTCGAAACCGGCGACGAGGTGACGCTGTACTACGACTCGCTCCTGGCAAAACTCATCGTCCACGCCAACGACCGTTCCGCCGCAATCGCGCGGTTGCGCACCGCGCTCGATGCCTGCGCTGTCGAGGGGGTCACGACCAACCTGCCGCTGCTGCGCGCGATTGCGGCGCATCCGGCATTCATTATTGGCGACACAACCACCGATTTCTTGACGACGCATGAGATGACGCAGCATCTGCCGGTCTCTGCTCCCATCCCGGACGAGGCACTGCTGGCAGCGGCGATTGCCGATGTTCAGCCGCTGGCTTACGGCAGAGCCGCCACGCGCGATCCCTGGAGCATGCTGGGACCGTGGCGGATGCTGCGCACCGATATGCCGCTGCGCTACCGCGATGGTGAAAGCGAACGCTGCGTGCGCATCACCGAAGATGGCGATGCATGGCGCATCGAGGTTGATGGGCGTGTTTACGTCGCCGGAGTGCTTGAGGCGCATCCTGATCGCCTGGCGTTGCGGATGGCGGATGGGCGCATTGAGCGGTTTGGAATGACGGGCGATAGCAAGACGCGCATGCTCGAATGGCGCGGGCAGCGGTTTCGCCTGATGCAGGCTTCTCTGGAAAGTGAGCGTTTGGGAGCAGCAGGGCACAGCCACAGTCGCGCCGGGCTGGAAGCGCCAATGCCGGGCACGATTGCGCGCATCCTGGTGCATGAAGGGGATCGCGTCGCCGCGCACCAACCGCTGGTCGTGCTGGAAGCGATGAAGATGGAACACATCGTTGCCGCACCGCACGACGGAGTCGTGCTGCGCCTGCCCTACGCCATCGGCGCACTGGTCGCCAAAGGCGCAACGCTGGTGGAATTGGAGGAGGGGTGAGTTAGGAGGCAAGAGGGGAGAGGGGAGAGGCAAGAGGGGAGAGGGGAGGGGGGAGAGGCGAGAGGGGTGGTTAAGGTTGCAGGCGCACCGGTAGGGTCACCCGGCGCGCGTCCGCGAAAACGCGGCGTGTTGTGGGGTGCAGGCGAGAAGGTTGGAGTTGGTGGCATGCCGGGGCGTTGCGGGACAGTCTCCTTGAGCGCGTTGAGCGTTGAACGTGTTGCCGCCACAGGAGATCCCGGGAAATTGCCGCGTAGGGGCGCCCCCCTGTGGGCGCCCACGTCATCGGGTGCAGGTGACGATCACCAGGGGAGCGAAGGGCGCGGGTGGCGGTGAGGAAACAGCGAAGGTGATGGCATGAGAGCGATCGACGATCGCGTGACCGATACGCTGATTCGTGCGCAGGTCGAGCGTTACGTTGCAGATGTGCGCGCGATGCTCGGCGATGAACTGATTGGCGTGTATCTGCACGGTTCCCTGGCGATGGGGTGCTTCAACCCGGCGCAGAGCGATCTCGATCTGCTGGTCATCACGCGCACGCCGATGTCGCCGGCAACGAAGCGCACTATCGCCGATCACCTGGTGCGCGTATCGCGCCAGCCGGCGCCGATTGAGGTCAGTTTTCTGGCGCTGGCGATGCTGACGCCGTGGCGCCATCCGCCGTCGTTCGATTTTCACTATAGCGAAATGTGGCGCGATGCCTATACACGCGACCTGGCAGGAGAGGGGTGGCGCGCCTGGGATGCCGGGGAGAAGCGCGATCCCGACCTCTCTGCGCACATTATGGTCGCGCGGCAGCGGGGTATTGCACTCTACGGTCCGCCTGCCGCATCCGTGTTCCCCGATGTTCCAGAGGCGGATTTTATCGCCGCAATTATGAGCGATGTCACCGAGGCGCTGGATCGCATCTACGCCGATCCGGTCTATGCTATTTTGAATGCCTGCCGCACGCTGGCGTTTCTGCGAACACGCCAGGTGCTCTCAAAGGATGAAGGCGGTCAATGGGCGCTCGACCATTTGCCTCTCGCGTTGCGCCCATTGGTTTGGTTGGCGCTGATACGCTACCGCGACGTTGAAGAGACGGGAGTGTTTCCCGCTCCGCTTCTGGAGGCGTTTCGCAACTATGCGCGGCAGGAACTCAGACGAGATGTCCATAGAGACGCCCCTGCGGTGACAATGCCCGAGGTCGGTGCGGACGCCTCCCTGTAGCCGCCCGTTGGTGTCGCTATGGAGGTTTGCCCCCTCACCCTCCTGTCCCCCCTCTCCCACGAGGGGAGAGGGGGGAACATCGCTCCTCAGATTACGATGTCCAACGCGCGCCAATTGCGCAACCCTCTCCCACGAGGGGAGAGGGGGGAACATCGCTCCCCTCCCCTCCTGTGGGGGGAGGGGGTGGAGGGTGTGGGCGCCCACAAGGGGCGCCCCTACGATGGCAATGAACATGGGTCCCTACCCGTAAATTTCCCTGACTGGATAGGGCTATAACAGCCGCTCTCCGACCTCGACCGCGTCGACGCGGTAGTGGCACCCACGGCTCTGGCGATTGTGTCGCGCTGCCTGTGCGATGATCAGCGCTGCTTCGACGGCGTTGCGCAGCCCGATCAGACCGTCGCTCAGTTTGGTGGTGCGGTAAAATGTCTCGATCTCGTTCTGCAAGTGGCGCAATTCGCGGATGGCGCGCGAGAGACGGTCACCGGAGCGGATCAGCCCCACATAATGCCACATAATGTTCTGGATGGTCTGCATATCACCCTGGATAAGCGCCGGATCGGAGTCCTCCGTTAGTCCCGACTCGTCCCATGGCGGGATGTCGTCGGCCGGCGGCAGGATCGGCGGCGGATCGGCGCTCAACCGCGCCTCGATGTCGCGCGCGGCGCGCACGCCCCATACTAGCCCTTCAAGCAGCGATGTCGATGCCAGGCGGTTGGCGCCGTGCAATCCGGTACAGGCGACTTCGCCGACGGCGTAGAGATTGGCGATGCTCGACCGCCCCCACTCGTCAGTCAGCACCCCGCCGCAAGAATAGTGCGCCGCCGGCACCACCGGGATCGGCTCGCGCGTGATGTCCACGCCGACGCGCAGGCATTCGGCATAGATGTTGGGGAAACGGGTGCGGACGGTGTCAGGCGAAAGGCGCGAGGCGATGTCGAGCAGGACGTGCGAGTAGCCATGCTCTTCCATCTCGGCATGGATCGCGCGCGCCACAATGTCGCGCGGCGCCAGGTCTTTCCATTCAGGCGCGTATTTATGCATAAACGGACGACCGTCCGGCGTCAGTAGAATGCCCCCCTCACCGCGCACTGCCTCGCTGATCAGGAATCCCTCGGCGCCGGGAACGGCGAGCGCTGTTGGATGGAACTGAATGTACTCGGCATTGACGATGCGCGCCCCGGCGCGGTGCGCCATCGCCAGGCCATCGCCGCGCGCGCCGGGAGGATTAGTCGTGTTGCGATAGAGGCGCCCTAGCCCGCCGGTGGCGAGGATCGTAAAGGTGGCAAGGGTGCGGTGGACAGTGCGGCGCTCGCGTTCAAACACATACGCGCCATGACAGACGATTGGTTCATAGGCAGCGAGCGGATCGCGCGAGTGGTGTGGCGACGTGATCAGGTCAACCGCAGTCAGACCGGTCATGACCTCGATATTTGGGCGCTCGTAGATGGCGGCTATCAGTGCGTCGATCACCGCTCTGCCGGTGCCGTCGCCCACGTGGAGAATACGATTGCGCGAATGCGCCGCTTCCCTGCCATATGCCAGGTCGCCGTTCGGCATGCGGTCGAACTCGACGTGCGCCGTGCGGATCAGCACCTCTTCCAGCAGGCGTGGTCCTTCTTCGGCAAGGAGGCGCGCTGCGCGGCGCGACGACGCTCCCGCGCCCGCTGCCAGAACATCGCGCACCAGGAGATCGGCGGAGTCGTCCGGTCCGCGCCCGATGACACCCCCCTGCGCGTACCGGGTGTTCGATTCACGCGGGTCGGTTTCGCGCGTCAGCAAGGTGATATGGCGGCGCGGGTTGCGTGCAAGTTCGAGCGCTGCGGCGGCGCCGGCGATACCGGAGCCGATAATCAGCACATCGGTGGTTTTCATGATCGTCTCACAATCTAGTTAACCGATCTGGATCATCCGTTCGACGGCGCGGTAAGCGCGCTGGCGGATGTCTTCAGGAATCTCGATAACGTAGCGGTTGTAGCGCAGCGCATCGCGGGTGTCTTCCAGCGTGATCATATTCATATGCGGGCAGCGCACCATACAGAGCCGCAACATATCCTTGTCCGGATTCGCTGCTGCAATGTTGTCCCCCATGGCGCACTCGGTAAGCAGCAGGTAGTGCGACGCCTTCGTCTGCTGGACATAGCGGATCATCGCATTCGTGCCGCCGGAGAAATCCGAGGCTTCCACGACCTCCGGGCTGCACTCCGGGTGCGCCAGGATGACGACATCGGGAAACTGCGCGCGCACGCGCCGGATGTCGTCAACGGTGAATTTCTCGTGCACCTCACAGCGCCCGTGCCAGCCGACAAGCTGGTAATCGAGGAGCGTATCGCCATCGACCGGTTGCAGCGTCGGGAAGATGATGTGCTTGCCGGTCTCGCGCGCGACATTGCGCGCCAGATACTCATCGGGCAGGAAGATGACCGTATCCGCCTTGAGCGACTCGACGACCGCCACGGCATTGGACGAGGTGCAGCAGATGTCGCTCTCGGCTTTCACGTCGGCGTAGGTGTTGACATACGAGACGACCGGCGCGCCGGGGAAGCGGGCTTTCAGCATACGCACATCTTCGGCGGTGATGCTGGCTGCCAGCGAACACCCGGCTTTCTCCGACGGCAGCAGCACGGTCTTTGTCGGGTTGAGGATTTTGGCGGTTTCCGCCATGAAGCGCACACCGCAGAACACAATCACATCCTTGTCAGTGGTGGCCGCTTTGCGGCTCAGGTCGAGCGAGTCGCCGGTGAAGTCGGGAATGGAATGGAACAGGGCCGGCTCCATGTAGTTGTGCCCCAGGATCACGGCATTGCGCTGTTGTTTGAGTTCCAGGATTTCGACCGCCAGTTCCGCTTTGTAGTAGAGCTCGAATTCTGGCGCCAGCGTGCCGAGTTTGCGCTGAAGCAACGCGAACATTTCCTGCGTGTTCATCAGAATCTCCCTGTGGCTTCCTCAGAAGCAAGATAATCGAAGCTCACGTCAAAAACGCGCGCCGAGTGGGTCAATGCGCCGATCGAAATATCGTCCACGCCGGTCTCGGCGATCTGTCGAATAGTGTCGAGCGAGACATTGCCCGACGCCTCGAGGCGGGCGCGCCCGGCGACGAGGCGCACCGCTTCCGCCATCATCGCGGGGGTCATATTGTCGAGCATAATGCGCTGCACTCCCAGATCGAGCGCCTCACGCACATCGGCGAGGGTGCGCGCCTCGACCTCGATCTCCAGGTGCGGTGCGTATTCGCGGGCGCGTTCGACCGCAGCGCGCAGCGAACCGGCGAAGTCGATGTGGTTATCCTTGATCAACACCATGTCGTACAGCCCGATACGATGGTTGCGCCCGCCGCCGCGCTGCACTGCCAGTTTATCGACCACGCGCAAGCCAGGAGCGGTTTTGCGCGTATCGAGAATGGTCGCGCCCGTCCCGGCGACCGCGTCCACGAACTGGCGGGTGAGGGTTGCAATCCCCGACATCCGCCCCAGAAAGTTGAGCGCCGTGCGTTCGGCGGTGAGCAAGCCGCGCGCCGGACCGCTGACGAACGCGAGGGTCTGCCGGTTGGTCACGCGCTCGCCTTCCGCGACCAGCGCCGTAACGGTGATCCGTTCATCGACCATGCGATACACCGTTTGCGCCACATCAAGCCCGGCAACCACGCCGTCCTGTTTGGCGATGATCCGTCCGCGCATCGTCGCATCCGGCGGCACAATGCTGTTAGTGGTGACGTCCCCTGGTCCCACGTCCTCCGCCAGCGCGCGGCGGATGGCGTCGAGAATATCGGGGTGAAGGGCGGGATTTAGTGTCATTTTTACACTATTCCTGTGTGAAATAAAAATTGGCGTTTCGCCTGTTAGTGTCAATGTTACTCTATTTAGAGATGATTGTCAAGTTGGGGAAAGGTTAAGGGTGGAAGGTGGTCGTTGCACGTTGAACGTGGGAAAGAAGGAAAGGTTGCCGGTGGAGACGTTGCGCCGCAACGTCTCAAAACATTGCATGGAAGACCCCGCCCGACCCGTGAGGTCTCCGCCGGTGATGGCGCGCTGCCGTGGAACCGGGTGAGCGGAATGCCCGCTGCGCCTGGCATCACGGGTCGTGGAGGAAGAAACAGTTTGTGACAGTCCCTGACACACCATGGTGGTATGATGCGGAGGGAACCTCGCCGTTCCCCCTTACTCCCCGTTGTCGTTCAGGTTGAAACACCGGCGTCGTTTCTGTCTTATCTTCAATCAGGCGGCGATTGCCTGCAACCCATGAAAGATCGAGTCAGACCTGTATGTTTATGTTCCATGACCTGACTTCACTGCAAGAAGCTGTAACCACGAAGGGCACGAAGGGACACAAAGGGAATGCGCTTCAGTTTTCTTCCCCTTCGTGCGCTTCGTGTCCTTGGTGGTGAAGCCTTCCATGAATTCACCGTAAAAAGCAACCACGAAGGGTGCCAAGGGACACAAAGGAACTGCGCTTCAGGTTTTCACCTTCGTGCGCTTCGTGTCCTTTGTGGCAACCACGAAGGGCACGAAGGGACACAAAGGGAATGCGCTTCAGTTTTCTTCACCTTCGTGCGTTTCGTGTTCTTTGTGGTTAAGCCTTTTTGCAGTGGACTCATGACCTGCAATATCGGTGTGCCAGCACAGCATCAGCAGACCTGTCGAACAACGCCTGTGCCTTGGACGACATGGTTCGGAGTTAACGCCAAGACGCGAAGCGTTTCTGGATAGAGGTTGAAGTATTAGAAAATATGTTCTATAATCGCGCTAACTGTACGGGGATCTAACCGGGCGAGCGCGCATTGTCGAACCTGGATGTCGCCTCTAGTCCTCGGCGGGGGCAATGATCGCAAGGTGTTTTCGTGGCTGCGCGAGACGCTGCAAGAAGAGGTGCGGAAGATGGCGGGGATCTATAGTTTAGGAGGTAACCAAGTGACGACAACTCAATACTTTGCTCATCGACGTGATGATTGTGCGTCTTGGCAACCACTGATCGAACATTTGAAAAATACGGCTGAACTAGCGAAACAGTTTGGTCAGGATGCTGGTGTAGCGG
>CALGYB010000058.1 GCA_937935075.1 uncultured Roseiflexus sp. | reverse complement strand
AGCAGCCCCCAATGGGGCTTCCACTTGCGGTGAGCGCTGTCGAACCGCGTCCTCAGCGCGGGCGTTCGCCCGCAGCGCCCCGGCGTCCCGCCATGCGCACTGGCAGCAGTGGACAAATGACCGCGCATTGAGTATGCGATTGTTCGGATTAGCGCATAAGCCGCGTCTATTTCACCATACCAGACGCGGGCGGCCCTACTTCCTCCCCGTCGTCTCGCGCCCCAGCAACCCTAGCAGCACCACATACGGCGTCCCGCGGTTCTCCGGGTGGTACTCGAAACGCGCGCGCTCGAAGTGCTGCGTTAGGTACATGTTGCCGTCGGTCGGGTTGACTTCCATCAGCGGCGGCGAAAGCGGCAGACCGAAGAGCGCCAGGCTTTCTTCCAGGGTATACCCCGGTCGCCCATCCAGGTTCAATCCGTGGGACGACCAGTACTGGCGGAACTCTGGCGCAATCGCCTGCCCGGTTTGCGGGAAGTAGAACGGTGCGCGCGGATCACTCTTCGGGAAGTCGAACCAGTTGCGCCCGCTCGTCTCCAGCCGTTCGGCGCCCAATCGTCCGAGCAGCACGTCGTAGGGCGGCGCATTCTGCGGGTGCAGTTCGAGCCGGTTGCGCTCGAACCATTGCGCCCGCACTGTCTTCCCCTCGATCACCATGTCTTCTTCGGGACCGATGGGAAATCCGAACACGGGCAACCCGCCGTTCCGCTCCCAGTATTCGAGCAGTCGGCCGCACACTGCAAAACCGGTCTCAGGGAACTGACGGCACGCCCCCGTCGCCGGTTGCGGCGCCGATCGTTCCGGCGGCGCAGGCGCCGGTTGCGGCGCCGGGGCCTGCGTGGCACGATGGATCAGGAAGATCGGTGATGGACCCAGGCTCAACCCGAAGGCGCCGTTCGCGGCATCGATCTGCGAGGCGTTGCCCCACCGGTCAACCAGTGCGCCCAGCGGCGCCGCCGTCGGCAGATTCACAAATGCGCCTCCTGGCGACCAGAGCGCGTCAATCGTATCGCTGCCGCGCACAAAGCGCACGCCATACGCTTCGGGACCGCTGATCGCCGTCAGATCGTCGAGCCAGATCGTGCCAGACCCGCTGCGACTGTCCGGTTCGTCGTCGAGCACGATAGCAACCAGCGTCGCCGGAAAATCGAGGCGCAGGTTGCCGCCGCCGCTAATGCGGTTGTATGGCTCGACCTGCCCGTTGATCGGCGTGGCGAGGAACGACCACCCCGCGCCGCCGACAAAACCCAGGCGGAACTGGAGCGTTTCTCCTTCTGCATCGCGGAGCCAGACCTTGAGCGCGTGGCCGCTGCCGTCGCCGTAGACCCAGATGCCCAGTTGTCCTGGTGAACCGGGGATCGCGATTGCCGGACGCGGCGTGAAGACCACAAAATCATTGCCGCCGCCGGGGAAGGAGTAGTCGAGACGACCGGCGACGTTGCCGCTGTAGCGTTGGGAACCATCGGCGGAGAACGAGCCGTTCGGTTGATCGCCGCGTCGCCATGTGCCGAACTGCTCGAAATCGACCACTACCTGCCGCGTCCCCAGATCGATCAACCCGACGGGGGATGCGCCCGCGAGTTGCTGGTTCAGCGTGCGGAACGCCGCCAGCGACGGTTTTGGCTGACTCAGATCGGCGGGACCGCCTGCTCTGCGCAGCAAACCGTACAGATTGCGCGGCTCGGTATCCTTCAGGCTGTACCAGATAATCTTTTCGATCCCTGCTGCGCGCAGCAATGTCGAAGCGCGCACCAGAAAGTTTGCCTGCGTCTCCTCGTCCACGCCGCGCGGATCGCGATCGGCGGGACCGGTGGACCAGCCGAACTCGGTCGCCCAGATCGGCTTGCGCCCCAGGCTCTCGACCAGCGTTTTCACCGCGCTGACGTCGCCGGCGCCGATCTGGCCGTTCTCCGGGCTGAACGGATCGACGTAGGGATGGACGGCAAGCGCATCGAACGAACCCCACGCGCCATTCTCAGCAATAGCGCGGATGAAGTCGATGTGCGTTGGAACGATCCCCCCGCTCAACACAACGGCATTTGGATCGGCGGCTTTAATGGCGGGATAGGCGGCGCGCAGCAGCGCGGCGTAGGCGGCAGGATCGGGCTGCGGTTGCCAATAGCGCACATTCTCCGGTTCATTCCAGACCTGCCAGAAGCGCACCCGGTCGCGGTAGCGCGTCACGACCGCCGACGCGAAACGGGCGAATGCCGCCGGATCGGGCGCGTAATAGGACGGCCGGCCAGGCGCATCGCCGGGAAACGGCGTTGCCCAGGCCGGCGCCGTGTTGAGCACGCCGATGATGTTGACGCCGCTCCCTGCCAGACGCGAAATGGCGCGGTCGTAGATCGCCCAGTCGAAGCGTCCCTGCTCCGGTTCGAGCCAGTACCAGTGGAAATCCTCGCGCGCCCAGCCAGCGGACGTTCCGGCAACCAGATCGACCGGACCATCGAACCCGGCCTGCACCGGATAGCGCGACGCAAGATGCGTATTGACGCCGAAATCGGATCGTCCCGGCGGCGCCTGTGCTCCTGCCGGCACGGGAGACAGCCAGGCAACCAGGAGAGCCAGCGCCAGAAACGGAGAAAGCAGACGATGATGCATACGATGGCTCCTCATCTCGTCCAACAAAAATCGCCATGTGGAATACAACCGGGCAGACGAAGGGAATATCTTCGCCCGCCCATTTCCCAGACAGGCGCTGAGGAGTCTAGCAACGTTTGCGCGGACGCGCAATCTGCTTCAGCGTGCAATATGATGACGATTTGATCACAATCGAGTCATGGAGCGCGCACCCCCAACGTCACCGGCGACCCGCGATCAACCAGTTCACCGCCGCGCGGGATGGAGCTGACGACCACGCCAGGAGCGTACCGGTCGCACAGATCGCCGAGTTTGTCGCACCCCTGGTAATCCGAATACGACCAGGTCAGCCCGGCGGCATCAATCCGGCGAATCGCCTCTTCCTCTGGCAACCCGGTGACATCCGGCATGCGCACCTTGTCGCCAATGCTGACGAAGATCGTCACCGGATCACCGCGGCGCAGCGGCGTTCCGGCTGCCGGTTCGGTGCGGAAGACGAACCCGGCACTGAGGCGATCTGGCGCGCTGACCACCTGCACCTCGAATCCCAGGCTGCGCAACAGAAACTCAGCATCAACGCCGCGCATCGTAACGACTTCAGGCAACGGGATTGTCTCTGGACCGGTGCTGACCACATAGGTGACAACCGTCGAAGCAGTGACAACCGTCGTCGCCGGTGGAAACTGGTCGAACACCAGCCCGGCTGAAACGACATCGGAGGCGCGGGGCAGTTCGGCAAACGGCAGCAAGCCGGCGCCTTCGATTGCCGCAATCGCCGCACGCTCATCCAGACCGATGACATTCGGCACGATCGCCATCTCCGGCGCAGGAGTGGCTGTTGGTTCGGCAGTTGGTTCGGGAAGAACGATCACTGGCGGGCGGGGTCCGCCGCTGAAATGGAACAGGTTATCGAAGGCGCCGGTGGCAGCCAGATAGACCACGCCAAGGATCAGGCCGATGAACATCATGCCGAGCAGAAAGACGCCAAGTTCACGACCGCCGCTTGTCGGCGGCGTCTGCGTCATCACCGGCGAGCGCGGCAGCGGCAACGACGTGCGACCGGAAACATTCCCGGCCGGCACAGCCGCCACAGGACCCGGCGCCGATCGCGGTTGCAGCGGACGGGGCATTGCCGGGCGCACAATCGTCGCTTCCTGGCTTGCCGTGCGGTAGGCGCGCAGCATCTGAGCGAACTCGCGCGCCGACGCGGGGCGTTCGTCGGGGTTCTTGCTCAGCGCGGCAAGCACCAACTCCTCCAGGCGCGGCGGAATCTGTGCATTGAACATGCGCGGCGGCGGCGGTTCGGCGCTGACGTGCTGCATCGCCACAGCAACCGCATTTTCGCCGGTGAACGGCAGGCGACCGGTCAGCATTTCGTACAGCGTCACCCCGAGCGCATAGATGTCGGAGCGCGGCGTTGCAGAAAACCCGCGCGCCTGTTCCGGCGAAAGGTAATCCGCCGTTCCAAACGTCACGCCGGTTTCGGTCAATGCCGTCGAGAGCGAACTTTTGGCAATGCCAAAATCGGTAATTTTCACTTCGCCAGAAGGGCTGACCAGAATATTCTGCGGCTTGACATCACGGTGGACCATGCCCATCCGATGCGCCGCTTCCAGCCCCTCGGCGACATCTTCGGCGATGGCAACGGCATGATCGATGGGCAGCGGACCATTGCGCAAAATCAGGCTTTTCAGGTCGCTGCCCTCGATGTACTCCATCACGATATAGTGAATATCGCCGTCCTGCCCGACATCATACACATTGACAATGCATGGATGGCGCAGACCGGCGGCAGCCTGCGCTTCGTGATGAAACCGCTGAAGAAAGGTCAGATCCGCTGCGTAGTGCTCGTGCAGCGTCTTGATCGCCACCTGCCGATTGAGGCGCAGATCGCGACCGCGGTAGACGCGCGCCATGCCGCCTTCGCCGATCTTTTGCTCGAGTTCGTAGCGATTATTGAGAATCTTCTTCTGCATAACACATCAAACGAAGATATGGCGCACCACCCGGCATAGATCGCCAGGCGGCGCCAGACCGAGACGTTCATCGAGTATCGCCAGGTTGATGACATCCTCGTAGTTGTAGGTGAGCAGGGTGCGCAGCGCCGACCGATCACCCTGCTTTTCGTAACGATCCCAAAGGTAGAGAGCATCCCGTCCGTTGAGACCATGGGTCATGCGGCAGATGCCCAGGCGTTCCTCGACAACTTTGAGACCGCCGCGCAAACCGCGCTTGCGGCAGATATGCATCAGATCACAATGATCGAAATCTTGCTTGAGATCGACAAAGAGGCGCTTGCGGATGACCGGCAGATCAAAGGAAGAACCGTTGAAGGTCACCAATGTGTCTACGCCTTCCAGCGCATCGTACAACGCAATATCGCGCACTCCGCCGCCGACCAACTGAATAGCGCCGACATCCGAACGGTAGATGCCAATCACGCTGATCGCGCCGTCGAATGCAGTCTCAATATCCAGGTAGGCGCGCACGCTGATATGAATCCTTTATCACAATCGAAACACATCCCTGCGCCATTATAGCACGCCGGGTTCGAGCACGAATGCCGCTTCGGACTGATAAATATCGAGAAATGAGGACAGTAGCCCTGCAATGCCACATCACGCATCCTGACGATCAGGCAAACGCCCTCGCTCATACTCATGCGCGGTCATTTGGACAACCATGGTTTCTGATACCAGTGCGCGGTCATTTGTATAATACTGCCGGGGCGCGCAGCGAGACGCCAGGGCGCTGCGGGCGAACGCTCTCGCTGAGCACGTGAAAGCCCCGCTGGGGCTGCTGATGCCACTGCGCCGTCTGCGTCCACGACCGCCAACGCGCGTGGTAGTCGTTACGCCTTGCGAACCGGGTGCGCGAATATCTTGTACGAATGACCGCCACGTGGCATCAGCAAGGGCTTCTGTCTACTGGACAGCGCATGGTATAATAGGTCTTCCAATCCAGCCTTGAACGAAAGACGATAGTATGACCACGCGCGTCATTCTCGACACCGATCCCGGCATCGATGACTCCCTGGCCATTCTGCTGGCGGTTGCTTCCCCCGAAATCGAACTCGCAGGCGTGACAGTAACCAGCGGCAACTGCCCGCTCGCCGACGGCGTGCGCAATGCGCGCAACGTCCTGGCGCTCGCCGGTCGCTCTGACATCCCGGCATCCGGCGGCATCGCGTTGCCACTCATTCGTCCACTCTACACAGCTCCCGAAACCCACGGCGAAACCGGCATCGGCTTCGCCCATCTGCCCGAATCGTCGGCGCCCGTCTGCCCGGAGAATGGTGTTGACCTGATGATCCGTGAAATCCTGGCGCATCCTGGCGAAGTCACCCTGGTGGCGGTTGCGCCGCTCACGAATGTTGCAATCGCGCTGCGCAAGGAGCCGCGCATCATAAGCGCCGTGCGCGAGGTCATTATTATGGGCGGCGCGTTGCGCTCCGATGGCAACACCACGTCGCTGGCGGAGTTCAACTTCTATGTTGACCCGCACGCGGCGCATATCGTTCTCGAAAGCGGCATGCCGATTACGCTGCTGCCATGGGACATCTCTCAGCATATCATTCTCACGCAGGCGGATATTGACCGTCTGAGTCGCATTCCATCGCCGATCACGCGCTTCATTGCCGACGCTACCCGTTTTTATATCGAGTTTCACCTGGCGGCATTCGGGTTCGCCGGGTGCTCGATCAACGATCCGGCGGCGCTGGCGCTGGCGTTCATGCCCGATCTGGCGCGTACCGTGCCGATGCACGTGGCGGTTGAGTATACAAGTGAATTGACTGTTGGGAAGAGCGTGATCAGTTATATTGGTCCGGCGACCCGTGAGCCGGATGTGCACGATCTGACCGGCTACGATACGCTCAGGTGGCCCCCGCGATGGCGACACGCTTTTCGTCCAGCCCCGAATGTGCGCGCCGTTGTGGATTTCGATACGCAACGCTTTATCAACCTCTTCATCGAACGGATGGAGGCGCTGGCGCGAACCGTGAACGAGACGCCTCAACACCGGAACTCATAGCAGGGAGGCAAAGGATTAAAATCAGCGTCGTCCGAAAAGTCGCCACGTGACGTGCGTCTGGGGAGGCGAAGGCAATGCCTTCGCCTGTCCCGCGATCTGTTCTGGATAGGCTGTAAGTCCGTCTCAATCCGCGTATATCTATTTTCCATCACACACCACGCAGTGTTCAGGTTCACGTTGGACATCGTGATGTGGAAGAATCGCCGCATCTCACCCCTGCTTCCACCGCTGGCATATCTGTCGCTCGCGGTTGTGTTCACATGGCCCCTGGTCGCTCATTTGACGACTGCGCTTGGCAGTGGTCTCGATCCGTTGTTGCAGACGTGGGTGATTGCCTGGAATGCGCATGCGCTCACAACCGATCCGCGCGCGGTCTGGCAGGCGCCGATCTTCTTTCCATACCCCGACACACTGGCGTATAGCGATCACCACCTGCTCCTGACACTCCTGGCGCTGCCGCTCATCGCTGCTGGCGGTCCGGTGCTGGCGTATAACCTGCTTGTGCTGACAAGTTATGCGCTTACGGGATGGGCCGTCTATCTGCTGGCGCACGAGATGTCCACCGACTCCTGCCCTCCATGGATCCGGGCAACCGGCGCGTTTGTGTCCGGAGCGGTGTTCGCATTTGGCACATATCGGATGACCCATTTTGTCCACCTGCAACTGTTGCAGACCGCGTGGCTGCCGCTGGCGCTGCTGTTTCTGCGAAGGCTGTTGCGCGCTCCTGAAGACGGCGGCGGCGGCTGGCGCGACGCGGCGCTCTTTGGCGCATTTGCAGGCATCCAATGCGTGACTGCGCTCTACTACGCTTCCTTTACGGCTCTGGCGCTTGGATTGTATGCAACGATTTGGTTGGGAGAAGCGATCCGCCCGCCATTGCGCGCTGGCTTCTGGCGACAAATCGGCGGCCTGGCGCTCGGCGCAGGGGTGGCGACGATCATCACGGCGCCGCTGACTCTGCCGTATCTCCGCATTTACGAGTATCTGGGGATTGTGCGCTCGCCACGTGAACTCGATAACTGGTCGGCGCCGCTCCAGGCGTACCTGGCGGTTCCGCCGATCAACCGGCTATACGGCGCTCGTAACTGGTCTGCCGCTAGCGGCGGCGAATTCGCCCTCTTTCCCGGCTTCGTGACAATTGGACTGGCGACGGCAGGCATGGCATTGACCCTCTGGAAACCGATTACCAACCGGAAGAGTGCGGCGGAAGGCGGATCGCCAGTACGCGATGGTCTCTTCCTTGTGCTGCTGGGCATTAGCGCATTCGTGCTATCGCTGGGAACAGGCGTCCGTCTGGAGCGCGGCAGTGATGTCTTGCCGATCCCACTGCCATATCCGCTGCTCTACGAGCGGGTCCCTGGCTTTGGCGCGTTGCGCGTTCCGGCGCGCTGGGCGATGCTGACGCACCTGGCGCTGACGTTGCTCGCCGGGATGACGCTTGTTCATCTGGGGCGCTGGCTGGTATCGAACCGGCAGCACAACCTCCTGGCAGTCGTGGCGCTGGCACTTACAGGAACCGCTGCGCTGGCTGAGCATGTTGCGACGCCTGTACCACTGGCAACGCCTCCTTCCCCGCCGCCGGTCTATGCCTGGCTCGGCGCACAACCGGATATCCAGGCAGTCCTGGAGTTGCCGGTCGGTCCGACGCCGCGCGGCGCTGAACTTGAACGCATCACCATCCGGCAATTCCATCAGGCGCAGCATTGGAAGCCGCTTGCAACCGGGTACAGCGGCATCATTCCGTTTGGCACAACCGATCTGCTACGCCGGGTGCAGCGCCTGCCCGATGACGACACGCTGCGCTACCTGGCGCTGGCAGGCATCGATACGCTGGTTATTCATCGGAACGAATACGATGCAGAGAAACTGGCGCGTCTGCTGGCGTGGGCTGACGTAACTCCGCTGCTGCGTCGCCGCGCTGAGGTAGGTGACGCGCTGGTTTACACTATCACGCCGGAAGCGGATATGCCATCGCCGCTAACCGCAGGCGTGTCGGTCTTTATTTCGTCGGACGAGCGCGTACCGGGGGTGCTGGCGCTTGGACTGATCCGACGCTGGGAAGCAGGGGGGGTCGTCTTGCACGGCGCCGGACGCACCCGCTACTACCCGAACCTGAAGCCGATCCTCCCCGGTCAAGTCTGTGATTATGGATTGCTGTCCGTCGATGAGGACCCGGTTGCTGCGGGATACGACATCGAAAGGCTGCGCTGGCGCTCGAACGGTCTGGCGCTGTACGCACGCGACCCGCGCCTGATTGCGGCGCTCGATCTGGCGCAGCCGGTCGCCGGACAGTTTCACCCGGCATATCCATCGAACCTGAGCGTGACCATCGATGCGGAGCGCATGCGCATCGCCGACACGCTCATTCCGTTACAGACGCCGCTCACTCATGCGTACATCGAGCTGGACATCGCCAGTTTGTCGGAACAGGCTATCGTCATCGGCAACACAGCCTACGCCCTTTCGCCCGGCGCTGTCACCGTCGCCGCTCCCATTCCGCTGCGTCAAGCGGTATTCATTGCCGGAGCGCCGGACGCCACAGCCATTCAGCGGATCCGCGTCCTTTCAGCACCGCGCGCGCCCGTGCCGCCGGAGGGCGCGCTAGCGTTGAGCGCCGACAGTCGCTTCGACGGATCACGGTTATCGGTCAGAATGCGCGTCGGCGGCACGGGCGCGCTGATGGTCGATGTGCGCGGTGCGGCAACACGTGACGACCGACCGATCCATCTGCTCGAAGGCGTCCTGCCGGTTCCATCCGATAGCGACACACTGGCATTCAGCGTCGATCTGCTGATGCCGGACGAACCGTGGAAGACCAACCGAGGGGAGGTGGAAGATGGACGCTATATCGTTTATGTCAAATCAGCCGCACGTCCTGGAGCGCCCGGAATACCCATCGCAACCTTCTCCGTCCGCAACGGCGTCATCAGCAATCCCCGACCGGCGCCGCTGCCGTTGCGAATAGTCGGGGGGTAGGGGGGACGAGAACCAAGAACTGAGAACCGAGAACTGAGAACTGATACTCATACGCGGTCATGTGAACCATCATGGTTTTTGAGAACAGAATCCGGCTTCGCCCGGTGCAGCCCGCGCAGGCGGGCGTAGCGACCATAGCCCGCGGCTTCAGCCGCCGGGCGGACTGATGCCGATGCATAGTCATGCGTGCACGACTGCCAAGGCGCGTTGTGGATCGTTACGCCTTGCGCACCGGGCGCTCGAACATCGTGTCTGACTGACCGCAAGTTAGTATTATAACCTGCAACCTCGCCCGCCTTCGCACGATTACCGGACCGGCACGTCTTCTTCCACCAGGCGCCCTTCAACAATGCGAAAGAGGCGATCCGCCAGACCGACGACTTCGGGGCTGTGCGTGACCATGAGAAGGTTTTTGCCAGCGCGACGGGTAAGGGTGTCGAGCAGATCGAGCACCTGCTGGCTGGTGTCGCTGTCGAGGTTGCCGGTTGGCTCATCAGCCAGCACCAGTAACGGGTCGTGCACCAACGCGCGCGCCACCGCAACCCGCTGCTGCTCACCGCCGGAAAGCCGGTCGGGATAGGCATTCCGGCGGTCAGCGAGACCCACCTGCGCCAGCAGGTCGAGCGCGGCATTGCGGTCACGCGCCGTTGCCCGCCCATTCAGTTCGAGCGGCAACAGCAGATTTTCAAGCACCGTGAGCGTTGGCACGAGATTGTAGAACTGAAAGATGAAGCCGACCGACCTGCGCCGGAACAGGGTGCGCTCACTTTCCGACAGACGAGTCAGCGATTGGCCCGCAACAACGATTTCCCCCGACGTCGGCAGGTCAATGCCGCTCACCAGGTTCAGCAACGTGCTCTTGCCCGATCCGCTTTTGCCGACGAGGACGACAAATTCACCGCGCGCAAATGATGCACTGACATCGTGCAGCACCACACGCTCACGTCCAGCCTCTTCGTAACTCTTCGAGACATGATCGAGGACGATGAGCGGTTCATCGTTATGGACAGAAACGTGCCACGACATAAGAATATGTAAATGGTTCAGCGAATGCAGCGACGAATAAGAACGCGGCTGAAAACTCGTCTCGAGTGGAACGTGGAGCAGCGGACGTTGGCTTCGACAGGCTCAGCTAACATCCGCCGCTCCATCGATTGTTCAGGTTGGTTGATCGCTCTATCAGACACGCTTTTATCTGGTACGTCCTGCCCCCGCCCATGGATGCGTTGCGGCATGCAAAAAGGAGCGCATCAGGCGCTCCTTTTTGCATGCCGTGCAAAACGTGTTTCGTTACTGACCGAAATTGACGCTGCCGCTTGCCACGCCCAGAGCGACGGCGATAGCCGCAAATATTGCGCTGATGATCGCAACGATGATGAACTGCGCAATGAACGCCAGCACCATTGTGATAATCGCCGGATTCTGTTGCAGGTTCATGCTGGAACGCACACCCAGGTACCCCAGGTAAATCTGGTAGAGGCCCAGCACAAGCGTAAACGGCGCAGCCAAACAACCAAGGATCGGAATCGCGCTCACAGCGCCGCTCACTGCCTGAATCGGCGCGACGAACAGCGCCATGGTATAGAACACCTCGTCCTGCGTGCCGGTTCCGCCCTGCTGTTTCCCAATGAAGTAGACCAGGAAGACAAACAGGTAGAAACTTGCGATCGGCAGGATGAAACCCAAAACTCCAGCCAGCAGCGCCGCAACGATACCATTCAACAGGCCAAAGACCAGCGAAACTGCCGCGCTGATCGCCGCTGCCACCATAATGTAGACTGTCGCTTCGCGCTGACCGCCATGCCGCTCGAAGCGCTCGAACGTTTCAACGCCTGGCTTCGTCAGCACCTGCATGCTCTGGTTGAGCATTTCGCCGATGGAGACGCCTTGAACCATCATCGTCGGTTCCTCCTCAATTGTTGCAAGATCGAACGATAGACCGACCCATCACGTACCAACCATCGCTTCACCAGATGCTGCGAGCGCCATAGCGCGCTGCACGCTGATCAAGCATCGCTCAGATACATATACGCTTCTTTGCGTGAATTGTTGCGCGTTGGAGCGTCATTGCAAAGCCTGGCCTGGTGATGAGCGGAGGTCGCACCAGGCGTAACGCCAGGGTCCATCCCGCTATCGAGTATATCACAGGATGACATTCGTGCAACGGTCAGTTTCCGAGTTCCGCCAATACGTCGTCGGCGCGCACACCGCCGCCGCGCAATGCGGCAACCCGCTCTGCTGCCGCATATGCCTCGGCGCGGCGGCGGGTGCGCAGACAGGCGACTGCCAGCATCAACCAGGCGCGTTCGTCGCGCGGGTCGATTGCCAGCGCCCGACGGCAAAGGTCAATGGCTTCACCATGCGCCCTGCGCCCCAATACCAGCGCCGCCAGTCCGCGCCATGCATGCGCCAGCGCCGGGTTCTGCTGCGCCGCAAGCGATAACTCGATCTCCGCCTGCCGCACATTGCCCGCGTCGCGCGCCAGCAACCCGCGACACAGAGCAAGCAGCGCGTCACTATCGGGAAGCGGAGCGCCGAGGCGAGCTGCGGTTTCAATGGCTGCCAGCGCCTGGCGCAGCGCGTGTCCGCCGAGATCGAGCGGGTCGGCAGACGCGAGGATTGTGCGGGCATACAGCGCGTGCGCCTCCGCCGACTGCGGCAGCGCCTGACACGCCTGACGCAGCGGATCGAGCGCCTCGCGCGGCAACCCGGCAGCGATCAGTCCCCGACCCTGCTGGATCAGCGCCTCTGCTTCTTCCGCCGAGGGAGTGGCGCCGGATGTCGTCGTCGCTTCAGCGCGCACCTCGTCGATCAACGCCCGCAACCCCTCAAGCTGTCCTTGATCGAGGCGCCCCTGGCGCACTGCCTGCCAGAAGGCGTCGTAGCGACTGCGGAGTCGCTCATTGCGCAGGATGAGCCGGGCATGCTCCAGTTCCTCCACCCGTGCCTCGCGCTCTTCCGGAGACAGGCCAGGACGAAGCAACGTCTGTCGCTGGAGATCGTAAGCAGCAGCATCGACCTCTTCCGGCGTCGGCGGACGTGAAAGGTGCAGCGCCTCCGCAGCATGCAGCGACGCTGACGAATAGGCGGGTGAGTCGTCCTCTTCGTCAACCGATTGCTGTGGCGCCGGCAGACGAATCGAGCGCGCCGGGGTCAATCCCAAAAGCGCATAGAAATCAACCGGTTCGGCGACCGGCGGACCGACATCAGGCGGCAGAGCAGGCGGCATCGGCGCCACCGGACGCAGCGATCCGCAGTACTGGCAGCGTGGCTCATCCGCCCGCAGCGGGGCGCCGCAGGACGCGCAGCGCACAACGCTCGTCTGAATGCCAGAGGCGGCAGATGCGCGCAATTCGTCATAGAGCGCCCGGAGAGACGGATCGGTCAGGATGCGTCCGGCAACCTGAAGCAGTTCGAACTTGCGCCGTGGTTCCGGCGCCAGCGCCGACGGATCATCGGGAAAGAGCGACCGCAACCGACGATACTGTCGTGCAATAGTGACCGCATCGGTACGCGGGTCAACGCCAAGCAACCGGTAGAGGTCGAGACCGCGCGTCACTGCGGTTGCGACCTGTGGCGCACCCAGGTCAAGCCCGCGAAAAAAGCCGCGCGCCAGCGAACCGCAGGTCGGGCAGATTCCATCGCTGCCCAGCAGCGCACCACACGATGGACATGTCGAATCGGTCAGCACTGTCACCCCTGAAAGCGCAAGAGCATACGTCCCAGCGTAATCTGATCGCCGTCAGACAGCGCGCGCGACTGATGCGGAAGCACTTTTTGCCCATTCACCAGCGTGCCATTGACGCTATCGAGGTCTTCGATCATCACCTGCCCGCCCTGCACGAAGATCCGCGCGTGCCGCCGCCCGACCCCCTGATCGAGCGCGCCATGCGGACCAAGGTCAACATCGGGATAAAACTTGCTTACCGGATCGCTGCGCCCGACGAGCGCCTGCGATGCGGCAGGCAACGGCAGCACGGCGCCGGTTCCCACAACGACCAGAGCGCACGATGCCAGTGAGGTGCGCCCGCCGACCGGCGCCGGTGTGATCGGTGAAGCAGGCGGCGCAGACGGCACTGCGACCGGGGGCGGCGCCGGCGCCTGATAGGATGGCGGCGCCGCCGGCGCTGCCGGCACGGTTGGTGGCGCAGTGACCGGCGGAACAACGGGCATCGTTGGCGGCGCTGTCACCGGCGTCGGCGATGGATAGACCGGTTGCGGCGGCGCGGCGCTCTGCGATGGAGAGGGAACCGGAGCAACCGGGCGCGCCGGCGCGCTCAACGGCGCGCCACAATTGTCACAGAACGCTTCTCCGGGAATTGCAGCGTGACCACACTGCGGGCACACGGTAGGACCAATAGCAGGAACAGCCGACGCAGGAGCAGCAGTTGGCGGCGCCGGCCGGGCAGGCGCCGGTATCAACATCGCGCCGCACTGATCGCAATAGCGCGCACCTGCGGGATTATCGACGCCACACTGAGGACAGAACGGCATAACCAGGCTCCTCTGAGGGTTGTAACCCGTTCATTTGCGGTAAGTATACCATCTCAAGCGAACATTGCGTAACTGTGAGCAATCTTCGCGCGTGTATACTGATGGTGCACTCGAACGGATCGTATCATACCGGAGCGTACCAGCATACAGGCTGACACAAAAGGAGAAGTTCATGGCAAACAACGACTGGCTCACCCAGACCCAGGAACTGCTGCAGACCTGGACGAAGGCGCAGCAATCGCTTTGGGAGAACTGGCGTTCGCTGATGCCGGCAATGAGCGCACAGCCCGCCAGTGAGGAATGGAAGCAGGCGGTATCGGCGTGGAAAGACGTCATGCAGCGCTCACTCAACGCTCAGGCCGATTTCGTCAAGTTCTGGTCGGAAAGCATGACCGCCATGCCGCTGATGGGCAAGCAGATGGAGGAGATGTCGTCGCTGATCGTCGACACCACCCAGCGCTGGACGCACGTGCAGAGTGAGATCTGGAGCAACTGGCTCGACGCGGTTGCGAAGGCTGACGCCGCTGCGATGACCCAGAACTGGGACGAAGGCACGCGCAAAGCGTTCGACGCCTGGCGCGAGACGGTCAACAGCGCCATCGAGGCGCAGCGCAAGATGATGGATAGCTGGATGTCCGGCGCTGGCGAAAAGAAGGAGTAATTCCTTCAAGACACGCTCTCCTCACGCTCACCGCCGTGGCAGCGTCTCCGCGTGCGCCGACCCAAGCGGTGAACAGCACGATGCAATGCCGCAACAATGCCACTCGAACCCTGGCGTCGTGACGTGAGGGAGCAGGGAGGTGTGTGCGCTTCACACCCTTATGGACGTGCGGGACGTACTCGCATATCCATAAGGGTGTGCTCTTGAGCGCTACAGTCCCAGATGGCGCGCGGCGAGCAGCACCGCCGTCACCGTCATACTGTCGCGAATCTCGCTGCGCAGCACCATGTCGAGGACGCGATCAAAGCGCATGGGTTCGATTTCGAGAAATTCGGTATCATCCGGCGGCAGGCTCGATGGCGTCAGATCGAAGCCAAGAAACAGGTGCGCAGTTTCTTCCACCACGCTCTTAGAGGTGTAGTACGTGCTGATCCATTCGAAGCGTCCGGCACGGTAACCGATCTCCTCCTGCAATTCGCGCTGTGCAGCCTCTTCGGGCGTTTCACCTTCGTACATCCCGCCAGTCGGCATTTCCCAGCGATGCCCTTCACCGTAGATGTAGCGGTATTGGCGAATCATCACGACCCGTCCATCGGCCAGAAATGGCAGGATGCCGACGCACTGACCAATGCCCGGCGTCACGACCCCATAGATGGTTGTGCGACCATCAGGCAATTCCGCAATGTCTTCGCGCAGGCGCATCCATTTGTTGCGGTAGATTTCGCGGCTTGCGCGCGTGCGCCATGGGTGAGGCGACATACTTGCTCCTTCTCGTTGCACGAACATGGTATAATGCCGTCCATATTTTTTGCGGCGAAAGGCAACATCAACAGGGTCATCGTATGAACCGGGCGTGTATCGGCATTACGTGTGGAACCTTCTACGACCATGACTGGTGCCCGCCTTCAATCGGGCATCGGAAAACCTACATCGATGCGGTGGTCGCCGCTGGCGGCGCGCCATTCCTGCTCCCTTCCATCGATGATGACGCCGCGTTGCGTGCATTGTACGAACGGATCGACGGCGTGTTGCTGGCCGGCGGCGGTGACATCGAACCGCGACACTATGGCGAGCAGCCGCTGCCCGCACTCGGCGTCGTCGACGTGCTGCGCGACCGCACCGAACTTCCGCTGGTGCGCTGGGCGGCCGCCGATGGGAAACCGGTTCTCGGCATCTGCCGCGGTGCGCAGATGGTCAACGTGGCGCTCGGCGGGACGCTCTACCAGGATATTCCCTCACAACTTGAGACAAAACTCAATCATTCCGACTCCTACGCCCGCCAGGACTGGACGTATCTCGCGCACACGCTGCGCCTGGCGCCCGATTCACGGTTGCACCGGATGCTGGGGAGTGATGAGCTGTCGATCAACTCGCTGCACCACCAGTCGATCAAAACCGTTGCCCCAGGACTGATGGCTGTCGGTTGGGCGCCAGATGGCGTGATTGAAGCCATCGAGAGCGCGAATGGTCATTTTCTGATCGGGGTGCAGTGCCATCCCGAGGCGCTGCAGAGCACGACCGATCCGCGCTGGCAGACGCTGTTTCGCCGCTTCGTCGAGGCATGCGTGCGCTTTAGAGATCGCACCGCAGAATAGTCTGTCGCTCGCCGGTGCGCCGGAAGCCAAACCATTCGTACAAACGCCGCGCAGCCCGGTTGTATGCCTGTGTGTTCAGGGTGATTGTCTCAGCGCCAATCGCCGTGGCATAGGCAATGACCTCGTACAGCAACCGTGCCCCAATGCCCTGCCGTTGACGATCAGGCAGGACGGCGATGCGCACCAGATGCGCCAGTCGCCTATCGAAGTGCGTGGTCACGAAGGCATATCCAATAACGCCGGCATCATCCTCAACAACCAGAAAGCAGGGCGTTTCGCGCAGCGCCAGCCCAATCTGAACATCGTCCTTGCGCCACTCGGCGCTGAAACACTGCGCATCCACCCCCAGGATTGCCGGTATGTCGCCCATCGTCGCTGTACGCACCCGCACCGCCGGGTTGCCCTGCGTCGGAACGCTCATCCGCGTCTTTTCGTAGACGATGACATCGGTATCGTGGGCATATCCTGCACGACGCAGCGCCAGGGTCAGCCATGCATCGGCGGGTTCGTGACAGGCGACATAGACTCGCGCCGCGCCTCTGGCGCGCAGTATGTCGTGGAATGGCGGCAGCAACGTATTGAGCGCCGGCGCCGTTGACACTCCGCCGCTCAACACCAGCAGACGCACCCACGTCACGGCATCGCCCACCCAATCGGCGATCAGCATGCCGCACGGTCTGCTGTTGGCGAGCAGCAGCAGCGCTGGCGCACCGGCAAGCAATCCTATCGCCTCATCGACGCTGACAGTCGTAAACCAGCGGTCGGCGTCGTCCATCAGACGCAGGACGGTCTGCTGATCGTCGAGCGACGCCGGGCGCGTCGTCAGCACCACGGAAGACGAGGATGGTCGCAACACTGCCGTCTCCCGACGCCATCAGGCGCGCTGGTAGGCCACACGTCCGTCAATGACCGTCATCTCAACTTGAATCTCCTTGATCTCCTCCTCCGGGCAGGTGAAATAATCACGGTCGAGCACTGCCAGATCCGCCAGAAAACCAGGCGCCAGTCGCCCTTTGATCTGCTCCTCACGGGTCAGCCACGCGCCGGCTGCGGTGCAGGCGTACAGCGCTTCCTCACGGGTGATGGCTTCGTGCGGCGCGATCAGCGTTCCTTTCCAGGTTTTGCGCGTCACCAGGCTGTAAAGGCTGATCATCGGGTTGTAGTGCACCGTGCTGGGAATGTCGCTTGTGGCAATCAGCGGAATGCCGCGATTGAGGTAGGTGCGCGCCGGCTTGTACTGGTGCGCCAGGCGCTCACCGACATCGCGGAAGAGATCGTCGCCTTCGTAGTAAATGAAGGTCGGCTGGATGACCGCAGCAATCTGATGCGCTGCCATATGGCGCAGGCTTTCTTCGGTCGCAAAGTAGGCGTGGATCAGGTTGTGACGATGATCCTTGCGCGGCGAGGCTTCGATGACGTCAGCGAAGGCGCATGCCGCTTCATGATGCGCCCGGTCGCCAATCGCATGGATGCCGATGTCCCACCCCAGCGCGTGCCCGCGGGCAAAGAACTCACGCAGGTCTTCCGGGTCGAGCCGGTTGTAATCGTGCACCTTCTCTTCACCGACAAACGGCTGAAACATCCAGGCGGTGCGACTGGTCGTGCCGCCATCGACCGCCATTTTCAACCCGCCCAGGCTGAGCCAGTGATCGCCCAATCCGCTGAACACGCCCAATTCCGCTGCGCGTGCGTCGAGTTGCGCAACGGTTTCGTCCTCGCGAAAGCCGTGCCACGACGGCATGAGATTGACACGCACCGGCAGCCGACCCGCACGCCGGGCATCGAGGTAGGCGCGCATCTCCCAGGGACGCAACCCCGGATCGAGAATGCTGGTGATGCCAACCGCCAGATAGGCGCGACCGGCAGCCTCCAACGCATCAACCGCCTGGTCGGGAGTCGGGTCGGCGATCAGGCGCCGGCAGAAGAGTTTGGCGGAAGCGCGCAGGATGCCGCTTGGCGAACCGTCGGCAAACCGCTCGATCCTGCCTCCCTGCGGATCGGGGGTTGCGGCATGGACGCCCGCCAGGTCGAGCGCCCGGCTGTTCACGACATCCATGTTGAAAAAGCGTTTCAACAGCACCGGATGATCGGTCGTCGCGCCATCGAGATCGAGGCGGTTGGGCAGACGTCCCTCGGCGAAGAGCGACTCATTCCACCCCTCGCCGATGATCCACTCGCCGCGCGGCGTTTGCGCCGCCGCCGCGCGCACCATCGCCGCCATTTCCGCGATCGAGGTGCAATGTTCGAGTTGCAGGCGAGAAAACTTGATCCCCAGTTCGAGCATATGGTTATGTGCGTCGTTGAAGCCGGGAACCACCGTGCGCCCGCCAAGGTCGATCTGTTCTGTGCGCGGACCGGCAAGCGCCCGCACATCGACGTCAGCGCCAATCGCCACAACCCTGCCATCCTTGCAGGCAATCGCAGAACAACGGGACAATTCGTGATCGAACGTCGTGATAGCGCCATTAAACAGGATCAGGTCGGGCGCAAGATCGCGCGCGCGCAGGGTGGGCATCGTTGTCCTCCAGATCAACGCGGGTGCAAGACAGGCGCGGGATATTATAGCACACCCCTTCCGGCAAAAAGTGATATGGTATAATGACCGCACACGTGTGCGGAGGCGCCTATGAGCGACGAGCGGGTGATCACCCCCAGGGCAGGCGAAGAAGATCAGCAGATCGAAAAGAGTCTGCGTCCACGTCGTCTCGCCGAATTCATCGGTCAGGACAAGGTTGTCGAGCAGTTGCGCATTGCGATAGCCGCCGCCAAAGGGCGCGGCGAACCGCTCGATCATACCCTGCTCTATGGTCCGCCAGGTCTGGGAAAGACGAGTCTGGCCGGCGTGCTCGCCAATGAGATGGGGGTCAACATCAAACTGACATCAGGACCCGCCATTGAGCGTGCTGGCGATCTTGCCGCGCTGCTGACCAATCTTCAGAAAGATGACATCCTGTTCATCGACGAGATCCACCGCCTGAACCGGGCTATCGAAGAAGTGCTCTACCCTGCGATGGAAGATTTTGCGCTCGACCTCATGGTCGGCAAGGGACCGGGGGCGCGCAGCCTGCGCCTGAAACTGCCGCGCTTCACGGTGGTCGGCGCCACCACGCGCCTGGCGCTGCTGACCTCGCCGCTGCGCGATCGTTTTGGGTCGGTGCACCGACTCGAGTTTTACTCGATTGACGCACTCTACGAGATTGTAATGCGTTCGGCGCGCATTCTGGGAGTGGAATGCACGCCGGAAGGAGCGCGCGAAATTGCGGCGCGGGCGCGTGGTACGCCACGCATCGTCAACCGGTTGCTGCGCCGTGTGCGCGACTATGCCCAGGTCATCGGCGATGGGGTGATTACGCTCGAGGTGGCGCGCGACGCGCTGGCGAAACTGGAAGTTGACCATCTCGGGCTTGACGAGAATGACCGCCGATTATTGCGCGCCATTATCGATCTGTTCGGTGGTGGACCGGTCGGGCTTTCGACGCTGGCGGCGTCACTTGCCGAAGAAGTCGATGCCATCGAGGACGTGTACGAGCCATTCCTGCTGCAACTCGGATTCTTGCAGCGCACGCCGCGCGGTCGAATCGCCACGCGGCGCGCCTATGAACATCTTGGCATTCCCTACGCTGAGCGCATTGTCGATAATGGCGCTGAGCAGGGACGCCTGTGGACCTGACTACTTGCTGTCCTTATTGATGACGCCCTCGAAGAGCGGCAGATATTCCCCATACCCTTCTTCCTCCAGTTTTTCGACCGGAATGAAACGCAGCGCTGCTGAGTTCATGCAGTAGCGCAGACCGGTCGGTGCAGGACCATCATCGAACACATGCCCCAGATGCGAGTTGCCATGTCTTGAACGAACCTCGGTACGCACCATCCAGAGTTTCCGATCTTCGCGGGTGACAATATTGCCTGGCTCGAGCGGCTTCGTAAAACTGGGCCAGCCAGTGCCCGAGTCGTATTTGTCGAGCGAACTGAACAACGGCTCCCCCGAAACGACATCCACATAAATGCCATGCGCCTTATTGTTCCAGTAGGCATTCTGGAACGGCGGCTCGGTGCCTTCGTGCTGGGTTACTTCATACTGCTCAGGCGTCAACCGCCGCCGCAGTTCATCGTCCGATGGTTTCGTGTATTGTTTCACAGACGCCTCCTATGTGCGATCACCAAATGGTTCATGTTCAGTGTACCATGAAGCCGGCGCCTGTCGCCGGGATGTTGACGGATGAGATGGTCTTGTTCTATGCTTGCAGCGAAGTTCGACTCATTTTTGCTTGCGAAGCGGAGTGCGTTTGGCAGAAAAACGCTAGAAGGGCAGCGCTATGGGGGCAACGACGATTACACTAACAGAACAGGAACTGAACTCTCTGCGCATCATCGCACAACAAACGGGAAAAACTCCCGAGGAACTGGCGCACGACGCAGTAATACAGTTCCTGGCACAATATCAGGCGGCTCACCGCCGGGCATTACTCCAACAAGCGCGTGGTATGTGGCAGGATCGCACCGATTTGCCATCATTCGCCGATCTTCGGCGTGAAATGGACCGTTGGGAACTCCAACAATGACAACCGTCAGCGATCCTTTATTGATCGACACAGATGTTCTTGTCGATTATCTGCGGGGACGAAGCGAAGCTGTCAACTACCTCGACAATCTGAGCGCTCCTCTTTTCCTCTCGGTCATCACAGTCGCCGAGCTGTATGCAGGTGTTCGCAATGGGCAAGAACGAAAGCAACTGGATTCGTTCATCAACGCCTTTGGCATCATCCCTCTCGATGACACCATTGCTATTACAGGCGGACTGTATCGGCGCGATTACGGCAAAAGCCACGGAACGGGGCTGGCGGATGCATTGATCGCGGCAACTGCGATGACCCGCCAACTCACCCTTGTGACGCTTAATAAAAAGCATTTTCCAATGGTGAAGACGATCGTTGTTCCGTATTGATCGACCTGCTTGCGCACCTACACCTCTTCTGGTAAACTGTCTTGACTTTGCTCGGCAGGCGAGCGAGAGGCATGGAGCGCACAGAATACGAGGTAATGGCGGCAGTCGAGAGCCGCCACTGGTGGTACGGCGGCATGCGCGCGATCGCGGCGGCGCTGCTCGATGAGGTCTATGCTGGGCGACGCGATTTGCGCATTCTCGACGCCGGATGCGGCACCGGCGGGAACGTGGTCTTTTTGCGGCGGTACGGCTCAGTCGCCGCTGTCGATCTGGCGCCGGAGGCGGCGCTCTTCGGCGCTGAACGGCTGCGCGGCGCCCTGGCGCGGGCAAGTGTGCTGGCATTGCCGTTTGTTGATGAGTGTTTCGATCTGGTGACATCATTCGAGGTGCTGTACCACCGTGGCGTCCCCGACGAAGCCGCTGCGCTGCGCGAAACATGGCGCGTCCTTCGTCCTGGCGGTCGCGTGGCGCTCCGGCTCCCGGCATTCGAGTGGCTGCGCGGCAGACACGATTGCGCTGTCCATGGACGACGGCGCTACACAGCGAGTGAGGTGCGTGCATTGCTTCAGGAGCAGGGGTTTGAGGTCGAGCGCATGTCGTATGTCAATACGCTCCTGCTGCCGCTGCCGTTGACGCAACGGTTTATCGAGCGCGTGCTGCCCGCCATTGATCGCAACGGCTCAGATCTCCAATTGCCGCCGGCGATTCTGAACGAGGCGCTGCGCTGGCCGCTCGCCGCCGAAGCCGCCTGGATTGCGCGCGGCGGTTCGTTTCCGGTGGGGCTGTCGGTGATCTGTCGGGCACGGAAGGTGTGAGAACCGAGAACCGAGAACTGAGAACTGAGAACCGAGAACTGATACTCATACGCGGTCATTTGAACAAGAATGGTTTTTGAGAAGATCATCTGGTATCGCCCGATGCAGCCCGCGCAGGCGGGCTTGACAGCCGTAGCCCGCAGATTCAGTCGCCAGGGGCAGACTGACCGAGAACCGAGAACTGAGAACGAGAGCACCACCTAGCGCCCGATCCCTATTGCCTATTGCCTATTGCCTATTGCCTATTGCCTATTGCCTATTGCCTATTGCCTATTGCCTATTGCCTACTGCCTATTGCCTACTGCCTATTGCCTATTGCCTATTGCCTATTGCCTACTGCCTATTGCCTATTGCCTATTGCCTATTGCCTATTGCCTATTGCCTATTGCCCGATCCCTATTCCTCACCGCCTGCCATGCTTCAAACATTGCTCAACAAACTTTCCACTCACCCAGGACTCTGGGGTTTTCTGCGCCGTGTTGTCGAGGATGGGTTCGATGCCGAAAAAGACGTGATTACCCGCGAACTCCAGCCCTGGCGCGACGCGGGGCAGCGCCGATTCATCGATTTTGGCTGCGGCACCGGTGAATTCTCGACCTGTTTTCCGCCAGAATCGTATGTCGGCGTCGATATTGCCCGGCACTACATCCACTATGCCAGTCGTCGCCGTCCGGGCCGCTATGCCGTGATGAGCGGCGCCGGGCTTGGCTTCGCATCCGGCAGTTTCGATGGCGGTCTCGTCCTTGGCGTGTTCCACCACCTTCCCGACGACCTGGTACACACCGCCATCGCCGACCTGCACCGCGTGCTTCGCCCTGGAGCGACGCTGCTCGTCATGGAGGACATTCCTTCGCCGCGTCCGTGGAATGTGCTGGGGCGCCTCATGCACTGGCTGGACCGCGGCGATTATATTCGCAAGGACGAAGCCTACCGCGTGTTGCTGCAACCATACTTTTTCCTGCGCCGCCACTATCATATCAAGAGCGGCATCTGTGATCTGGCAGTCTATGTGCTGAGTCGCGCAGATGATTCGCAGATGATAAGCCAGGAAGAACTCGCAGCCCGTCAACTCAACGCCGGAGCATAGCGTGGAACGTTTCCCGACCCGCTTTCAGATATTCCTGAGTCCCCGCCGCCTGATGACCGGTGTGCTGCTGCTGCTCGCTGCTGGCGCGGCATTCTGGCTGTTCCGCACGTCCAGCGCGTTGCTGAGTCCTGCTCTTATCCGTGATACAGTCCTCTCCCTGGGTCTCTTCGGTCCGCTGACATTGATCGGTGCGCTGGCGTTCCTCCTGGTGGCGCCGATCGCGCCAGCCGCCGTGCTGCAGATTGGCGCCGGGCTGGCATTCGGACCGATCGCAGGTTTCCTGTATGCTCTGATAGCCGATCTGATCGGCGCCAGCGCCGGTTTCTGGCTTGCCAGGCGTTGGGGGCGATCACTGATCGAGCCGCGACTGTCGCCCGCGATGCGTGAGCAGGTCGAACGTCTGGCGCAGCGGGTAACCTGGCGCAGTGTCCTGCTGTTACGCCTGCTGCCAGGACCTGCCTATCCGCTGGTATCCTTTGCTGCGGGTTACTCGCGCCTGGGGTTTGGCGCCTATACGCTGGCGTCCCTTGCCGGGGTCGCTCCGGCGCTGGCATTGCTGGCATGTGCTGGCGATCTGGTGACTTCCTCACCACTGCTCGCGTTTGGCCTGGTGGCGCTGCTCGTTGGCGCCATGGCAATTGCCGGACGCTGGCTGAGCCGTCGTCCGCCTGCTGCGTAACCAGAGGATCAGCGCAACAAGCCACCCCAGCCAAGCGAATACTGTTTTTCCATACCGGGCGATGATCAGCCCTATGAGCACCAGCAGACGCATGCTCCAAAGCACAGCATAGGGCAATACAGCAATCCGAACCGGCGTTCCCCAATCGAGCGCGGCAATTCGCGCAAGATGCCCATTGGCGACACACTGTTCCAATGTGGCAACATAAATGATATCGGTGTACGTAGCAGCCAGAAGCAGATCACGCCGCAGATCCTCCCAGTGCAGGATCGCGCCGCTGCCGTCCGAACTCCCAACCGCCAGCGCATCGGCGGACGGTCCGTAGACGGCGATCAGCGCGCTGCCGAACCATTCAGGCGCGGTTTCGCTCAGACACATCAAGACCTCGACATCAGCGGGCAGATCGACAATGTCGAGCGCGCGCTGGAGCAGGGTCGTCCCGATACGGCGATCATCGGCAATCAGAGGGATCTGATAGGCGTGCACCTCATAGCCATCACGCCGCGCCGCCGCCATCAATTCGAGGTACGCCGCGCGCGCCGCCGGGAAGAGCGCATTATCCCGCGCCAGCCAGAGACGCCGTGTAATCTCGCGCGCGCTGCTCCATCCGACAAAGAGCGCATCGCTCAATGGCGGCTCCATATCGAAACCGACGCCGGCAAACCGCAGAGTGTTCGCCTGCGCCCATGCATGGAACGCCTGATAGCATGCCGCAGCACGCGGATAGTTCTGAAGATTGAACGCCAGCCCTTCGTCGGCAGGCAAGGCCAGCCAGGCGACCACCGGAATGCCATGTGTGTTGAGCACACGCGTTGCTGCGGCATACCCATCGTCGAAGACGGGCAAGGCGAGGGCGATGCCATACGCGCGCGTCGCCAGCAGGTTCAGCACATCCGGGTAATCCAGCAAACGCAGGAGATCCGTTCCGCTCAATTCACAGAAGAAAAAGAGTTGCGGCTCTTCGTGTGGCGTCGAAATCATAGGCGGATCATTGTAGCATGGCTTGCAAAACTGGTATCATAGTGATAGGCGGTTTTTATCTCTGAAAGCAGTGGTATGACCTCTCTTGTCGAAACGCACAACCTCACGCGCAGGTATGGCTCGAATCTTGCGCTGGATCATCTGAACCTCACCATTCCCGAAGGCGCCATCTTCGGCTTTATCGGGCCAAACGGCGCCGGCAAAACGACAACCATGCGCATCCTGACGACGCTGCTACCGCCAACGTCGGGTGAAGCGCTCATCGCTGGCGTGTCCGTCACCCGCGAACCACGCGCCGTGCGGCGGCTCGTTGGCTTCATGCCCGACTTCTTCGGCGTCTACGACAATATGAAGTCATGGGAGTACCTCGATTTTTTCGGGCGTTCCTACGGCATACCGGCGCAGCGGCGCCAGCAGTTGATCGGCGAACTGCTGGAACTCGTCGATCTGGCGCACAAGCGTGATGAGCCGGTGATGTCGCTGTCGCGCGGCATGAAACAGCGGCTGAGCCTGGCGCGTTCCATGATGCATGATCCCCGCCTGCTCATCCTGGACGAACCGGCGAGCGGACTCGACCCGCGGGCGCGCATCGAATTGCGCGAGCTGCTCAAGGAACTGCGGGTAATGGGGAAGACGATCATGATCAGTTCGCACATCCTGAGCGAACTTGCAGAAATGTGCACGCACATCGGCATCATCGAGCGGGGCAAATTGCTTGCTGCGGGCGAGGTGCAAGAGATTCTGCGCACCCTGCGGCCGCACCGCATCGTCGAAATTCGGGTTGTTGCGGGAGCAGCGCACGCAGAAGCGCTGCTGCGCGCGCACCCCGATGTGCTGGAACTCCGTCGGGAAGGCGCACGCGCCGAGTCCGACGGTCAGGAAGCGCCGCTTAATGACGAGACCGGACCGCATACCCTTCTGGCCGATTTTGACGGCGATGAGCATGCCCTTGGCGATCTGCTGGCGATGCTCATTGCGGAAGGGGTGCGCATCTCGCATTTTGCCGAACAGTCTGGCGACCTCGAAGATATTTTTCTGCACGTCACGAAGGGCATTGTCTGAAGGAATGCGTATGCTGGAACTCAACCCCATCCTGGTTAAGGATCTGCGCAGCCGCATGCGTGGCGCGCGCGCCTATATTTTGCTCACCATCTATCTGCTGATTCTGGCGGGTGTCGCACTCCTGCTGTACGTGGCAATCGCCCGGGATATCGGCAACGAACTCAACGCCGGACGGCAGATTGGCCGGGCGCTTTTTTTCACCATTTCAACGGTTGCGTTGATCGAAGTCTGTCTGATCACGCCAGTGCTGACCTCAGGGAGCATTGCTGGCGAGAAAGAGCGCCAGACGTATGATCTGCTCGTGGCATCCCTGCTCACGCCGTGGCAGATTGTGTGGGGCAAACTGGTGTCGGCGCTGGCATTCGCCCTGCTCTTGATCGTCGCCATTGTGCCGGTGATGAGCCTGGCATTCCTGTTTGGCGGCATCGGGTTGACCGAAGTGCTCATCGCCATCGTCGGATTGGTTGTCACGGCGCTCCTCTACGCAACGATCGGGCTGTTCTGGTCTGCCATGCTGCAAAGCTCCCTGGGGGCGACCAGTTTCGCCATCGGCACGGTCATTGCGCTCCTGTTGGGCATTCCTTTCCTGGTTGTCATTTTCAGCCTGATCATAGGATCAAGCGCACCGTCGGCTCTGCTAGACTCGATCTGGTTCATCTATCTCAGCCGGTTTGTTATTGCGCTGCATCCCTTTATTGCACTCGGAACCACGGCATCGCAGCTTTCGAGCGGAGGCGAGATTTTTTTCGAGGTGGTTCGGACGGGCGCTACCCAGGTCGTTGTGCCAAGCCCGTGGGTGCTCTATAGCGCGTTATCGATCTTCTTCTCCGCTGCGCTGCTGGCGGCAAGCGTGCGACTCGTTCAACCCATGCGAACAGGCGCTGATCGCAAAACACGCGCAGTGAAGAAGCGTTGAAGGCTCACGATGTGCCTGGAGACCGGGTGAGTAGGCGGTAGCAAAGCATTCCGACGGGGAGCATCATCCAGAAACTGATCAGGCGAAACAGAAGAGCGCCGCCAAGTGCAGCTTCGAGCGGCACACCCTGAGCATGGAGCGCAACGGTCAAGGCGGCTTCAACCGTCCCCCCGCCGCCAGGAAGCAGCGTGAAGACGCTGACGATCAGCGCCAGGCCATACGCGGCGAACATAGCAGCAATCGGCGGATCGGCGCCCAGGCTGTGGAGGATTGCCAGCAATGCCAGGCTGTGGCAGCAAAAGATCAGCAACTGCAACCCGACCAGCATCACAATCCGGCGCGGTTGTTCGAGAATCAGGCGGCGACTGGCAATGATTTCATCGACCACCTGCGAGACCTGAGCCGCCGTCAATACCGGTCCAAACAGGCGATTTACCAGGCGCTTCAGGCGAAGCGCCCACTCCTGCAGCGTGGCATCCGGGCGCGATGCGACGTAGATCGCGCCGCTCATGACCCCCAACGCAGCCGCCAGCGCCCCGTAACTGACCGACGCACCGCTCAAACCGGTCGTGACCAGCAGATACATGAGGCCATAACTGAACGCCACCAGCACCGCGCCATTCCAGCTCAACAGTTCCATCCCTGCAACCATGGCAACGCTGCCGACGGGAAAACCGCGTCGTCGCAGGCTGGCGACCAGAAACGCATAAGCGCCGACGCTTCCAGCCGGAATCGCCTGGTTGATCAGAATCGTCACCATTGCAGCAGCGGTCAACCACCAGAACTGCGCGCGATGCCCCAGAATCGCCAGCACCCGACCATAAATCTGCCCGGCGCACACAAATCCTGTCACGACGGCGCCAAACGCCAGCAGCAGATACTCCAGACGAGCGTTGCGCAGCAGGATAAAGGCTTTGATCACCTCTTCGCGGTTGAGGTACGCGACCGCAATGATGGCTGCAAGCAGGAGCAGCCCGATGATGGCGCCCCAGGGAGTGCGTCGAAGCTGCGCTGTCTTGGTACTGATATGCCACCTCCGAATGCGAAATGGTCAGTAGCGCGCCAGATCGCGCATTGCTGCCGCGATTTTTTGGGGATTGAGCATGAAATGCTCTTCGAGCGGATCGGCGAACGGCGTGGCAAACAGATCGGGCGATGCAAGGCGACGCACCGGCGCATCCAGATACTCGAACGCATACTCGGCGATCAGCGCCGCGATTTCCCCGCCAATCCCGCCGGTCAGCACATCCTCATGGACAATCAGCGCGCGACCGGTCTTCTTGACCGACGACAGAATCGCATCGCGGTCGAGCGGCGCCAGGGTGCGCAGATCGATGACTTCGGCGTCGATTCCCTCGGCAGCCAATTGCCCGGCGGCTGTCAGGGAATAATGCGCCATCAATCCATACGTGAACACGCTCATATCGCTGCCGCTGCGCCGTATCACGGCTTTCCCGATCGGCTCGTGGTAGACTCCTTCGGGAACGTCGCCACGCACCGAACGGTACAGTTGCTTGTGCTCGAAGAAAATCACCGGGTCCGGATCGTGAATCGCGGCGATCAGCAACCCCTTGGCGTCGAATGGCGTTGACGGAATAACCACCTTAATGCCCGGCGTGCTGGTGAACAGGCGTTCGACGCTCTGCGAATGGTAGAGCGCGCCATGGATGCCGGCGCCGCATGGCGCACGCACGACAATCGGGCAGCTCCAATCGCCGTTCGAGCGATAGCGAAACCGCGCGGCTTCGTTGAGGATCTGATCAATCGCCGGATAGATGTAGTCGGCAAACTGAATCTCGGCGACCGGCAGGAGGCCGTGCAGCGACGCGCCGATGGCCGCGCCGACGATGCCACACTCAGCAATCGGCATATCGATCACGCGATGTTCGCCAAAGCGCGCCAGCAGCCCTTCGGTTGCCAGAAAGACGCCGCCCTTAACCGCGACATCTTCGCCGAGCACCATGATCCGATCATCAGCCGCCATGGAATCGTGCAACGCCGACCGGATCGCTTCGATAAAGGTCATAGCAGGCATAGGCGTTGGTATCTCTTCTCTCAGCCAGCACCCACAACGTTGTGGAGTCGTCTGACCGGTCGCCCGCAAAAGGCGTTCCGGCGCATCATCCATACAGATGATCGGCAATGCTTTCGACAGAGGGATAGGGCGCGGCAACGGCGGCATCGGTCGCCGCATCGACTTCGGCGCGCACCTCGCGTCGCAACGCTTCGATTTCCTCACTCGTGATGATTCCGTGCTCCACCAGGTAGTGCTCAAAGCGTTTGATCGGGTCGCGCGCCCGCCAGGACTCAACCTCCTCTGCGGAACGATACTTGCGGTCATCGTCGGCGCTTGAATGCGGACGCAGGCGGTATGTCTTACACTCGAGCAGTGTTGGTCCACCGCCGTTGCGCGCGCGCTCCATCGCCTGATGCGCCGCTTCGTAAACGGCAAAAACATCGTTGCCATCGACAACGACGCCCTGCATACCATATCCTGCCGCTTTCATGGCCACATCGGGCACCGGCACTTCCCGATGAACAGGGATCGAAATCGAGTACTGATTGTTCTGGCAGACGAAGACTACCGGCAGTTGATGGATGCCGGCGATGGTCATTCCCTCATGCCAGGCGCCCTCAGCCGTGGCCCCCTCGCCGAACAACCCCATCACGGCGATGTCCTGTTCGCCCCGCGCGCGAAATGCCAGCCCGAGACCGGCGGCATGCACCAGGTGGCTTCCCACCGAACTCGAGCCGCTGACGATACGCAGACGGCGACTGCTATAGTGCCCGAACATCTGCCGCCCGCCGCTGGATGGATCATCACGCCGCGCCATGGCGTGCAGCAGGACATCGAGCACCGACTGACCGAGCGCCATGACCAGCGTCATATCGCGGTAATACGGTATCACATAATCGTGACCGACGCGGATCGCCCAGGCGCATCCGAGTTGCGTCGCTTCGTGACCGGCGGCGGTCACTACGAAATGAGCGCGCCCCTGGCGGTTCAGCAGCCAGAGCCGATCATCGGTCTCACGCGAGGCGATCATGGTGCGCAGACCGGCGACTAACCGCTGGCGACTCAGACCCAGACGAACATGCGGAGGAGTATCGTTCGTTTCCATACACCTGCCACCGAAATCTCCAACGACATCAGGCGAGCGGCACACGCAATTCGACCGTTGTGCCCTCGCCTTCCGCCGAGCGGATGCGGCACTCACCGCCGATCAAGCGTGCGCGCTCACGCATATTCAGCAAACCCAACGATCCACGGGTATTGTAACTCGATTCGACCGCCGCCAGGTTGAACCCGCGCCCGCGATCCCGCACACTGGCAACCAGATGACCTTCTTCCAGATACAGGTAGATAACCACTTCATCGGTGCGCGCGTGTTTGCGTGCATTATTGACCGCTTCCTGAATGATGATGAAAATAGCGGCTTCGACTTCAACCGGCAACCGTGGAATGCTGGACGGCGCCTCAAGGCGCAGTTTCATAACGCCGGCAGGATCGCGAAAGCGGGCCACATACTGCTGCAAGGTCGCCAGCAACCCCTGGGTTTCCAACCCAAGCGGCCGCAGTTCAAAAAGGAGTGTACGAATATCGTAAGCGGTTTTGTGGACCAGATCGGCAAGCACGTCCAATTCGCTTTCGACCCGCTCCGGCATGGCACGCAGCAGCTTCTTGATAAACTCGATATTCATTGCGATTGCCGCGATGCTCTGAGTCGGTCCGTCGTGCAGGTCACGCGCAATCGCTGCCCGCACCTCCGCCTCTTTGGCGAGCAACCGGTCGCGCTCCTCTTTCAGGCTGCGCACCAGACGCGCATTCTCGACCGCAATCGCCGCCTGCGTCGCCAGCGTTGTCAACAGACGCAGGTCCTGATCATCAAACGGGGTTCCATCACGTTTGTTGAGCACCTGCATCACCCCAACCACGCGATCACCGATGCGCATCGGCGCACAGAGGATCTGGCGCGTCTCAAAATCAACATCGCGCGCAATGCCATCGAACCAGCGCGGGTCCTGTTCAACATCATTAACAATCTGACCAATGCCATTGGTTGCTACCCAGCCGGCAATGCCGCGATCAAGCGGAATGTGAAACTCGCGCCGCTCACCGGTGTGCGGGTCGGGCAACTCCAGCACCAGTTCGCGGGTTTGCTCATCGAGCAGCATAATCGAGCAACGCTCGGCGCCCATCGCCTCCGGCACCCGGCTGCGAATATCGTTCAGCAGGCTGGAGAGATCGAGGTTGCTTGCCAGCGCCTGTCCCACCTGGTAGAGCAAATGGAGTTCGCGCAGGTCCTGTTCGGCGCGGCGCAGGCGCGCCAGCTTATCGGCTTCTCCGCCAATCGCGCGCACCAGCAGCATGGCGAGGTCCTCATCAGGCGCAGGAGATGGACGTTCCGTCTCGGCGTCGAGCACCACCAGGTGCAAGAGACCCACCGTCTGTGAACTGGTTGACAGCGGAAGTTCGAGTAGTTTCCGTTCATCGTCGAGCGTGTAGTATCCGATGGTTGGTTCACGCCCCTCTTCACGACGGGCGAACGTTTCGCGCGCCTCGGCAATCAGGGCGCCAGCCTCGTTGTCGATCACCCCGTAGTGCAGCCGAATGACTTCGCCGTGCGGCGCGTGGTAGAGCAACGCGCCTCCCTGCGCGGGCCAGAAAGCGACCAGTCGCTCCAGCGACGCCTGAAGCAATTCGTGCACATCCTGATATCCGCCAGCCGAAATAAGCTGACCCAGGGTTTGTAACTGACGCTGATCGACGAGCAGTGGCGCCATGGCGAACCTCACAACGGTAGAATTGCACGTACTGTACGGCATTGCCTGCCCTCTGTCAACGCAACGCCGGTGTTGCGTATATCATACATCATACCGGAAGAGTATGACACTGAACAATTCTTCATCATTCCCCTGGATACAGTCAATCGACACCTCCTTGCGACATGCTGTCAGACGGCACGATGGCCCGTATTGACCGCCTTGCGGCAGACGCTGGCTTCGACAGGCTCAGCCAACGCCCGCTGCTCTCCGTCCCTTGATTGTCCAGGTTTTGGTTAATCGCTCTATTGGCGAGGGCTTCACCCGAGCAATACGGCGTTTCGTGACCCATTATGATAGCACCTCACGCTCATACTCATGCGCGGTCATCTGGACGATACTGGTTTTTGAGCAAATAATCCGGCATCGCCCGGTGCAGCCCGCGCAGGCGGGCTTGACAACCGTAGCCTGCGGCTTCAGCCGGGCGGACTGCGGTCCACGATACGCCTGCCGGGGCGCGTTGACCGTTGCGCCTCGCCCAACGCGTGAACATCTGGTCTGACCGAACGTGATGGAGTATCAGATCCCCCACACGCCTCATGCTTCTCGTGGTATACTGAAATCATCTCTGATACCGACCGCGTGTTTGGCTCTGCGGTCAACACTCCGCACACTGACGCAACACCGGGTGAAGCAATGCCAGCATTATCATCTCACGCAGATGTTCTAATTGTCGGCGCCGGGCTTTCCGGCATCTGCGCCGCGTACTACCTGCAAACGCGCTGCCCGACGAAAAGGTACGCCATCCTGGAAAGCCGCGACACGATTGGCGGCACCTGGGACCTCTTCCGCTATCCGGGGGTCCGTTCGGATTCGGACATGCATACGCTGGGGTATAGTTTTCGCCCGTGGCGCGGGTTGAAATCAATGGCGGACGGGCCATCGATCCTGCAATATATCAAAGAAACAGCGCAAGAGTATGGCATCGACCGCCAGATTCGCTTCGGCTATCGCGTCCAGCGTGCGGTATGGTCATCGGTTGAGGCGCGTTGGACGGTAGAAGCCATGCGAATGTCGGATGGCTCACCGACGCAGTTCACCTGCTCCTTTCTCTTCATGTGCACAGGGTACTACGACTATGCGCGTGGATACACACCCGACTGGCCTGATATTGATCGTTTCAGCGGACTCGTCGTTCATCCCCAGCAATGGCCCGACGATCTCGACTACGCCGGGAAGCGCATGATTATCATCGGCAGCGGCGCCACGGCAGTGACGCTGGCGCCGGCGCTGGCGGAGCACGCGGCGCACGTGACCATCGTTCAACGTTCGCCAACCTATGTGGCGGCCCTGCCTGCTGAAGACCCCGTCATGCGTCGATTGTACCGAAGATTGCCGCCTGGCATCGCCTATCGCCTCTCACGCTGGTGGTCGATTGGGGTTGGAATGTACTTCTATACGCTGGCGCGCCGCCTGCCCGACGCCACACGACGAAATCTGCTCAAGCAAGCTCAGGCGTATCTTGGTCCTGATTTTGATGTCGAGACCCATTTCAATCCTCGCTACAACCCGTGGGATCAGCGGCTCTGCGTAGCGCCCGACGGCGACCTCTTTCGGGCAATCAAAGCCGGCAGAGTATCAATCGTGACCGATCAGGTCGAGCGTTTTACCACAACCGGCATCCGGCTTGCTTCCGGCGCCGAACTCGATGCAGACATCATTGTCACAGCCACCGGTCTTGTGCTGAAACCGATGGGCGGCGCACAGATCGTCGTTGATGGCGTTCCGGTCGATCTCGGAAAAACGCTGACCTATCGCGGCGCTATGTTCAGCGATGTGCCCAACCTGGCGCTGGCATTCGGCTACACCAATGCATCGTGGACCCTGAAGTGTGAACTGATCGCGCAGTATGTCTGCCGCTTGCTGAACTACATGGACAAACATGGCTACGTTCAATGCACCCCGCGGCGACCAAACAGGCTCTTGCCCGTACAACCGGCAGTGACGCTGACTTCCGGCTATATCAAGCGCGCCCTCGAAACTATTCCGCGCCAGGGAAGGCACGCTCCCTGGAAAGCGCATCAGAACTATCTCCGTGATGTCCTGAGCCTGCGCCTCGGTCGCCTGAACGACGGATCGCTGGAATTCATCCGTCCAGGTCAACAACCGGCGCCTGCGGTACGAGGAGCACAATAGTGACACGGCGGATGCAACTGGCAAACCGGACGGCAGTCGTCACCGGTGCGGCGAGCGGCATTGGTCGGGCAATTGCCATGTCACTGGCGCGCCGCCGCTGTCACCTTGCGCTGGCGGACATCGACGAAGCGGGCATGGCGCACACAGCAGCCATGATCGCGTCGCACGGAATACGCGTCAGTTGTCATCGCCTCGACGTTGGCGACGCAGAAGAGGTTGCCGCCTTGCCGGACGCTGTGCATCGCGTGCACAACGGCGTCGATCTGCTGGTCAACAATGCCGGCGTAGCGATGTGGGGCGCCTTCGATCAGGTCAGCGACACCGACTTTGAATGGCTGTTCAACATCAACTTCTATGGTCTCGTTCGCATGACGCGCGCATTCCTGCCACTGTTGAAAGCGAGCGATGATGCGCGTCTGGTGAACATCTCGAGTGTCTTCGGGCTTGTGGCGCCATCGGGGCAGGCGGCATACGTCGCCAGCAAATTTGCAGTGCGCGGATTCTCCGAGGCGCTCCGGCACGAACTCGAACCCACGTCGATTGGCGTGACGGTCGTTTTTCCCGGCGGCGTGGCCACAGCCATTTCCGAGCGAGCACGTCGGCCAGCGGCAGTGCCCCGTGAAGCGATCGAACAGGGATTGGCGCGATCACGCCGATTGCTGAAACTGCCTCCCGAAGTCGCCGGCGAAACCATCGTCAAAGGGGTCGAGCAGCGCAAAGCGCGCATTCTGGTCGGGCGCGACGCGCATATGCTCGACCTGCTCGTGCGCCTGGCGCCCGTTTCGTACTGGAACATCATGCGGCGTGCGATGGGACGATAAGACCAAGGGTTAGCGATTCTTAACACTTCCCTCTTGCACTGCATCAGTTCACGTAGTACAATGAAACAACAGTATACGAAGATGTTAAGCCTCTGAATCATCATTCGTAGCCTGGAAAGGACGACAAACGTGGTTCATACCGTTTGCGGCCCGCACGGTTACGGAGACGCGAATACCGCTGTTGTTGTTCGTTGACGACAAACGAAGCCCTCACCCGCCTGACGGCGGTTGGGGGCTTTTTGCATCCTTCGCAGCAATGATGCTGCGCATCAACCGTTGTCGTCCACCTGTCACAGGTACGGGCAGTGATGCAGGAGGTCAGTATGAACCTGATCGTAAACAGCCGCAATGGCAAACTCTCGGATCGCCAGCGCCAGCACATTGAGCAAAAACTCTCGCGCCTTGATCGGTACCTCGATCGCATTGACAAAGTGACGGTCGAGCATATGGAAGAGATGCGGCGCAACGAGGGGAATGTCCACCGCGTGCAGGTGACGGTTATCGGCGATCATGGGGTTCTGGTGCGCGCCGAGCGACGCGCGCCGGAATTGTATGCGGCGATCGATGAAGTGTACGACACGCTCCAACGCCAGATCGAGCGTTACAAGGATAAGCACTGGCGGCGTGGACGGCTGCGCCGTCAGGGAGGTCAAATTGTCGAGGCGCTGCCGGAACCGACCGCCGCCGCTCCCGCCGAAAGCGTCGAGGAAGAGCAACGACCACACATCGTCCGCACGAAGGAGTTCCAGATCAAGCCGATGTACAGTGATGAAGCAGTCGAGCAGATGGAACTCCTTGGACACAGTTTCTTCATCTTCCAGGATGCCGAAACCGGGAAACTGAACGTGCTCTATCGCCGCCAGGACGGTAACTACGGGCTGATCGTGCCGGAAGTGACCGGCTGACCGCGCAGCGGCAACGGAGAACCGAAGGGGCAGGTCTGAGACCTGCCCAGCCAAAGGGGCAGGTCTCAGACCTGCCCTTACGCTGCCAGTCCCGCCGACCTGCCCGGACCAGTCCCCGCGCTGCCGCCTGCCCCGCCGACCTGACAGGTCTCTTCCTGTACACTCCTCACGCTGTCTGCCAGATCGCCGCCGCTCCGTACCCGACGACCCACGGCGCATTGTGTTCGACATCGCCAGAGGTTCCGTAGTGCAGAATGGTGACCTGATCGGCGCCAAGAGCACGGCAAGCCCACAACACGGCAGCGATCGCGCCGCTGCCGCAGGCATATCCAACGCCTTCCGGCTCAGCGGCAATCACGGCAGCGGGATCGAACGCCGCGACCCGCCGCAATAACTCCGCATCGAGCCGGTGCGCAACCGCTTCTGGTTCATAGTGCGAAAGATCCGAACTGGCGATCAGCAGAGCGTTCCGCCCTTGCACGGCTTCTGCCAGCGCCGCGCCGAGCGCAGCAGCCGTCGCTGCCCGCTGATCCGCCAGCATCACCGGCAGCAGGCGGAATGGTCCGAGGACGCACTGAAGAAACGGCAATTCGATTTCGATGGCATGCTCATCGTCGTAGCGCCGCCGCGTCAGACCAACCCCCAGTCGCGCGCGCAATGCGTGGTCGAGCCGTGCGACCGCATCAGCATCGACTTCGACGATGCCCAGCGGCGTCTCATACGCCGCGTGCCCGGCGGTGATCAGTGGTGTTTCACCGCCACGGTGCCACGGCGACGCAATCACGACAATATCCGGCGTACCGCCACGCACACAGGCGAAAGCCCATGCTGCAACCGGGCCAGAGTAGCGTAAGCCGGCATGCGGCGCCAGCAACCCCCACACCCTGCCCGGCAATGCGGGAGGGGTCGCCTGTTCCAGATAGCGCTCGACCTCGCGCCGTAACCGCGCCGGGTTCGAGGGATACCAGCTGCCGGCAATGGGTGATGGTCGGATATCCATGATCACCTCCTCCGGGGAGCGGTTAGGGGTTAACCCCTCTGACCGTCACCTGCAACCTTCCCACCTTTGCATCCTCGCGCCTGCCCACGTGCAACGTGCCGCTACAACCACCCGCGCCGCTTGAAGATCGCAATCAGCAGCAGACTGACCGCCGCCATCAGACCGAGCGCGAAGGGATAGCCCCAGGGCCAGCGCAACTCCGGCATAATGTCGAAATTCATGCCATACACGCCAGCGATCAGGGCCGCCGACATCAGAATGATCGAGGCGATCGTCAATGTTTTGACAACCTGGTTCAACTGATTCGACTGAAGGGACAGGAACGCATCGAGGGCGCTTGACAGCAGATCGCGGTAGGTGTCGATGCTGTCGGTAATGCGAATCAGGTGGTCGTACACATCCTGAAAATAGGCGACCATGTCGCGCGGATAGATCGGCGCTTCGCGACGGATGAGCACATTCAGCACATCGCGTTCCGAAGCGACAATTTTGCGCATCAAAAGCAGTTCCCGTTTGAGTGCGAAGATCTCCTGGAGCGCTTCGGGACGAAAATGATCGAAAATCTGCGCCTCGACCTCCTCGACTCGCTCGATCAGGGCGTCCAGAATAGGGAAGTATTCATCAACAATGGTGTCGAGCAGATGATAGAGCAGTTCGGCGACATCCTCGCCAAAATCATGGTCATACCGCTGCCAGCGCCGGATTGTTTCGTCAATTGCGGTAATCGAGTCCTGATGGATGCACACCAGATAGTTCGATCCGATGAACAGACTGACCTGCTGCGAAGAAGCCTGCTTCTGCGTTTCATCATAGCGCAGGGCATAGAAGAGCAGAAAATAGTATCCGTTGTACGAATCGATCTTGGGACGTTCGTGCGGGTGGGTCGCATCTTCGATTGCCAGAGGATGGAACCCAAACTCCTCGGAGAGCAGCGCAAGATCTTCTGGGCGCGGATCGAGCAGATCCACCCAAACAATCTGATCCTTCTGCTGAATCAAGTCACTGATCGCAGCGGCTTCGACCGTGCTATCGAACCGCCCGTCGTGCTGGCAGACAACCAGATGGCGGACGGGGGCGCGAGATGTCGTTCGCTGTCGCGAGGTGCGGATCAGACGCGCCATACTACTGAAACCGCTCAGCGAGCGACGCTTCACGGTCGCGATATGCCAGGGCAATCACCTGATCACCCGCCTGGATAACCGTCTCTCCCGAAGGAAGAATGACATCATCGCCGCGCAGGATGGCCGTCAGCAAACAATCGGGCGGCAGTCGCAACGAAGCGACAGTCTTTTCCACAGCGCTCGACTCGGCTGAGACCGTGAATTCAATCAGTGAGATTCGCCCCTCACGCAGGCGAGTCAGTTGCACAATCGCGCCGAGGTTAATGTCGGCTTCCAGCCCACGCCCAATCGTCTGCGCTGTATCGATCGGCAGATCGACCCCCATACGACGGGTGAACAGCCAGGCATTCTTCGGATTATTGATACGCGCAGCAACGCGATTGACGCGAAACTCGCGTTTGCACAGCACCGCAATGACCAGATTGTCCTCATCGTCGCCGGTGACCGCAGCGACGGCATCAGCAAACTCGGCGCCCGCATCGCGCAGCACCGAAGGATCGCAGCCATCCCCCTCAACCACCCGAATATCCGGCAACATCCGCATCAGCGAATACGCCACCTGCTCCTGCTTCTCCACCAGAGTGATCGAATGGCGCCCCTCGGTCGTCAGGAACATTGCCAGATTACGCCCAATTTTGCCGCCGCCGACAATCAGTACATTCATGGCATTCCGCAGGGTTACTGGATCATCGAGTCGAGCAATCCGGTTGCGGTTGCAAGCACTGCAACATGCACCACATCACCATCTTCGAGCAGCACGCCGGGGGTTGGCAGAAATGCTCGCCCACGCCGCACGATAACCACCGGCATGATCTCGCCGGGCACCGACAGATCACGCACAAAGTGACCGACGAGCCGTCCACTGATGGTGACTTCTGCAATCTCCACTTCGCCGCTGCCGAATTGGACCGATGAGACGGTCTCATCACCGTGAAGAATCCGGCGGATTGTATGAACCGCCCAACTGGTCGAACTGATCGTGCGAATGCCGAGTTCCCGGTAGATCGCCTCACGCTGTGGGTCATAAATGCGCGCCACCACATTCGGCACGCGGAAAACATCGCGTGCGACCGTCGCGGTAATGTAATTCGAGTTGTCGCCGTTCGTCACTGCTGCAAGCGCATCGGCGCGTTCGACGCCCGCCTCGCGCAGCGTATCGCGGTCGAACCCGACGCCAAGCACCGTCTGGCCGTGAAATCCGCGCCCGAGACGCTTGAACGCCTGCGGATTCTTATCGACCACTGCAACCGAATGTCCCTCAGCAGCCATCTGCTGCGCCAGCAGACATCCGACGCGACCGCATCCGACGACGATCAGATGCATAGGCTTCCTCTACAATCCAAGCAGGGTCAGGATCAGCGCTTTCTGAACGTGCAACCGATTCTCCGCCTGCTCGAAGACCACCGACTGCGGACCATCGATGACATCAGGCGTCACCTCTTCGCCGCGATGCGCCGGGAGACAGTGCATAAACAGCGATCCTGATCGGGCGTGCGCCATCAATGCTGCATTAACCTGGTACGGTTGAAACACCGGCCGGCGCCGGGCTGCTTCGTGTTCCTGTCCCATCGACGCCCATACATCCGTGTAGACCGCATCCGCTCCGGCGACCACTTCCAATGGCGATGGCATCACCCGGATCGAAGCGCCATTCTCAGCGGCGCGCTGCTCCGCGAGCGCCAGAATATCCGGGTCGGGGCGATAATCGAGCGGACAACCGATACGCACGTTCACCCCCAGCGTTGCTCCCAGGAGCATCAATGAGTGCGCCACGTTGTTGCCATCGCCGACATACGCCAGCGTCAACCCTTCGAGACGGCCATAATGTTCGCGCAACGTCAGCATATCCGCGAGCGCCTGACAGGGATGCTCACGGTCGGAGAGCGCATTGATGACCGGCACAGTGGCATAGCGCGCCAGGGTCTCAACGGTTGCGTGGCGAAAGACGCGCGCTGCAATCGCCTGCACCCAGCGACTGAGGTTGCGTGCCACATCGGGAACGCTTTCGCGCCCGCCCATGTCGATGTCGTTTGCCGACAGGTAACTGCCATGCCCGCCGAGTTGGGTCATACCGGCTTCGAAGGCGACGCGCGTGCGCAGCGATGGTTTCTCGAACACCAGCGCCAGTGTTTTGCCCTGGAGCGGCAACACACCGCTCGCATCGCGCGCGTGCCCGCCATTGCGCCATTCCGCCTTCAACGCTTGCGCCCGATCCAGCAACGCCTCGGCATCGGCGCGCGTCAGATCGGCAGCGGAAAGAAAGTGTCTGACCATACCTGTTCTCGCCATCTATTCCGTGTCGAAGACCGCGTCAACACTGACGGTAAAACCTGCGAGCAGCGCCGATGTCGCCTGCGTGCCGCGCCCGAACGTCCCATGTTCCACATACGCATCGTCCGCCAGTCGCAAGACTGTAATGGTCTCGTCGCGCGGGTCGACGATCCAGTATTCGGGGATGCCCCCTTCGGCGTAATCGTGGCGTTTTTCGACCACATCGCGCTCAGATTTGTCCTGACCGACCACTTCCAGCACAAGATCGGCGCCGATCCAGAAGCGATCCTGCCGGCGCATATCACGCGCCGAACGCACCAGCAGCAGATCGGGTTCACGATACTTTCCCGAACGAATGCGAAGGCGCAATGGCGCAATCAGCACTTTGCCGCCGGCTAATTCAACCGCCGCGAAGAAGAGACGGTACAGAGAGAGAAGGATTGATTGATGACGGTCGGTCGGCATCGGCAAAACTTCGATAGAACCGTCAGTCAATTCGATCAGCACGCTCACACGTTCGCTCAACCACAGATAATCCTCTTCGCTCCACTGCCCCTGACGCGGCGCAGCGTCGAGTACCAGGGCTTCGAGTTCTTCCTGCGACGCGGTGATCATCGACTGGCGGGAAACAGACATCATCCTGCGCTCTCGAATGTGGATGTGATAATGTATGTTTGTGATATGCGCATTGTACCACAGGGTTCGGGGTTAGGGGGAGATCACTGAGCACGTTGGAAAAAGGCAATTGGGTGTTACTCATCCTGCTGCTCACCTCTTTTTCCTTTTCGTGTACCATGACCTCGTCGTTCACCAAGAACCAGTGACTCTCTGGTTCTCATAATGCGCGGTCATTTGGACAATGCTAGTTTTTGAGACAAGAATCCGGCATCGCCTGGTGAAGCCCGCGCAGGCGGGCTTTGCAACCATAGCCCGCGGCTTCAGCCGCTGGGCGAGAGCCAGCCGGCGCAAACGGGCTGCGCCAGGGCAGGCGCGGCGTGTACTGTGCAGGAATGCGTCAAGCCCGCGCTGGCGGGCTGAAGCCCGCCCTACCCCGGCGGCGCATCCCCGCTCCCGCCTGCGCTGGCGGGTTGAAGCCCGCCCTACCCCGGCGGCGCATCCCCGCTCCCGCCTGCGCTGGCGGGCCTGGCAACCGTAGCCCGCGGCTTCAGCCGCCGGGCGGACGGCGGTCCGCGGCATGCCTGCCGGGGCACGTTGACCGTTGCACCTTGCAAAACGAACGCTCGAACATCTTGTCTGACTGAACGCCACCTGGTATCAGTTCTCAGTTCTCGGTTCTCGGTTCTCGGTTCTCAGTTCTCGGTTCTCGGTTCTCGGAAGGAGAAAACCATGTGGGGAGGTCGCTTCGATGAGGGGATCGACGCGCTGATGGCGCGGTTCAACAACTCATTTCCGTTCGATCAACGAATGTGGCGTGAGGATATTCGCGGGAGCATGGCATGGGCGCGTCAACTCGCGCAGGCCGGAGTCATATCGGCGGAAGAGCGAGACGCCTTACTGGCAGGACTCGAGGCGGTTTACGCCGAGTTCGACGAAGGGCGCTTCGCAGCGCTTCCGGCTGATGAAGATATTCATACCGCCGTCGAGCGGCGACTGGGGGAACTCGTCGGCGCGGTTGCGGGCAAACTCCACACCGGACGCAGCCGGAACGATCAGGTGGCGACCGACGTGCGGCTCTGGACGATGGGCGCGATTCGGCGCATCGACGACGGCGTGCGCGCGCTGCAACAGGCATTGCTGGCGCAGGCTGAAGGCGCAGGCGATGCCGTGATACCCGGCTATACCCACCTGCAACGCGCCCAACCGGTGCTTCTCGCGCACTGGTTGCTCTCCCACTTCTGGCCCCTGCAACGCGACCGCGAGCGCCTGGCGGATTGTGCGAAACGAACGGCAGTGCTCCCGCTCGGCTCAGGCGCGATTGCCGGAACGCCGCTGGCAATCGACCGCACGGCACTCGCCGCTGACCTGGGGATGGCAGCGATTTCCCCCAATAGCATCGATGCCGTCAGCGACCGTGATTTCATTGCCGAGTTTCTATTCTGTGCAGCGTTGATCGGCACGCACCTCAGCCGCCTGGCGGAAGACATGATCATCTACAGCAGCGCCGAGTTCGGTTTCGTCGTTCTCGCCGACGCCTACAGCACCGGTTCGAGTCTTATGCCGCAGAAAAAAAATCCCGATTCATTCGAACTGCTGCGCGGCAAAGCAGGCCGGCTCACCGGCGATCTGGTCACCGTGTTGGCGGTGCTCAAAGGGTTGCCATCCGCCTACGACAAAGACCTGCAAGAAGACAAAGAGCCGCTGTTCGACGCCGCTGACACGCTCGAACTGGCGCTGCCGGTTGCCGCCGGGGCGGTAGCAACGGCCCGCTTCCGCTATGACCGCATGCGTGCAGCGCTCGACGATACGATGCTTGCCACCGACATCGCCGATTACCTGGTGGCGCGCGGCGTCCCGTTTCGCGAAGCGCACCATGTGGTTGGCAGGCTGGTGCGTGAGGCGGAGCAGCGCGGGGCGCCGCTCTCGGCGCTGCCACTCGACGTTTTTCTCGCAGCGCATCCCGCCTGCAGCAACGACATTCTTCAGGTGTTCGACATTGATCGTTCCGTAGCGCAGCGCCGTGTGCCCGGCGCAACGGCGCCAGAAGCCGTGCGCCAACAGATCACCCAGGCGCGGCGTTGCATCGAGGAACATTGAACGTGAAAAGCAGAGACGTTGCGGTGCAACGTCTCGAAGCAGTACGGATTACAGGTGGTCGTTGAATGCTGCGTATCGAACGTTACACATGTGCCAGGCGCCGGTTGCGTCGCGGCGCCCGCAAAGGAGTTGAAGGCAGAGGGTTCCCGGTAGAAGGCGGGAAAGGTGACGTTCAAAGGTTGAAGGGTGCAGTGGAAGAGAGAGCCGTTGAACGTGAAGTGTTGAATGTGGGCGGTCGGTTCTCATACGAACTTGCGGTCAGTCAGACAAGATGTTCGCGTGTTCATTGTTCAAGGCGCAACGGTCAACGCACAGCATCAGTCGGGGCGGTATGACCGCGCATCGTCATCAGTAGCCCCAGCGGGGCTTTCACTTGCGGTGAGCATGGTCGAACCGCGTCCTCAGCGAGGGCTTTCGCCCGCAGCGCCCCGGCAGTATTTGTACGAATGACCGCGCATCGGCATCAGTTCTCGGTTCTCAGTTCTCGGTTCTTGGTTCTCCTAACCCCTAACCTCTGCCAGCGCAATCTGCGATGCCTGCATGGGAAGCCAGAACGTCGCCGTCGTACCGCGTCCTGGCGCGCTCTCAACAGTCAACTCGCCACCCATCAACTGGCAGTAATGCTGACTGATCGCCAGTCCCAGCCCCACGCCACGTTGCTCCCGCCCGATATTCTGCTCGGCAATCGCAAATGGCTCAAACAAATGCACCATCTGTTCCGGTGCAATTCCCGGTCCCGTATCGGACACCTGAAACTGGATGCGTGACCGAGAATCATCACCTGTGTGCGCGATCCGCACCACCACTTCGCCGTCTGTTGTAAACTTGGCAGCATTACTCACCAGATTGAACAGAATCTGGCGCACCCTGGTCGGATCGCCCAACAGTTCCCCTGCCTCCTCGACACCCTCGAGCCGCAAGCGATTCCGGTTGCGTCTGAGCAACGGCTGCACCGTCATTACAACATCATGCACCACATCCGCCACATTGAATGGAACCACATGCAGATCGGACCGTCCGGTTTCGATCTGCGCCATTTCCAGCACGTTGTTCATCAGATAGAGGAGGTGACCGGCGGCAAGGTGGATCGCTTCAATATCGCTGCGCGTTTGCGCCAGGCTCTGGCGTTCGAGACCCGCCTCCAACAACTGGCAATATCCGATGATCGCAGTGAGCGGCGTGCGGATTTCGTGGCTCATATGCGCCAGAAAGGCGCCTCTGGCGCGGCTGCCCGCTTCGGCGGCGTCCCGTGCTGCGATCAACGATCGCTGCGCTTCCAGGAGATGCTCATTGTTGCGTTGCAGCTCCTCACGGATCCGGCGCTCCTCGGTGACATCACGCCAGACGAACAGCCGCCCACGACAGACGCGCCGCGTGTCGTAGATCGGCGAGATACGCACATTGAACCAGCGCCGCGACTCGTTGACGTCTACTTCGAGTTCTTCCGCTATCTCGGTCACATCCTGATAGTGATCGACGACGTCATTCCAGCGCGTCAGCGCCTCGCGCGCGTGTCTGCCGAGAATCTGCGACACGGGCAGCCCGATCAATTCTTGCGCCGCGCGGTTTACCTCGATGATCCGCCCCTGGTCATCCACTGCGATAACGCCATCGACCATGCTTTGCAACACCATATCGCGCGCAATCGGACGAATATCGAGCAGACGCCACCGGAATGCACTCCACGCGAAAATCCCCAGCGATACAGCAAATGCCAGCGCCGTCAGATCAGGGATGCTCTTTGGAATGACGCCTGTCAAACGCAGCAGATTCACCGCCCACGGCACTGCAACCGCAATCAGGATGGCCACTGTTTGGAAGAAAAACAACCTGACCGTTTGCCGAGCAAAACGGACGATGGCATAAGCGCCAATAAGCACACACGTATAAGAATAGGCAACATGCACCCAGAACCAGGGTCCGTATCGAGTGTCGATGCCGAGACGAAGTTGCTCAACTCGCGGAGTGATCGATGTCCAGAACAGCGAGTGATAATCGTTCGTCAGCAAAATCAACATCGTTATCGCCGGTATGATTGCCAGAAGCCATATGTTGCGGCGGTGGAGCCAGGGCAGCGAGCCGGTGTACTCAGCGGCAAACCAAAGCCACATGACTGGAAGAGCGACTATGCCAATGAACTCGAATCTAATCCACCAGATCATTGAGGCGAAGGTCTGAACGGTCAGTTCCATATGTTGACCAATCAGCCAGACTGCAACGCTCATGCTAAGGAAAGTAAGCGACAACGCGCCAGGCATAACCCGCCTGCGCCACGCATAGACGGCGATGGATATGGCAACGATACTGAGTAAGAGTAGGACGCTGGTGTAGAACGTGAGTGGTCGATCCACAGAAGTCTCACATTTTCGCCTGTAATATGGCTTTCAGATGCAAGAGCAGGGACTACTGCCTGCAACATGGTAACAAGGGTCGGTCGCGCGCGATGATGGCTCCCATGCTCACCTCGTTGCAGACCCGTCGGTCAGGGCATGAATACGTCGCATCAGACGGTCGAAATCAATCGGCTTGAGTTCGTAGGCGTCACACCCGGAAGCCAGCCCTCGGATCCGGTCTTCGGGCAATGCGTAGGCGGTCAACGCGATGATGGGAATGTGGCGCGTCGCCTCTTCGCTTTTGAGCTGACGGGCGACGTCCCAGCCGTTCTGCTTTGGCAACCCCATGTCGAGCAGGATCAGATCGGGCATGTTGGTGCGGGCAAGATGAAGCGCCTCCGATCCATCAACGGCGAGCGAGATCGTGAAACCTTCCCAGCGCATACGTCGCGCGATCATATCGCGGTTCATGGCGTCGTCTTCAGCAATCAAAATGTGCATAAGATGCTACTTCCCGGTAGTGTAGACAGCGGCTTGCATGCATCGATGCTGTCAATGCTTCTTCCTTGCAGTATTATACGTTCACTACATATCCAATTCGTTGCCAGGAAGATGAAGCTCTGTTCATTTCTGTAGTGCACACTATATGCCCTCGTGATACCTATGAAAAATGAGATCCTGATCCTGATCGTCGGCGCTGCCGACACCGGACGTGCGCCGCTCGCCGCCGCACTGCTTCGCCGACACCTGATGCACCGCAGCATCACTGCGCGGGTTGAGTCCGCCGGGGTGCTCGGGCACGACAACGATCCCGCCAGCCCGGATGCACTGGCAGTTGCAGAGCACATGGCGCTCGATCTCAGTGCGCACCGGGCGCGCAGCCTGAGCGATCACCTGGTTGATGAAGCGACACTGTTGCTGACGATCGACAGCGGAACCGCGCGTGTGGCGCGCCTGCGCTTTCCGACGGCGGCAGCGCGCATTCATACCCTGGGCGAACTTGCCGGACGTGATCGCGACATTCCCGACCCCTTCAAGATGCAGATTGGTCCCTGGCTGGTCTATGCCCGGGAAATCGACCAGATGCTGCAACAGGCGCTCCCTCGCATTATGACGTTCCTTCCCAAACCATCAGCGCCCCCGGTAGAAGCCGGAACTGAGAACCAGGAACCGACCCGCCTCACGCCACGCCTTCCCGAACCATCAGCGCCTCCGCCGTCATCCGAGATCGTTTCGCCGCCATCGCCGTCGGTGGCGGAAGAACGGCGCGCCGCCGCTGAACGGACTGCACAGATCCTCGACCTGATGATGCGCATTCCCGGCATTGTCGAATGGACCGCAGCGCGCGAGCAGATAGAAGTCGCCATTTCCGTCGCACAGGCGCACCCTGCCGGCGCAACGGATCAGATCGCAGCGTACTGCGCGCTGCTGCGCGCTGCGCTTGCGCTAACGCCTGCCGCTCCGGGAGCGGCGCATGTCGCGGCGCTGCGCGACGCTCTTGCACGGCTCGAGCAACCGGTTGGAGCGGGCGATATCAGTGCTCTGTCGGCGCGTCTCGGCGATTGGACATCGCTGCATTGAACAACCTTTCCTTCACATTCGTTACTCCTTGCGTTATAATGCAAAACAGTTCGTGAAACTCTTCCCAGAGATTCAGGTGATACGCTTCACCATATCAGGGGTTGGACAACCAACCTCTCGATACAGTGAGAGCAAGAGAGTCTATGACTATGAAGTTCCGGCTCTTTGGTCGTCACCCACCGTTCCTGCGGCGCCTTCGGCACAACCCGGTTTCTGCACATTATCCTGGAACCTTTCGGTTTCGCATCAGCGAGATCCAGTTTATGTTTGTTGACCGTACTACCTAATCGAAATCTCTAGAAGGAAGCGATATGGCAGCAGCATTGACGCTTTACCGCACAACGATCGGCAAGAAAGCAGTGATGGCGATTACCGGCTTTATCGGCTACGGGTTCGTTATTTTGCACATGATCGGCAACCTGAAGATTTTCGAGGGCGCGGAAGGTTTCAACGAGTATGCGCACTTTCTGCGCACGGTGGGGTACCCGATGATCCCGGAGCGCGGGTTGCTCTGGGTCCTGCGCGTGGTTTTGCTGGCAGCGGTGATTCTGCACGTCACTGCCGCCATCCAGTTGACACGGCTCGATTGGGCGAGCCGTCCGAAGGGGTACCGCGAAACGCGCCGGAAACAGGCGACGTTCGCCTCGCTGACCCTGCGTTGGGGAGGCCTGGCAATTTTCCTCTTCATCGTCTATCACCTGGCACACTTCACCTTTGGACTTGGCATACCCGACTTTGGCGGGCACGAGACTGCCTACCAGAACGTTGTGGCGGGCTTCTCCAATCCAATCAACGTCGTCCTCTACATCGCTGCTGTCGGCGCTCTGGGGATGCACCTGTACCACGGCGTCTGGAGTATGTTCCAGACTCTGGGGCTGAATGGTCCGCGCACTGATGGCCTCTGGCGCGGTCTGGCGGTTCTGTCAGGGATTCTGTTATTCCTTGGTTTTTCGACCGTGCCGGTTGCGGTTATTACTGGACTGGTGCGCTGATGTGCGCAACGTATGAATGCGCCATTTCGCAGTGAAGCACACTAGAAGAGAGACAAACCTATGACCACCACGGATACCAGGCCAACAACAACCCGGCCCTCAACGGAATATCTCGACCCAAAACTCAATTCGAGAATCCCGGAGGGGCCTATTGAGCGTAAATGGGAGCGCCATAAGTTTGAAATGAAACTCGTCAGCCCGACAAACCGCCGGCGCTATACGATTATCGTCGTCGGTTCGGGGCTGGCGGGCGCTTCGGCAGCCGCAACGCTGGGAGAAGCGGGGTACAACGTCAAGTGCTACACCTACCACGACAGCCCGCGTCGCGCGCACAGCATCGCGGCACAGGGCGGCATCAACGCCGCCAAGAACTATCGCAACGACGGCGATAGCGTCTTCCGTCTGTTTTACGATACGGTCAAGGGCGGCGACTTCCGCGCGCGTGAGGCGAACGTGTATCGCCTGGCAGAAGTCAGTATGGCGATCATCGATCAGTGTGTCGCGCAAGGGGTGCCGTTCGCGCGTGAGTACTCCGGTTATCTGGATAACCGCTCGTTCGGCGGCGCCCAGGTGGCGCGCACCTTCTACGCTCGCGGGCAGACGGGGCAGCAATTGTTGCTCGGCGCCTACCAGGCGCTCAGCCGCCAGATTGGGCTGGGTCAGGTCAAAATGTACTCACGCACCGAAATGCTCGACCTCGTGGTCATCGATGGTCGGGCGCGCGGCATCGTGACGCGCGATATGGTCACCGGCAAGATCGAGTCCCACTTTGCCGATGCAGTCGTGCTGGCAACTGGAGGATACTCGAATGTTTTCTACCTTTCCACGAATGCCAAAGCGTGCAATGCTACCGCCATCTGGCGCGCTCATCGGCGCGGCGCTTTCTTCGGCAATCCATGCTATACCCAGATCCACCCGACGTGCATCCCGGTGAGCGGCGACCATCAGAGCAAACTGACGCTGATGTCCGAGTCGCTGCGCAATGATGGGCGCGTTTGGGTGCCAAAGACGCCTGGCGATAAGCGAGCGCCCAGTTCGATTCCCGAAGATGAGCGCGACTACTACCTGGAGCGTCGCTATCCCAGCTATGGCAACCTGGCGCCGCGCGATATTGCATCACGTGCGGCAAAGCAGGTGTGCGACGAAGGACGCGGCGTCGGTCCCGGCGGTCTTGGCGTCTACCTCGACTTCTCTGATGCGATCAAACGCCTGGGGAAGAAGGTGATCGAGGATCGCTACGGCAACCTCTTCGAGATGTATGAGCGCATTACCGGCGAGAATCCATATGAGACGCCGATGCGCATTTACCCGGCAGTACACTATACGATGGGCGGACTGTGGGTCGATTACAATCTGATGAGCACCATCCCCGGTTTGTTCGTTGTCGGCGAAGCGAACTTCTCGGACCACGGCGCAAACCGCCTGGGAGCATCGGCATTGATGCAAGGTCTGGCGGACGGCTACTTCATTTTGCCGTATACCATCGCCGATTATCTGGCGTCGACCAAACTGCCGAAGGTTGATACGACCCACCTCGCCTTTCGCGAAACCGAGGCGGAAGCCGCCGACCGCATTAAGCGCCTGCTCAACACAAAGGGGACGCGCACGGTCGATATGTTCCACCGCGAACTCGGCAAGATCATGTGGGACTACTGCGGTATGGCGCGGAATGAAGCCGGGCTGAAGCATGCGCTCGAAATGATCCCGGAACTCCGTGAGCGCTTCTGGCGTGAGGTCAAGGTGCCCGGTGAAGGCAACGACATCAATCAGGAACTGGAGAAAGCCGGGCGCGTGGCCGACTTCATGGAACTCGCCGAACTGATGTGCATCGATGCGCTCCATCGGGACGAATCGTGCGGCGGGCATTTCCGTGAAGAGCATCAGACGGAAGATGGCGAAGCCGAACGTGATGACGAGAACTTCTCGTATGTGGCCGCGTGGGAATTCACCGGTTTGGGAACAAAGCCGGTACTTCATAAGGAGCCGCTGATCTTTGAGTATGTCAAGCCAACCGTTCGCAGCTACAAGTAATTGTCTGGCGTAGCGTCGGGGAAGGCGAGTTGCGCGCCACGACCGCCGCAGCATCTTTCCCGTGCGCTAGCGCCCTGGAATAGAGAGAACACACTATGAACCTGACGCTCCATGTCTGGCGACAGAAGAACCCGCAGTCGGAAGGTCGCTTTGTGACGTATCAGGCAAAGGATATCATCCCTGATATGTCGTTCCTGGAGATGCTCGACGTGGTCAACCAGGAACTGATTATGAAGGGTGAAGAACCGATCGCATTCGAGCACGACTGTCGCGAGGGCATCTGCGGCTCGTGCGGTATGGTGATCAACGGGTACCCGCACGGCGGTCATCGAGGAACCACGGCATGCCAGTTGCATATGCGCCATTTCAAGGACGGTGACACGATCACGATCGAACCGTGGCGCGCGCGCGCCTTCCCGGTGATGAAAGACCTGATTGTGGATCGCTCGGCGTTCGACCGCATTATTCAGGCAGGCGGCTTTATCTCGGCAAATACCGGCGTGGCGCAGGATGCCAATGCCATTCTGGTGCCAAAACAGAATGCCGATGCTGCGATGGACGCAGCAGCGTGCATCGGTTGCGGCGCGTGTGTGGCTGCCTGTCCGAACGCTTCGGCAATGCTCTTTACTGCCGCCAAGATTGCGCACCTCGGACTGTTGCCGCAGGGTCAACCCGAACGCTATACCCGCGTGGTGCGCATGGTCGAACAGATGGATAAAGAAGGGTTCGGCGGGTGCACGAATATCGGCGAGTGCGCCGCAGCCTGCCCGAAAGTGATTCCGCTCGATGTGATCGCCCGGATGAACCGCGACCTGCTCGTGGCGAAGATCAAGGGTGTATGAAGGTGACGGTCATCTGCACTCGGGGCGCTGCCCGGCCGCCCCCGCGCCCCTGGCGCTGATGACCGCGTTGCGGCTGGCGCATCCCCCGTGGTGACGGTCATCTGCACTCGGGGCGCTGCCCGGCCGCCCCCGCGCCCCTGGCGCTGATGACCGCGTTGCTGGCGCATCCCCCGTGGTGACCTCCGCCACTTGAGTTCTGGCACATCGGTGCTATGATCTGTGCGCCATGACTCACACTGCGAACCATCGACGGAAATCCGACATCCCCACCCGCCTGTTTGCCGCATGCGACGCGCTTGCCCACGGTCTCGGCGCGTTGCCCGACGATGAACGGCGCTCCGCAGCCGCGCTCACGCTGGCGCGACTGATGTTTCTCTCGTTCCTCCGCGTGCATGGCTGGTTCGATCAGTACGATTGCTCCCAATCTCTGGAATATGATGACTGTTCTGGCGATGCCATGCTGCAATGCCTGCCACCCGGCATCATCACGGTGCGTTCTCTTCCCCGCCCGGACAACGCTGCGCTGCGTGAGGCGCTGACACTGCTCCGAGATACTGCCTGGAGTCTCGACGACAACGAACCCGGCTGCCTGACGCCAGCAGCGATGGGATTCGTTTTCGAACGTTATGTCGAGCGAAAACAGAGTGGCATCTACTACACCGGCAATGACGTCACCACATATATTGTCAGTCGCACGGTTTTCCCGCGCCTACTTGAGACGCTGTCACCCCAAGCCGCACATCTGATCACCGACCTCTTGCGCCAGGACCCGCTGCGCTATGTTCCTGCGGCGCTGCGCCATGGCATCGACCGGAAATTGCCGCCTTTGATTGCAGCAGGTCTATCAGATGTTGCGCTGCGCCGCTCGTGGGACGCTACCGCGCCCGCTGCCTTTGCGCTGCCAGAGGAAACCTGGCGTGAAGTGATTGCCCGCCGCCGCCGTGTAACGGAAACGCTCGCCGCACTCCGTACCGGCATCGTCATTCCGGCGGACCTGGTGACCCATAATCTCGACCTGATACGCCTGATGCGCGACCTCTGTACGATCTGGCCTCCTTCCCGGCTGGATGACCTCGATACGGCACTGGCGCAACTGACGGTGCTCGATCCGACCTGCGGTGCGGGGGCGTTTCTCTGCGCCGCGTTCGACCGGCTGGCAGACCTTGCATGCATCATTGCCCAACGCCGCATATCCGGCGGGAATAGCGCCGTCAATCTCGCCCGACGCTTGCGCGCGATTGTCGAGCATAATCTGTATGGCGTCGATCTGATGCCGGAGGCGGTGGAGATCTGTCGGATGCGGCTCTGGCTACGCCTTGCTGCGCGTGTCGATCATCAGGATCACCTGTGCGATCTGCGGTTCAATATTCACACCGGTGATGCACTGACCGGCTCACTCGATCACGTGGACGACATCCGCCAAAACGACGGCGCTGAACGGCAGCGACCGTTGCACTGGCGGGTGACATTTCCTGACATTATGGCAGCGGGAGGGTTCGATGTCGTGACCGGCAACCCGCCATATGTGGTGCGAAACGGATTAAGGGAGAATCCGCTTTTGCGTCAGTATCAGACGGCGACAACCGGCAATGTGTACGCATTGGTGATCGAGCGCGCACTGAACCTGCTCCGACCAGAGGGGTGGCTCGGCGTCATCGTACCGGTCGCGTCAGTCGCCACCGACAGCATGGCGCCGTTGCAGCATCTTTACGCGCCGTTGCGCCAGTGGCACAGTCATTATGCCGTGCGACCGGGCAAACTCTTCCCGGATGTCGATATGAACCTGACAATCACGCTGCTGCACAAAACGCCGACCGCCGGAGAACGCTATGTGAGCGGCTATCGACGCTTTCGTTCCCGTGAGCGCAGGCATCTGTTCGATACCCTTGGCTACGCCCGCCTGCCTGTTTCGGAAACCATCAACGGAGCGCTGCCCAAACTTGGCTCGGCACTGGAAATCCGGTTGCTCCAGCGCATGCTGACGCATGGCCGTCGTCTGCGGGATTATACCGCACGAGACGGCGTTACGATCTACTACCACTCAGGGGGGCGTTACTGGCGCAAGGCGCTGCCGGAGAAACTATCGTCGCACTATAAGCCGCTGCGGGTTGAACCGACCGTTACTCCCATCGTGCTCGCGCTGCTCAACAGCCAGGTCTTCTACTGGTACTGGATCGCCTTCTCAAATTGTATGGACGTGGTTGCGCGCGAGGTGCTGGAGTTTCCAATGTTTCGTCTGGAAGACGCCGATCCCGCACCCTTTGCGAGCGCCGTGGATCGCCTGATTGCGCTCTACCGCGAGAGCGCCACGACGCGCGCGCGCCGCGGCGCGCGCATTCAGACCAGCGAAACGAACATTGACGCAGCACGAGCGCATGCAGTCATCGACACTATCGACCGACTGCTGGCGCATTGCTATGGGTTCGACGACGAAGAACTCGACTTTGTGCTCAATTACGACCTGAAGTATCGCCTGGGAACCCGACAGGCGCCTCACCGCTCACTATTTGCCACGTGACGCAGCACACCGCGCGTATCGACGACGCGCTGTGCATGGCGCGCGACCCGTTGCCAGTCATACGCCGAGTGATCGGTGACGATGATGACGCAATCCGCCTGTTGGAGCGCCTCATCGAGATGCGGCTCACAGCGCATGCGCAGACCCTCAGCCTGCACCTCGGGCACGTGCGGATCATGGTACGTCACCAGCGCGCCCTTCTCGTCCAGCAGGTGAATAATGTCGAGCGCCGGCGACTCGCGCACATCATCGACATCGCGTTTGTAGGCAACCCCCAGCACCAGCACACGACTGCCCCGCACCGCCCGCCCGGCATCGTTCAGCGCGTCCTGCACCTTCTGCACCCAGTAGCGCGGCATATCGGTGTTGACCTCGCTCGCCAGATCGATAAACCGCGCCGTGTAGTTGAGCGTCTTCAATTTCCACGACAGGTAGAGCGGGTCAATGGGAATACAGTGCCCACCCAGTCCCGGTCCAGGCGTAAACTTCATAAACCCAAACGGCTTGGTCGCGGCTGCGTCGATCACTTCCCACACATCCAGACCGAGCTTATCGCACATGAGCAACACTTCATTGACCAGCCCGATATTGACGGCGCGGAAGGTGTTTTCGAGTAATTTGACCATTTCCGCAACCTCCGGGCTGCTCACCGGCACAACCCGTTCGATAGCCGTTTCGTACAGCGCCCGCGCCACGTCCAGGCAGGCAGGGGTAACGCCGCCTATCACCTTTGGTGTATTGTGTGTCGTCCAGTCGGTGCGACCGGGATCGACCCGTTCGGGAGAGAATGCCAGGAAGTAATCCGTGCCGACCTTCAAGCCGCTTGCGTCGAGGCGCGGCAAAATCACCTCGCGAGTAGTGCCGGGGTAGGTAGTGCTTTCCAGAACGATCAACTGACCGGGACGCAGACGATGCGCAATCTGTTCGGTCACCGCCAGAATTGCCGAGATGTCGGGATCGCGGGTTTTGCGCAGCGGTGTAGGAACACAGATGCTGATCGCATCAAGTTCTGCGAGCACATCGAAATCTGTTGTGGCATCGAGCAGGCCATCGGCGCGCAACTGCGCCACAACGTCGGTTGGCACATCGTCGATGTAACTGCGTCCGGCATTGATGGCAGCAACCCGTTCGGCGCTGGCATCGACGCCGGTCACGCGCAAGCCGGCGGCGCCAAAGACCGCAGCCAGCGGCAACCCGACATACCCGACCCCCACGATGCCAACGCGCGCCGAACGATCGGCAATGCGCCGCAGCAACCGTTCTCTGGATGATGATGCAGTCATGTGCGTGCTCCCTCGTGACGGAACCATGCAAGTGTCCGCGCCAGACCTTCCGTTAGCGAGACGCGCGGCGTGTACCCCAGCGTCTCACGGATCGCATCAATGCTTGCCTGTGAATGCCGCACATCGCCAGAGCGCGGCGGGTGGTGATCTGGCGCAAGACTGGTGCCAAGCAAATGGTTGATCTGCGCCGCCAGTTCGAGCAGCGAGGTGCGCGCTCCCGCGCCGACGTTGAACACGGCTGAACAATCGGCGGGTGCATCCGCCGCTGTCAGATTGGCATCCACCACGTTCGCAATATAGGTAAAATCGCGCGACTGCAAGCCATCGCCGTAGATGATCGGCGGAATACCGCGCACCATCCGGTCGATAAAGCGTGGAATAACGGCGGCATATTCAGAATGCGGATCCTGCCGGGGACCAAACACATTGAAGTAGCGCAGTGCAATGGCAGGAAGACCGTAGACGATACTGAACGCCATGCAGTACTGTTCGCCCGCCAGTTTCGAGACGGCATAGGGCGAGAGCGGTTGCGGCGCCTGTGTTTCGACTTTCGGCAGCGTCGGCGTATCACCATAGACCGACGATGACGATGCGAAGACCACCCGCCGCACACCGGCATCACGCGCCGCTGTCAGCACGTGCAATGTCCCGGTGACATTCACTGCATTCGTGGTGACAGGGTCATCGACCGAACGCTGCACGGACGCCAGCGCTCCCTGGTGAAAGACGACCTCAACGCCGGCAACAGCGCGACGAACGGCATCTTCATCACGTAAATCACCTTCGATGATCTCTACATCATGACGAACGTGAGCAAGATTGTCGTACCGACCGGTAGAGAAATTGTCGAAGACGCGCACCTGATCACCGCGTTGCAGCAACGCTTCGACCAGATGCGAGCCAATGAAACCGGCGCCGCCGGTTACCAGAACGCGAGCCATATATCGTCCTTCACGCTCAGGGAACGAAGCGATACTCCAGGCGTGGCGCGTGCGGCTGCACAATGGCGCGCAACCCCAGCGGATCAGCAGGTTGCAGGTTGCGCTCCAGATTTGCCTGCAACAACTCACGCAGCGTGTTGAACGAGCGATACCGCACGATCAGCGCATCGGTCAGCCCTGCCAGTTCCCTGGCGCCGTTGATCGCATCGTCGAGATTTCCCAATTCGTCGATCAGTCCGAGCGCTTTTGCCTGTCGTCCGGTGTAGATTCGTCCGTCGGCGAGGCGGATCACCTCGGTACGTTCCATCCCGCGCCCTGCAACGATGACATCGACAAATCCCTGGTACGCCTCATCGACCAGCGCGTTCCAGATCGCCTCCTCCTCCGGCTGTGGCGGGCGCAACGGCGAACCGATGTCTTTCAGATCACCGCTTTTATACACATATTCGCGCAAGCCAAGCCGCTCGAAGGCTTCATCGTAGTTCAGCAACGAGACAATCACTCCGAGACTGCCGGTCAGCGTATCCGGGTTGGCGTAGATCCGTTCGCCCGCCATCGAGATGTAGTACCCGCCGCTGGCGGCAACTGAACCCATCGAGACCACCAGGTGCTTGTTCTTCTCCCGCAACGTTTTGAGTTCGACGTACAACTCGTTGCTCGCAACGACGCTGCCGCCAGGGCTGTCCACCCGCAGCACGACCGCCTTTACGCGCGGGTCATTAGCGGCAGTGCGGATCTGCGACAGCAACTGCTCGTGACTCAACCCCGTGCTGAACAGTCCATCATTGGCGCCAGCGCCAATTGCGCCGCTGACGGTAATGACCACGATGCGATCGTTTCCTCGCCCCGAGATGACTTCCTCCTGCCATCTGCTGCCGGGAACCGTTGCTGCTGCGCCGCTCCCGCCATCAAACGCCAGCAGCAGCGCCATGCCGCCCAACGGCAGAATGGCGCACGCCAGGACAATGCCCAGAATGATTGAAATCACGATAATCCACGTCCGGTCCTTGCGTGGCGCCGGCTGCGCCGGAGGAACCGGCGGGTTGAATGTTTCACTGCTCATCTATCTCTCTTCCTCGTATCGATCCGGCGGACGTCTGTAAAAGGCGCCCCCGCATTCGCGTTGTGCATGTGTTCGCCGGGGATTGACCGACGCCAGGGCCGGTTTGAGAAGGGCAGGTCTGATACCTGCCCCAACCGCCGCCGACTATGATACCACATGCCGGTCTCGAATGCTCGTTGCCCTGCGATTCGTCGGCACAGCAGACGCGGTAAGGAGCGTGGCGGGTCTCATAGAACAATCACAACCACAACCTGGACCATCAAAGACGTGGAGCGGCGAACGTTGGCTTCGACAGGCTCAACCGACGTTCGCCGCGAGACGGTCAACACGAGCACGTATTGGACAACATCCAGGTGATCGCTCTATGAGACGACTGATACGAGGTGGATGCTTGCCCAAA